>NZ_JBCFBO010000011.1 GCF_038562635.1 Methanobacterium sp. | reverse complement strand
CTGACTGGATGGATCATTACAACAAGGAGCGACCGCATTCGGCCCTTGGATATGCTACCCCGGCCGAAGTCAGGCACCTATTAGTGGCTTAAGTGGTCTGAAAAAGAGGGGAGCACTACACCCCGGCCGAAGTCAGGCACCTATTAGTGGCTTAAGTGGTCTGAAAAAGAGGGGAGCACTACAAACCATGCCAAAGGATTTATAAGGTTGAAGCAGGTGTTAGGCGAACTTTACAATAATTGCCCTATATTGCAAGCCAATTTTAGCTTTCTGGTTTCTAAATTGATTCCCATTCTTTTAATTCTCTTATCTAAATATTTCATTCTTTGGTCAGAAATATTATATCCATATGTAATAGATTTAATTGATTCACTTGGAATTTCAATAAATCCTGGTTCTGATTGTTCAGTAATAAAGCGATACTCTTTTTCATATTCCCAATCAGCAAATTTATGCCTAACAAGTTCAATTGATTGATTTAAATTTAGAATCTTATTACTTTTACTAAATGATACTTCTAGTTCATATGAATTATAATCTACTTTAAATCCATAAAGTTTCTTTCCGTTATAATTAACTATATGCACGTTATTTTTTATACTATTTTGAATGCATTCTTCAAAATCAAATTCAATGCAAAATCCTCTATGTGATTTTCCATAATGAGACCATAATAAATAATTCCTATTTGTTAATGAAAAACAACAACATTTTATTTTATCTTTAAATTTTTTATCTACATAACTTTTTCCATCATCAGTATTTTTTAAAAAACCAAATATTTCATATGGGTCATTAAATTGCCTAAACGAAGCAAAATATAAACGCTTATTCTTTAGTACATCTAAAAAGTATGACTCATTATTATAGTATTTAAACATTTTATTCTCCGCGCCGAAGGCGTCCGCCTAACATTGGCTTGACCTGCAATGCCGGCCTGTAGTGCTCCCCTCTTTTTCAGACCACTTAAGCCACTAATAGGTGCCTGACTTCGGCCGGGGTAGCATATCCAAGGGCCGAATGCGGTCGCTCCTTGTTGTAATGATCCATCCAGTCA
>NZ_JBCFBO010000010.1 GCF_038562635.1 Methanobacterium sp. | reverse complement strand
TTGAGCCAGAGCGGCACGATGGAGCAGGTGAACCATTACTACCCCTTCGGCGGGTTGTTTGGAGAAGGCCTTCAAGCTTCCAACCAGCCCTACAGGTACAACGGCAAGGAGCTCGACCGTCAGTTGAACCTTGACCTCTACGACTACGGCGCAAGACATTATGATGCGGCACTGGCCAAATGGTTGATACCTGATCCGCTGGCGGAGAAGTATTATTCGATTTCGCCGTATGCGTATGTGGCGAATAACCCGGTGAGGTTTATTGATCCGGAAGGGATGAGGCTTGATGAATATATTTTCAATCACAATGGTGATTATACCGGTAAAATACGAAAACCTGGAGAACATACTGGACTAGTCCTCGGGAATGATACACAAAAGTCTTTTATTTTTAAGTTTGCGGATCCAAAAAATGATCCAAAAGCAATTGATAAAGGAGAAATTACAGGAGTAAAAATTGTTATCAATGACGCGATTTCCAAAGTTTTGGATAATTCAGGGGTAAATAAACAAGAGAACAAAGAAAATAAAATTAAATTTATTACAAGAGAAAGCGATGCATCCAATTTAGAAGGCGAAGGTAAAATGGATTACGTTGTTACAGCTAAGCCTTTAATTGATGGGATAGAACAACCTATAAGTGCAGACAAGTTATATATTACTCAAACAGCATCTGGAGCAGTTGCACACAATAATTATAATTTTGGAAACTTTTTATGGGGAGCTGGAGCGGGTAAACTAGGATTCTCAAAGTTGATTGTAAAACTTGGAGCTCATATTAATAGTCTGAGGGATCCACATTATAGAAGGTTGGATTCACAGGATGACCAATATTCAATTGGATTAGGATATAAATGGAGTAAGTTAAATAAGTAAAAACATACACATTTATGAGAACATTGGTAATTTTATTTTTATTATTTATTTTTCAAAACTGTAATACAAAGGATTTTCCTTCAGAAATAAAGAAAATATATTCATTGAATAAAGATAAAACTTTCTCTGAATTTGAAAATTGGAATATTTATCCACGGGAAGAAAAGAGAAATGTTTATCTTTTTGACTATATATTAAATGAAAAAATAGCAGCCCGTTATTTAGTTGTTGCGAATGACTCTATTGTATTTAAACAAATATTTCCTCTTCAAGACACAGTATTTTATTTATTAAATAAGGATACGCTTTACAGTCATTTGAAAAAACCTATAATAAGCTTAGACCTATTTCTGAATTTTAAATCCTTAGGAATTGATGCAATTTTTTATAGACAAAAAGAAAGGCTATTTTTATTAAAAAAAGACAAAAACTCACTGATTCGATTAGTGGATCCAAGAAATAATCTTTCTGACAGTATAAACTTTATCAATTATCAAAAGATTGATC
>NZ_JBCFBO010000009.1 GCF_038562635.1 Methanobacterium sp. | reverse complement strand
AATATAAAAATTGATTTAAATGACCCTAAATTTCTAAAACTAGGATCTGGTAAATATAAACTTATAATAAACCTTCAAATGCCAGGAATAAACAGGGACATAATTTTAGGAAGCCCAAATATAGAATCCCAACTAGAACCCTATCTAGCTATTTACAATAAAGTTATAGTTAAATACAATGCTAAGGGAGACTTGTGCTTTTTTATAAAAGAACAACATTCCGGAATTACTAAATCTTATTTTAAGGATAACAATCTATACCTTGAAGGCTGGTTTGACGATAAAAAATCAAAAAATGAATTAATGCTTTATAAAAGAGAAAAAATGCCAGTTTATGTAAAAATTAATCGTGATTTTAAATTCAACAAGCTAATACTCGACAAATTTCCAAATGCGACAGGATTTACTGCAATAATTCCCAATAATCTAATAAAAAATTTAAAGGATTGGAAATACTTTGTAGAATATTATAAAAACGACCAGAGATTATCTTTAACTGGAAATAAAATTAATAAAAAGAAGATCTATGGAAACTATCTACTACATTTACACATTTCTGAATCAGGAGATATTAACCTAATAAAGCACAGCGCTAAAACCTACTTAAAATCATATAATTGGGAAAATAATATTTTAAAACTCTCCGCATGTTTAAATAAAAGCAGCTTAGGTAAACAAGTAGTGATAGATTCAAAATTAAGGTGTGTTTCTAAAAAATATGGTACTACCATTTCTATTGGCGAAAAAAGTATAGAAGAGACCAAAAATGTTTTAAAGAATACGTTTATTGTTAAAACTAAAGATGAATTAAATAACAATTTATTCATTAGCGATGATTGGGAATTCTATGTAGATTACCATGTTAAACCAGATAATGTCATATCTCACAAAATAACACTGACTAGCAGTAAATTTAAAAATAAAATTTTTAAAACACATAAGTACAAACTTATCAATTCTAATGGTTTTTTAGGCTTAAAAGTAAGTTTAATTTGGTCACGGGAAGCCAATACAACTAGAAAAAGAGAAGCTTTAGAAAGATACATTTATCCACTAATGCGACTTTTACCAATAAATAAAAAAAGAATAGTGTTCGAATCCTATTGGACCAATAAATACAACTGTAATCCCCGCTACCTATACGAATACATAGATAAAAATCATCCTGAATATGACTGTATCTGGGCATTCTTCGACGAAAGCATGAAAATCAAAGGAAATGGAAAAAAAGTACGTTTTAGATCTCTAAAATACTTTTACTACATGGCCACTGCTAAATACTTTGTAAATAACGTTAACTTCCCTGACTTTTACAATAAACGGAAAGGTGCAGTTGAAATCCAAACCATGCACGGGACTCCCCTTAAAACACTAGGAATAGATGTGCCAGGAGACTTTACAACGGAAGAAAGTTTAAATAAATATATAAAAAGGTGTAACAGGTGGGATTATCTTGTTGTGTCCAGCGATAAAGTAGCTGATATTACTAAGCAATGTTTTATGTTTGAAAAAGAGTTTTTAAAGTCTGGTTATCCACGTATAGATGAAATATTCATGTTAAACACTCCTAAAACTATAAATAAAATTAAAAAAGAATTAAACATTCCTGAAAATAAAAAAGTTATCTTATACGCACCAACATGGCGTGTGAAAAACAAATTTGACTTAATGCTAGACTTTAAAACAATGAAAGAAAAACTAGGAGACGAGTACATTCTGCTCTTAAGGGCTCATCCTCTTTCAGCTAAAGGATTGAAAAGAGAATTATTAAATGATTTTGTAATAGATGTAACTGGATATAATAGTATAGAAGAGTTATATATTATATCTGATGTAATGATAACCGATTATTCTTCTGCTATGTTCGATTATGGCGTTTTAGACAAGCCCATGATATTTTTCACTTATGATTTAGACTTATACAAAAACAATTTACGTGGATTTTATTTAAATTTTGAAGAAGAAGCTCCCGGACCTATAGTATCAACTTCAAATGAAGTTATCGAAGAATTATTAAAATTAGATTCCATCAAATCAAGATACCGAGACAAAATAAATGCTTTCTATAAAAACTACTGCCAATACGAAAAGGGTAATGCTTGTAAAAACATTTTTGACACGGTTTTTGACAAAAATAACAACCCACACAAAGAAGAAAATGTATCCCCAAATATTTTTGATGATATTTTAAAAGAACAGACTTAAATTTATCTATAGGATAACTATTAAAATATTGATTTTTAGGAGATATGGCGATAAATGATGTCTAACGTAAAAGTTAGTGTAATTGTTCCAATTTACAATGTAGAAGAATACCTTAAAGAATGCTTGGATTCACTAGTTAATCAATCATTAAAAGAAATTGAAGTTTTAATGGTGAATGATGGTTCAACAGATTCCAGTGGTAAGATTGCTGCAGAATATGCAAACAAATACGAAAACTTCCACCTAATAACAAAACCCAACGGAGGATTAGGCCAAGCAAGAAATTACGCTATTCCTCTTGTTAATGGAGAATACATTGCTTTCGTGGATTCTGATGACTTCTTATCAAAGGACGCTTATAAAAAATTATATGAAATGTCTGAAAACGGGGAACACGACATAATAACTGGAAACGTAATACGATTTAATTCCAAAAGAGAATACACATCAAGTTTACATGCAAAAGTATTTAAAGAAAACATTACATCCACACACATCACTAAAAACCCAGAATTAATATACGACACAACAGCATGGAATAAACTATTCAAAACAGAATTCTGGAGAAAAAATGATTTAAAATTTCCAGAAGGAGTTTTATACGAAGATATTCCAGTAACTATCCCTGCACATTTCAAATCCAGATCAACCGCAGTTTTAACAGATATTATTTATTATTGGAGAGAAAGAGATGGATTAACTAAATCCATAACTCAAGAAAGAACAGATATAACTAACTTTACAGACCGATTATCTGCTTTAAAAACTGTAGACCAATTCATAGAAGAAAATGTAAATGATAAAACCTGTATTTACTATAAATACTTCAAATGGCTAGATTTAGACTTAAAACTTTACATTGACAAATTAGATCAAGTTAATAAGGATTATACTAACCAGTTTATCCCGATTGTTCAAGAATATATAAAAACCATCCCCCAAGATGTTTTCAAAGATTTAAGAGCAATAAACCGGATTAAATACTATTTCATCGAAAAAGGAGATGTTGAATCACTTCTTAAAGCTTTAGATTTTGAAAAGAACAGAATGAAATATTTAGAAGTCGTTCAAAAAGGAAATAAATACTTTGGAAAATTCCCATTCAAAGGAATACCCAAAAAATACTTCGAAATGACAAAAGAACTCAACACTAACTATGGAATTCAAAAAAATAACGTAAAAGTTAGTGTAATTGTTCCAATTTACAATGTAGAAGAATACCTTAAAGAATGCTTGGATTCACTAGTTAATCAATCATTAAAAGAAATTGAAGTTTTAATGGTGAATGATGGTTCAAC
>NZ_JBCFBO010000008.1 GCF_038562635.1 Methanobacterium sp. | reverse complement strand
TGGCGCAGGATCTGGAGTATCACCTCAGACTTGCGCTTCGCCGTCCATCGTTGCTGCTCTGCCATATCCTCTCTCCTTGCTCAGTATATCTGGTCTGAACAAAGAGGGGGACACTGTAACATTGCTAAACATAGAATTAATAACATATCAAAAATGCTATTGACGTATACGTATGAGAAGTATATAGTATACGTGCGAGGTGGTCTATGACAACGAAACTTACTTTAACCATCGATAAAGCAATCATAAAGAGGGCGAAAACCTATGCTAAAAATAAAAATAAGAGTGTTTCTAGAATCGTAGAGGAGTATTTGAATAACATATCTTCTGGAACAACTCCAAGCGATTTTTCAAGTACCCTCGAGGCTCCGATTACTGACAGCCTTGTCGGCATGTTTAAGGATAATGGAAGAGATTACAAAGACATGCTTGATGAAAGTAGATCGGAACGATTCTTATGATCAGACGTGTTTTTGTCGATACGGATGTTGTTTTAGACGTAGCATTAGCTCGAGAACCATTTCTTGAAGCGAGTAGAATTGTTTTAACATTACTTGAGAATAATATAGCAATTGGATATATGTCCTCTAATGGGATTGCCAATCTATATTATGTTTTAAAAAAAACAGGGGAAGATGAGAACGCTCGTCGTTTCATATCAAAACTGATTCAATACATTACAGTGCTTTCAATAGATCAATCAGATATAGTAAATGGATTAAAATCAAGAATTCCTGATTTTGAAGATGCGTTGCAGCAATTTTCAGCAAATAGAAACCGATGTGATTGTATCGTCACCCGGAATACTGATGATTATAAGAATTCAATAGTGAAAGTATATACTCCGATCGAGTTTCTGAATCTATATAAAGAAAAGCTCTAACAGATGCTTCGACTTGACGCTGCCTATTGCCATGGTTTTTGCTGGAAAGTGAAAGCAAGAGAATATAAGTAGGTACAAAAACCACGCCAATGCCCACGCCAGGAGCGTGGGCCGGCATTGCAGGTTAAGCCAATGTTAGGTTCACGAAGAGTATATGACAAATATAGTGATTATAGGCACAGTACACAAAAATACAAAGAAATATACTGGTGATACTCTATATCAGATATTAGTTGATATAGAACCATCCTGTATATTGGAAGAGTTGTCAGATGAATTTTATACAGAGTCTGGTGAGTTAAAGAAGGCTAGAAATACTGAATCACAAGAGGATTATGCACTTAATAAGTATGAAAAGTTAAAGGCTATAAAGATTAAGCTATATGATATATATAACCGACAAGAACAAATTAGAAATATTCAGTTGTTTAAGAACTATAAAGATTTATTTACGGATATTAATAGGCTATTAAAGAAGAAAGCTTTATCTGAAAATGAAACAAAAATCATTAACGATGCTTATGAGGCAATGAAAAAAAGAGATCGTTTTATAAGACAAAACCAGTGTAGGAGAATTAATAGTATAGATCTTGATAAGATCATAATAGACAAAAATGCAAAATGGGATAGAGTTGTTAAAGAGGTACTCCCGTATAATGAGATATTGAAGAAATATAGTAGCTTTTGCAAAGCAGATAACAAATTTTGGGATGAAAGAACTGCTGCAATGGTTCAGAACATTTTGAACAAAAGCAAAAACGAGAGGACTGTTGTTGTTTTAGCTGGCGTAGAGCATAGACCAGAGTTATTTATGCTATTAAAGCTTGGGGAAAAGAAAAATGATATTACGATAATGGAGTATTGGGAGTACTTGGGAAGAGAAAGAAGCCTAACAAATGCTTCAACCCTATAACGCCTATTATCATGGTTTTTGCAGAACAACAATGCACAAACCACGCCAAGCCTCCGCACGTTGCTCCACAATGCGTGCTCAAGCACGGGTTTAAAGGTTAAGCCAATGTTAGGTTGGCACCTTCGGCGCCGAAAGTATCGCATATGGTGTTGTGCTAATTGGAGAATATATGGCATCAGATATTGAATTCGTACAGTATGTTTGTGAGCAAGTAAATGAGACTGGCAGAATTCGTTATAGAAAAATGTTTGGTGAGTATATGGTTTATGTGAATGATAAACCACTACTATTAGTATGTAATAATAGTGTTTATGTAAAGAAACATGAATGTCTTGTGGGATTATTGAAAGAATCAGAAAAAGGAATCCCTTATAAAGGGGCCAAAGAACATTACATACTGGATATTGATGATAAAGAAATATGTAGCGATGTTATTAATCTTATAGAACCATTAGTGCCTGTACCTCAAGCGAAAAAATAAGTTGTAAGATAGAAAAATGGAATTTATACTAACACAGGAAACGAAAAATCAAAAGAACTAACAAAAGCTAACAAAAGCTTTAACCGTGACAACGCTATTGTCACGCTTTTTGCTGGAGGGTGAAAGCAAGATTCTCCAAGCAGATGCAAAAATCACGGCAACCGCTTCGCGGAACGGGCGGCGCAATCATATTCGAAAGTATGCATCACACAAAAGCTGGAGAGTTCGATAAGCTGTTGCAATGGGAATACAAGTGGGTAATGAAATAAAATTTGAAGAAGAATAGGTTAATCAAGATGGATGCTGACTGAGTGAAAGAAATGGAAAATCGTCTATCAACTGCTTCAACCTGACTCGCCAAAATATAAAATATTACAACATAATGTGATAATGAATAACGATAAGGCTTCGTAATATTAGAAATAAATATGAAACATTTGAAAATGGTCATAGGAGTTATAACTGGATTTTTATTAATTAGTTGTACAAGTTTTAAGTATGCAGGTATAAGAACTGTTGAAAACAAGCCGGAGTGCTTAGGAGTTGTAAGTGAAGAAATTGTTTCTTATAAACCACTTGTGATTGAAAAATACCCAAATGAAGAATCTGATAAATTTATTGTGTCAATTTGTAAAGAAGTAGAAGAAAAAATTCAATATAAAATAGAATCTCATCAAGAAGAAATATATACCAAGAAAGTACTAAAGGATGGTGGGCTTGAAATTTTAGTAGTATTAGCTCCTACTGCCTTGGGATTAATTGCTGGTAAAGATTACTGGTATTATGGTGTGGCACTTTCAGCTTTAAGGAGCTTATTTCTATTAGAATCATTAAAAGATGAGTTTGATTATAGATATATAAATGGTTCAGATAAGGCTATCTACAGTTATGAGTATATTAAGAAAGTTAAACCACTCTATGGAGATGAGCTGTTAATAGAGAATCAAAAAAGTATTACATTAAACACTGATGGACGCGCAGAGTTTTCAATTAATAAAAAATATTATGATACTGGTTTTAGAATATATTGGCCTCGGAATGAAAGTAGCTATTATATTAAAAGAGTCAAGACAAAGAGCACAACTACGGCCGAATGGGTTGAAATTGCGAAGGATTTGAATTTAGTGGTAGGATCTGCAGTCACTATAGTTAAAATGATAAATACGGCGACAGCAGGAATGACAACAAAAGAAATGATAATAGCGATAATAATAGATCAGGTTCAGGGAATAGTTATTGATTGTGTAATAGAAATACTTGGTACAAAAACAACAGAGTATTATGATTGGGTTCTCATAAGAGAAAAATAGCATTATACGCCTGACAGTGGCTTTAACCATGAAAAATCCTTTGGCATGATTAAAGCGAAGCAGCAGCGCACAATACGCTCCAAGCCTTGTGGGCAGGGATTGCGGGTCAATCTGAAGGTTAGGTTGGGGTCTTCGGCGCGCGTTAATATTAAATTTTAAGAGAGAAACATGAAGTTATACTTTATACGACATGGCGATAAAGAAAGCACATCAGCAATAAATAAAATCATAGGCCATACTGATCCATCACTTACTAGGCAAGGTTTTGAGCAAGCTGAAACATTAGTTGAATATTTCAAAAATGAAAAAGTGGACTATATCTATGCTAGTGAATACTTGCGAGTAAAGCAGACGGCAAAACCATTAGCAAGAGATAAAGGTATTGCTGTAAAGATAGATAAGAGACTCAATGAGATTGATAATGGAATCGTTGAGACTATGTCTGATAAAGACATAGAAGAGCAGTATCCAGAGTTTTGGAAAGACTTCTACGAGCATAAGCATGACTGTCGGTTCCCTGGCGGCGAAACGGGGGAAGAAGTAAAAGCAAGACAAAATAACTTATTGGAAGAGATAAAGGGAAGAGATGGAACGTATGTTTTATTCTGTCATGAGGGCTATATACGAATATTGATGTGTAATCTACTAGGAATGCCAGTGTATCATCGGTACAAGTTCAAGTATGATTATTGTGGGATAACAGAAGTGATACTTGAGGATGGGGAATGGAAAGTAAAACGGTTCAATCAAATAGTAAAGTAGTAAGGCCGTAACCTGACACATGCTTTGACCTGATAATTTCTTTGGCGCGGCTTTTGCGCTTCACTCTATAGTGCTTTTTAGCCGGGAGAATACTGTATGATCCTTACTAATAAAAAACTGCTGATCATCCAAGATTTTCTTTTCATTATTATAAGCGTATTCTACATTGTCTTTAGATATACCTTCTTTAGGTCTCAAGAGACCATTAATAGCCTTTATCTCAATAATCTTATAAATATTATCTTAGGGCTAATATTCATATTATTACAGTATTTTGAAAGTTTAAAAAACATTATAAATTCTATTAACGTCTCATCAGGTTTTTTTATAGTTTATAACTTAATTCCCATATTGTTACAACAAAAAAGTATGTTTGGAGTATTTATTGTAGCAGAAATACTACTAATACTGATAAATACTTTAAACCTTATTAGGACTAATAAAGAAGAATCGGTGTATTCGATCAAAGAGAGGATTGCATATAGTAGTATCATAATAACATTTTCTATCATATTCATTTTAAGGGGAATAAGTCTAATTATTACATATGTACAAACCAAAGAACTTACTAATCAAATAGCAATAAGTATATCAGATTATATAGTATGTTCGGTATGGTTGATACTAGGCGTATTATTCTTATTTAATAAACGTATAGGACGGAATACTATTTATCCAATATATATTCATGCAACACTATTATATCTAACACTTTTGTTATATATGGCATTAGAACCTATTATCTACAAGAAGGCTTTTGATCTGGTAGGAATGATAACAATTATAATAATGTCTATATTCTTTATGCTACCGATGGTACAGATAACGAGCCGAAAGCTAGCGAAAGCTTCGACCTGACAATGCCTATTTTCATGGTTTTTGCTAACAATGTAGTGCTCCCCTCTTTTTCAGACCACTTAAGCCACTAATAGGTGCCTGACTTCGGCCGGGGTAGCATATCCAAGGGCCGAATGCGGTCGCTCCTTGTTGTAATGATCCATCCAGTCAGC
>NZ_JBCFBO010000007.1 GCF_038562635.1 Methanobacterium sp. | reverse complement strand
CTGGCGCAGGATCTGGAGTATCACCTCAGACTTGCGCTTCGCCGTCCATCGTTGCTGCTCTGCCATATCCTCTCTCCTTGCTCAGTATATCTGGTCTGAACAAAGAGGGGGACACTGTAGGTTTGTGCAGAAATCCCATGCACAAACCACGCCAAGCCTTCGCTTTGCTCAGGCACGGATTTAAAGGTTAAGCCAATGTTAGACGTATACAAGCTTCCCGAGTATGTAAAATATATTACAAAATTTGTAGGTAGTTTCGCTTGCCGTATAGAAAACGATGGATTTGTACTTCATTACCAGTAACAATGTAAAAGACTAGGAAATTATCTATCGTAATCATGTGATAGCCAAGCTGGCTTAAAAATGGATCTTTTACTAAAGGATACATAAAAGGATTCTTTTCTAGATACTCGATAGAATCATAAAACTTTTGAAATAGATGAGTAGGAGACACCTTTAATACTTGCTCAAAGTATTGCTTAATATCGTAGAGATCTGATTCTGCGGAAGGATAGAGTAAGACATCGTACGTAGCTGTACTCATGACTGAATGAGGCTTTCTAATACTTTGCGAGCATTTTTACCTTTAGCCCCACGTTTAATTTCTTCACGGGCTTCATTAAGCTTTTGGTATAATTCTAGTTTGGCTAATTGTTGATCATAATATTCGAGTGACATTACCACGAGATCGCCAATACCATTTTTTGTGAGAAAGACAGGTTCATTATCAGAGTGAGCTATTTCAGATATTGAAGAGAAGTTATTTCTAAGATCAGAGATAGGACGAATGATTGGCATACCATGCTCCTTAATAGTAGGATAATGATAATATAATGATAAGTCAAGTAGATATTTATAAGAACTAAAAAGTACATTAATATATAATATATAAGGACATAGATTAAAATAGTCTAAACGTCTAACACATGCTTCGACCTGACAATGCCTATTGTCATGGTTTTTGCTTAAGAGTGAAAGCAAGATAGTCCAAGTAGGCGCAAAAACCACGCCAATTGTCAACGCCGATTTAAAATTGCCGGTTCAGGCGACGACAGTTCTCTATAGAGTGTGCTGGGAGATCTTCCTAGTTCTTTTGCGATAGAGGGTATAGAAGCCCCTCTGGCAAGAAGAGAAGAAAGGAAGTATCGTTCTTCTTTGGAGAGTTGCGAGTAGGTCATAGTAGAACTCCTTTTCTTGGCGGGAAATGAGTTCTATTACTCTTGCAGCTCTCCTTTTTCAGAGTCAAGTCTTTGCACTTGCTTTGAGAATCCGCACCTACTAACAAAAGCTTCAACCTGACTCGGCTGCTGTCACGCTTTTTGCGTAAGAGTGAAAGCTAGAATAGCCAAGCAGGCGCAAAAAACGCGCCAATGCCCACACCAGGAGCGTGGGCACGGCATTGCAGGTCAAGCCAATGTTAGGCAGAAACGCTTTAGAATGTACTTAGAACTATTGGATTTGACTTTGCTATACGTATTTGCTATGATAATATAATACGTATAGGAGGCTATGTATGGAAACAAAGCTTACATTAAAGCTGGATAAAGCAATTATCAACTCTGCAAAGAAATACGCAGAAAGAAACAATAAAAGCTTGTCTAAACTTGTAGAAACCTACTTTAGAAATCTTGTCTCTCAATCTGACCAGGGAAAAGTAAAGTATTCTCCATTGGTGGAAGAACTTAGCGGCGTTATCTCGGAAAAGGATCTTGATGGTTTGGATTATGTAGAGTACTTGGAAGGCAAGTATGAATAAAGAAGTGTTCATAGATGCAGATATCGTTCTGGATCTTTTATGTAAACGAGAACCATTCTATTCATATGCCGCAGAAGTATTCACCATGGGAGATACAGGCATAATAAAACTAGTTACTACCCCACTTGTTTTCGCCAATGTTTTCTATATTTTAAGAAAGGTGTCAGGTATAGAGAAAGCAAAAGAACTCTTAAGAAAACTAAGGATTATGGTTGGGGTAGTCTCTTTAAATGATAAAGTAATAGATCTCGCATTAAATTCAGCCTTCAATGATTTTGAAGATGGGATTCAATTTTTTGCTGCACGCGAACAAGGGATAAAGCTTTTATTAACAAGAAATGTCAAAGATTATAAAGCAGCGGATCTAATCATACAGACACCAGAAGAATACTTGAAAACAGTTAAGGCTATATAAAAAATGATTTTGCCTAACAATAGCTTTAACCATGACAACGTTCTTGACACGCTTTTTGCGGTGAAGTGAAAGTAAAAGATCAAGGTAGGCGCAAAAAGCGCGCCAATGAAGCGTTGCAGGTCAAGCCAATGTTAGATTTACTAGATAATTCAATAACAAGAAGTGGTCGTCTAATTAAGTCATAGTGCCGTAATAAACATATGAGGAAGCACGATGAAAACAGCATTATTGATCGTTGATGTCCAAAACGATTACTTCCCAGGCGGAAAGAATGAACTTGTTGGAAGTATAGAAGCAAGCCTTAGAATAAAAGTGATAATAGAAAAATTTAGACGAAAGAATCTAGAGATTATTTATATTCAGCATATATCTAAAAGTCCTGCATCTACCTTCTTTCTTCCTAATACAGAAGGAATAGCGATACATAACAATGTGAAACCAAATAGAGAAGATAAAATATTCATAAAACATTACCCTAACAGCTTTAGGGATACTGGATTAGATGAGTATTGTAAGAATAAGGGTATAGATACCTTAGTAATCGTCGGGATGATGAGTCATATGTGTATAGATACGACAGTACGTGCAGGATATGACTTGGGATATAAGATAGTAGTTTTAAAAGATTGTTGCGCAACAAAAGATTTAAAAATGGGAGAAAGGGTAGTTAAAGCAGAAGAAGTACAGATAGCGTATATGGCAGCAATAGAGGGGACATTCGGAGAAGTAAAAACAGTAGAAGAGTATATAAGGGGAGAAATCTAACAATCGCTTCAACCTGACTCGGCTATGTCACGATTCTTGCTAGTCGTCGCTTCGCTCCTCGGCAAGAATTGCGCCATTACGCCTCGCAGGTTAAGCAAATGTTAGTTTGACCTGAAAAGGAGCAATCTATGTTTGAGCTCCCAGAATACTTAACCATAGCTAAGCAGATGAACAAATCCATTTCTGGAAAGACCGTGCTTTCTGGAGTAATGGGGAACTCGCCTCACAAATTTGTTTGGTATAATCAAAACCCGCAGACATTTTCTCGAATCGTTAACGGCAAAACAATCGGGGATGCTTACTGTAAAGGGCGTTGGCTTTTTATCCCATTGGAACCTGGATATGTACTAGTTTTGGGTGAATGCGGGGGAAAGATAATCCTTGTTGATAGCAATAATGTACCATCGAAATATCATCTGCTTCTGAATATCGAAGGAAACAAATCTATATATGCAATGACACAAATGTGGGGTGCAATGGAATTGTATAGAAAAGGAGAAGAACTAAAAAGACAATATATAGCTGATATGCGAACAACACCTTTAGATAAGGAATTTACATACAAGTATTTTAAATCGCTTATTGATGAGGCTAGAAGTGAGAAGAAAAGGAGTGTAAAGAGCCTTCTAACACAGGATCAATTAATCCCAGGATTAGGAAACTCAATTGCACAGGATATACTTTTTAATGCAAGGCTTCATCCGAAGACTCAAATTGAAGTACTTTCCGAAGAAGAAATTATGACTTTATATAAATCCATAAAAGAAACTGTAAATGATGCTGCAAAGAATGATGGTAGAAACGATGAATATGATTTTTATGGCAATCTAGGTAAATATGAAAGAGTTCTTGATAGTAAATCTATTGAAAGAGGTTGCCCTGTATGCAAATCAAAAATTGAAAAGATTCAGTATCTAGGTGGATCATCATATTATTGTAGTAAATGCCAAGTGTTAAAGAAGTAAACAATGCCGCCGTAAACTAACAATCTCTTCGACCTGACAAGCCGGCCTGTCACACAATCTGCATTCTCTTCGTTCGTAGCAGATTGTGCGCCAGTCTCGGGTTGCAGGTCAGGCGTATGTTAGGTCCAATATAAGAAATATCCTATTAAACAAGGATGCAAATATGAAACAAGAGCTTGCTGGTCTAGTTAAGAAAAGTATTGTTCGCTTAGTTCTTGGAATAGTGCTTATTGGAATATTTGTATTCTTTCCTGCGGGTAGTTTTTCCTTTTGGAATGGATGGCTCTATCTCACAACCATTCTAGCATTAATATCATATGGCTTTATATGGATGTATAAATACGACCCAAAGCTTTTAGAAAGAAGACTACGTTCTCGGGAAAAAGAATCGACACAAGTTGTATTCATAGTGTTCTCATCACTATTGATATTAGGAATATTTATATTACCTGGCCTGGATTATAGGTATTCTTGGTCTCGGGTTCCTCTTGTAGTCGTAGGCATAGCAGAACTTCTATTCATTATAAGCTATCTATTGATGCTGCGGGTAATGAAAGAGAATAGATATGCATCAAGGGTTATAGAAGTAGAGGAAGCACAGAAAGTAGTAGATATAGGGATGTATAGTATAGTACGACATCCTATGTATATGGCTATGAGCGTATTCTATATGAGTACATCGCTAGTATTAGGATCTTATGTTGGATTGATTCCTGGGGTACTACTGCCATTCTTACTAACGATACGGATAAAGAACGAAGAGAAGGTATTGGAAAAGGAACTGAAAGGGTATAAGGAATATAAAGAAAAAGTAAAGTATAGAATGATACCATATATATGGTGAGCATGGGCCTAACAACGGCTTTAACCATGACAACGCTACTGTCACACTTTTTGCGTAAGAGTGAAAGCTAGAATATCCAAGCAGGCGCAAAAAGCACGCCAATTGACGCGTTAATGGTCAAGGCGCTGTTAGGTGGACGCTAGCGCACAGATATTAGGAGAAAAAAATGATCCCTGATCTGGCAAGAATTAACCTTGAAATTGATAGAACACATAAGAATGTCCTTGAGTTTATCACAGTATGCAATTCTGAAAATTCAAAAAGCAGTTCATATGAAGATTGGAGCTATAAAGATGTTATTGCACATTTGACACGTTGGATATCATTCTCTGCGGATAAGCTTGAAAGTATTAAAAATCAGATTCCTTTTAAAGATGTGGATGACTTTCGAAAAACAAATAGAGAATGGTATGCGGTTGATTATAATAAAGAACTCAAGATAGTAGAATCTGAATTTGAAAAGGCAATTAAGAAGTATAAAGCTGTAATAGTTACCTATGGTAAAGAAGAGCTTATTAAGAATGATTTACCATTAGGATTTGGAATAGATCTTTGGCGATATATGATAATGGATGGATCAACACATCCCAATGGACACTTACTCTATCATTACCTGAAACGAAGGAAATACTTGAACTTTATAAAAGTTATGGAAGAGACGAAAGATATATTTTACTTGTTCTCTAACGGAAATAGTAAAGTATATAGTTTTGTAGAGTATAAGGATAAAGCTGGAATGGTAAAAAATAGGCTGGAAGAATTAAGCAAAGCGTATAATGATAATGATATACTTAAGAAAGTAATGGAAGCTAATCAATAGGTAGGGCAGACAACTAACAAATGCTTCAATCTTATATAACCTTTGGCGTGGTTTGTGCAGAAATCTCATGCACAAACCGCGTCAAGCCTTTGCAGTTGCTCCGCAACGCGAGCTCAGGCGCGAATTTGAAGGTTAAGCCACTGTTAGGCCGTCGCCTTCGGCGCTAAAACAATGTGGGCTCTTTAGATAGGGAAGCATGTCTACCCAAAGGGGGTATCGTGAAAAAAGCGGGCATAATTGTTTATCCGCAATTTAGTTTGCAGGAGATAAGTTGCTTAACAGAATTATTCAAGTTTAATGGAAAGGAAATAACCGTATTCTCTTCAACACTGGATGTCGTAAAAAGTGAAGATGGTTTCTCCATAGTGCCCGATAAAGTATTTTCTAAGTTCGATAGAGAATTATATGATTGTATAGTGCTGCCTGGGTTATGGGATTATCGATGTGCACTTAACAATGATGCAATTATTGAGTTTCTTAAACGATTTAAAGACGACATAAACATTAATATTGGTAGTATATCAAGTTCGCCAATATTGCTTGCGAAAGCAGGCATATTGGATGATCGTAAGTTTTGTGCCGGCTTGTATGAAGAAGTAATAGATAAGTACGAGTTTATACCAAGAAAAAATCTTGTTAGAAAACCAATATATGAAGATAGAAACCTAATAACTGCATTAGGTTTTGCTTATCGGGAGTTTGCGATTTCCGTAGCTAGAAAAGTAGGGATACAATGTAGTAATGAAGAATTCAAAGGAATAATAAAAGAAGATTATAAAGATGAGGAATTAATATTTCATACAAATATGGACTATAAAGAATTATAAGATCATTAGCCTAACAAGCGCTTCAACCGGATAACGTTATTGTTACGTTTTGTGCATTCGTTACGCTCATAAGCAAAAAGCGCGCCAAGCCTCACACGTTGCTCCGCAACGCAAGCTCAGGACGCGCTCGCAGGTTAAGCCAATGTTATGCGGAGGTCGCTAACGCGGCGCAATTTAATTGTTTATTAATAGAAAGAGATAAAATGTGTTTTGAAAAACAATTATTAGAACAATTCGAAATTGTATACTCTAAACTATTATAGTGATGAAAAAAGTAAATTTGTTAATGAGAAAGGGAACATAATTGATTTTAGAATAAATGTATCTATTAATCTGCCCTAACAAGGTGCTCTAGGTTATAGAAATAATACTATGTCATTATAAAAATAAAGTATTCTACAATAATTGGATATATCTACTTATGTGTTAATTATAATAATTGTCAATTCAACTTGGAAGGAGCAGAAAATGAGCGTTCATAAAGAAAACATTTCAGCTATTACATTCTGTAACCCGAATCTACTTGATAGTGCGATTTTGAAGAGGATCGCACTGTCTTTTGACAGCTTGATGATAGTTGGATTAGATCAAAAAATATCGTTAGACAAAATACAAAGTAAAGTTACTGAAAAAATCTATATTGATAACTTAATAATTGATCGAATCCAAGATTTGTATACTGTTCCAGAATTTGTATTTGAGGCGGAAGAAGCTATGCGAATTGGCATAACTTATCACCCGATTCTTTTTAATACTCCTAAGTTAAGATATATTTCTTCCATATACTATGCACGAGTTATCAACTTTGGAAGAAGGAACTTACTAGTTAAGAGAGAAAATTTACCCAGGCATCTTGATGCTAACGACCTAGAACAATATGAAATTCTTGAGAATAATTTAGGTGGAATACAACAATCTGTTTTCGACTACACAATCGCAGAAGAAGTAATGCGATTAACAAAATACCAACTAAAAAACAACTCAGTTGATAGTTATTTTGATGCAGGTTTTCATGTATTCCGAATAGTATCAGACTTAATAGCGATTCTTGGAGATATGCAGAAAGACCAAGTTGTTGCAACTTGCTTTAAAGCAGACCAGTTTGAATTACTTATTATCGCATGGAAACTTGTTACCCATATTTCTGATCGTATTCCAGATTTCAAGAAGAGATTATTGAGTCATGAACTATCTGATCCAATAGATATTAGTAAGCTCGGATACCTGACCATGGGTATTATTGAAAGTGTTGTCGATAAGAAAGAAATAATAAAACGGACTTATGGTGAAATCCGAAAATACAAGGAAGCTAATCAACCAGCATATGAAAGGTTTACAGTGTCCCCCTCTTTGTTCAGACCAGATATACTGAGCAAGGAGAGAGGATATGGCAGAGCAGCAACGATGGACGGCGAAGCGCAAGTCTGAGGTGATACTCCAGATCCTGCGCCAGA
>NZ_JBCFBO010000006.1 GCF_038562635.1 Methanobacterium sp. | reverse complement strand
TCTTTTTGTATCAGAATACTTTTGTTTTTTCAATTCCTAATTTCTTGAACTTCTAACCTGCCTTATTTTGGAATAAGGAATTAAATATTGATTGCAGCTTCAATAATAAAGTGAGATTCCCTTTGTACCGATCACACTTTTGTTTTACGACTTTCTCTATTGGAGCCGGTTTTTCTTACTTTATAACTAAAAAGTAGTTAGTAGCAATATTGCAAGGCTAGAAAATCTTGTAGAATTCAGTCTTACTTAATTCTCACTATAGAGAAATGTAATGTCTTAAAAAATATTGCTATTTTTTCCTAAAAGGAACAAACATCGAAGACGCAGACACAAATCGACAGGCTGTAAGTAACATTATTTATAGCTTCTGTGTAAGCTCTCAAATTATTTTTCTGTTAATTTATTTCAGATTTGTATTCTTCTCTTATGCCTGATTGTTTGAGAGTTTACACATAAAACTTTTAAAGGATTATGAGTTTTTTGAATGTGGGAATGTTCTGCAGGATTCAGTAGAGTTTGAGCCCTCCCCTGAATCCTGCATACCCGAAGGCAAGAAATATTTTAATTTATAACTATTTTAAAGTTTGTTTCTTGCCTCTTAAACAAAAGTGAAGAGGTGAAACAGAGTGAAATTAAATAGTAAAGTTAGAAAAATCAGCGGGCTTTTCATGATAATGCTCGTTGTAGGTATGATACTGGTTACGCCTGCTATGGCGTGTCCGGCTGGAACAAATTGTGAAAATAATTCAATCTCTGGAGATTCAATACAGTTAAAAGGAGAAGACAAAGAGAAACTAGTTAATATGGCTTTAAAAGATACTAAAGTCAAAGAATTTCAAGAGCAATTGACAAAAGAAGGATTCATACAAAAGGACTCTGAAGCATTAATTATACCAGTGAAAAATGAAAAAGATGGTTCAACAAAGGAAATATCATTTGTTGCAATACCCTTCCAACATAAAGAATCTCAAGAACTCAAAAATATAATATACACTTACAATCCCCAGACCGAAGAAAGCGCAGTTGTATTAGTAGAAGGGGGGCTTAGCGATTGTATATATAACTTAGCAATTTGTTTAGGGAGTTTTTCTGGTTGTGCAATAGTTTGTGGCCCACTTTTGGTACCAGATCCAGCTGAGCCAATTGAGGCAGAACTTTGTTTGTCATGCATACCAATTGCTTTTGGATCCTGCGGACTTGCCTATAATGCATGTTACGATTACTACTTTGGAGATGAGTGACGTAGCGGACTATAAGCATTACGGTTATGAGGAGATAGATTAAATGAGAATAGTTTTAAAAAGGAATTCTAAAATATTTCTTCTTTTGTTTTTTTCTTCCATTTTTGCCATTATAGGAGGTATTATAACAACCATAAAAACTCCAATGAATTTATCTGTAAGCGGATTATACTTAATATTGGCTGGAATTGGACTTTTTTTTCTTGTACTTTCTATTTCTACAAAAGACCAAAAGTCAGTTAGAACTTGGGCCATATATAGTGGTATTTTTTATGGTATTGCACTTCTTTGTGGGAGTTTGATTTCATTCAGATCTGGTCATATCATAACTGCAAAGATAGTTGCTTTATGTGGGACATTTGTTATTTTGTTGACATTATATTCGATCATTTCGACCTTAAGGAGGGGAAAGCAGCATGAATAAAAATCCAAAAAAGAGATTTGAAGTACTACTCATACTGTTCATAATTTCTGTATTTGGACTTGGTTGTATTGGAGAAGCTCTAACTAATTACAATCTAAAATATAATTTTGATACGGGTGATATATTTGTTTATAACTGTACATATCTTACAGAAAAAACAAAAGATACAGTGCCAATTCGCATTGAAATGTTAATTTCAGACTTTGATGGAAACAATATCACTTCAAATGTAACATCTACAAAGATAATAGATGGGAACAATACAGAATCTTCATATACCACAGTTATGGATGTTTATGGAAACCTAATAAGATCAGATCCCGAAAACAGAATCATACCAGAAATACAACCAGAGTTGCCAAATCTATTAAAATATCCAGAAAAAGGAATGCAAGAAGGTCAGTCCTGGACAGTTATATTCAATAGGACTATAAATTACAATTCATCATTAACAGACGAATTAGAAGGCACAAAAAAATATACTTCTATAGGTATAAAAACAGTCTCGACAAAAGCTGGAAAATTTAAATGTGTTGGTATAAGATCAGAGGTAAATTTCACTGCAAACACAAAGAAAGAATATGAGAACTCAACCATTAATTTAACAACAATAGGCAAAATCTCTGGAGAGGACTGGGTAGATCTAGAAGACGGATTCTTAGTTAAATCCGAATATAATGTGGATAAAATTTTGATAACAGATCTCTCCGAAGTTTATAAGGGTATCGGAATTGAAAACTATTATCTAGAAACTCCAATGAAATCGCATATAAGTAGTGAACTCGAAAACATCAGGAAAGAATGATAGAATAACATTAAGGTTCATACAATTATTTGTAATTTTATCCATTTCATCTTACTTTTGGCAGTGACATTAGAGATAAAAAATATTTTTCAAGGTACCGTTTTGGAACATTCGCTAACTCTATATTCGGTTTAAAATTGGTTAACATGCGGCTCAACTCCCACTACACATATAAGTACTGAATTATTCATTAAAGTTTGTATGAGAGATTAATAATCGATCATGTGTATACCTAGAAACTGCACACAATTTGAAAGCATTATTTCAAAATCGGCACCATTGAAATTAATCAAAAGTTAAATGTCGACTTGCTGAAAGCAAGATGTTATGGTGACTTAAGAAATAAATACACAAATTTTATTTTTCACTGTTTCCGTTATCATTTAAATATCTACTGAATAACAATTTGCATTGAATAATTAACACGATAGTGATCTAAAATAAACGTCTGCATCCTTCTAAAACGAAAAGATACGCTTTAGGGATTTTCATGAAAAGAGTCTCTCGTATAACAGCCTTATTAGTTATTATTTATTTATCTCTTATATTTATTCCGGTAGCTCATGCAGATCCGGTCACAATCCAGTATTTTCATCAAAAAGGCTGCCATGACTGCGAAATAACCGATCCAATTGTCGATCGAATAGAAACTCAATATAATACTATTGTTATATCAAAAATTGAAACCAGTACTGCTGACGGTTTCAACCAATGGAATAAATATGGTTTTCTTGAAGTCCCGGCTATTGTGATAAACAATGAAACAAAAATTCCCAAAGAAGAAATTACTGAAGAAAAGCTAAAAACTTTAATTGATGAATATCTTGTGGAAGAGGAAAATATTACTGAATATACTACAGAAGAGGTAACGAGAAAAGAACAGGAAATCGAGTATATAAACACAGACCTGAATTTGCCATTTGCCTATTCTCTCGGACTTTTTGCAGGTTTTTCACCCTGCCTGATGGCCATACTTGGATTTCTTTTAAGCTTTACTGCAGGGACGAGCAATAGTGCGAAAAGTGGAATGGTACGTGCAACAGTGTTTGGATTAGGGCTGGTAGGTTCTTACTTAATATTGGGCTTGTGTTTGCTTTCATTCCGAAAGTCAATTCCAGATTTGGAAAGCTTTTCTTTTATTACAGGCGTCATTGTAATTCTCATTGGATTAAACCTTCTGGGGGTCTTGAAATCTCCTGTAGTTCTGGATAATTATTTTCAGAGTTCTGCCAGGAAATATGCAGGCACTCTGGGTGGAGTTTTCTTTCTTGGGATATTGTTTTCTTTTGTAAAAGTTCCCTGCACTGCTCCAATGCTCCTTGTACTTCTCAACAAGACTATTACAAACGGGACTGTTAATGATCTGGCTCTATTGCTTGCTTTCAGTGGCGGAGTATTAACTCCTTTTATTGGGGTTGGTTTGATAGGGGGTTATACTTTACCTAAACAGGTCCGTTCATATAAAATATATCTGAAAAAAATCAGTGGACTTGTGCTCATATTTTTTGGATTATGGATTATGATTTAAGTCGTAAGATAAAAGACAAAATAAGAAGTAAAATCTAAAAAACTGATTAACATATAATAATATTTATTAATCATGTGACAACCATTACATATAATATGCAATAATGTGAAAAATATGGATAATTTAAACCTGAATAATCTGTTATTTGATCCAAATTCATTTTTCGAGGAAAAGTCGAGAAATGATGTCGATCTTAAGTATCCTGTATTGATATTACTTGTAGTTGCTGTAATTGCAATGGTTTCAAGTTTTCTGGCTATGAATCAATTGCGTGGACTGCTTCCTTCTGAGATGAGTTCATATATATCGACTACAGCAATTCTTTTCGGTGTCATTTGGGGTTTGATCTGGGTCTTTCTAATCTGGGTTATAGTAGCTGGAATTTTATATTCAATATCATATGTGTTTGAATCAAAAGGTTCTTTCAAAAGGACGTTAGAGTTTGTAGGTTATGGATTTGTGCCAAAAATATTTAGCAGTTTAATAAATGTTTTTGTAACATACAAACTTACACCTTCGATAGATTTTTCATTACAGGACCCGCAGCTTATAGCTGAAAGTACAACACAGATGTTCTCAAATAATCCCCTGTATTATACCTCACAAATAGTTGGAATTTTATGCCTCTTACTGTCTGCATACATATGGGTATTTGCACTTTTACACGCGCGAAATATGTCAATTAAAAATGCCACCCTTGCTGTCGGTATTCCAGTAGGCCTGTACGTTGTTTACCTATTATATTTATTCCTGTTTACTTCAGGAAGCATTTAATTCTGTAACAACAAAACAAAAGGAGTATTATCATGTCTGATAGGGTGTATACTTCAAATTTACTTGGGCTAATATTTTCATTTTTAGTTCCAAATTTTTAGAAAATTGCTAAAAATGATTTGGAGCATGTAGACAAATTCTCTGCAAAAGCCCTTGCCGTCATGAAGATCACGGAAGTTTATGAATGCAGATCCGGCGACGCAGCTGGAAAACAGCTTCTCTAAAATTTTCTCAGAGGTCATATAAAAAATTTACTGTTTTATTTTAATTCTGAGGATATTATTTTTATCCTCATGATATCTCTTTTTTGACAAAATATTACAGATAAAAGATCTTATAATGTTTTTTAGATTATTTTTTAATTTAGTAACATTTCTTACAAAGGCAGATATGATTATTATTTGATAATTTACACAGAAGTTATATATACACAAACTTTTAAACTCTTTTATTAGTGTTTATTTGAAATCTTGGATGATATTTGTATTTTTTTTATAATAGGATTGATTGCTTTGCCTGCGGTTTCAGCCGAAGAATTGATTGGGAAATTTTTCCACATGTTTAATAATTGGTTCAGATGGAATACTAACATGGGACTCGTAAAGTATGTTAGAGGGTAACTCCTCTCTATTTTTTAAAACATAAGATTGGTGAATAAAATGAAAAATAGAAATCTGCTGCTTATTGCTGTTTTTTTATTTTTCTAATAGGAAGTATATTTGCTCATGCTATTTATATGGATGCGAAGGATTGGAGAAGTCAAGCTCAAAGATATCATTGTATATATAATATAGGTGTGAGTGGCCTTTCCGGAAACGAAGTGAGTGGAACGACTGTGATAATGGTTCCTATTCCAGCATCTAAGGAAGGTAAATTCTTTAATCCTCCTATTCAAAAAGATCCCTATTTTACCCAGGATCTGATGCACGAAATCCTCAACCAGCCTGAACAATACCGCAAAGGACCTTATTTTGAAAATGCGACTGAAGCTTTCGATAACAAAGAGAGAGGAAACTGGACAACATTCATTGCAGAAACTGATAAAGGTTATATGTATGGATTTAGGACAAATGAAACAAAGCTCGAAGATATTTCTTTTGATAGAGAATTTGTTGCGGACTATTTCGATATTTTTGACCCTATAAACAATGGAAGCCCTATACTGTATCCTATTGAAAGTGTTTCTAATAATTCTTCGATTCTTTATAAAGATTACACTAAGTATTCCTCAAATCCGACTTATGATAGCTATGTCTATATAAGCGATAATCTAAAAGGAGCAGAAAATATTATATCTTTCAATATTCAGTTGGATGCAAACAATGATCCAAGTGAGTGGCCTAGAGAATATCGTGGTTGCTACAAAAACTTACTATTGGCAAAAGTTAATGGCACAGGGTATGTAAAAGTCAAGGCTATTCTTGGACAGGAAATTCCATGGGGAAATAACTCCAATTGGTTATGGGATAGTCAATATGTTTTAGATTTTTATGGTAATTTAGAAGAAGAGCGAGCAGCATGAACGTAAAAGTAATTTTTTTACAATCACTTTGCCAGTTCCAAATCTCTCAGCTACGTCACCGGATCCAAAAACTGCCAAAATTTCATATTAGACCCCTAATTTGACAGATTCTGCTAATTAATACAGTATTTTTGTATACAAAACATATCGCATTGACACATTACATTTTGGTAAAATTAATAATGCCAAAAAAATCATAAGATGTAAGACAAAACCTTGAATTGTATAAAGAAAACAGGAGCATCAGGCCCATTTTGACATTAGATGATATATGCTTCTGTCAAATTTGGGTTATATTTATACCAATATATTAAAAAAAGTATTTTAATGTAACTTATGAAAAAGTGCTTCAACCGCGTAAGTCCTAATATATTTGTCGCTCTTTAGTTGTTTATAATCCTGAATATCCACAGTTCCCTAACTTACTAAATATTACACAGGGTTAAGTATGAGGATTTATTCAAACAAAAAAAGATCTAACAAAGGGGTGAAGTAAATGGTAAAATTAAGCAATGAAATGGTAGAAGATTTTGCAAAAATGAGAATTTTTCCTTTCGCAACCGCCTCCAAAAATGGAGAGCCAAACGTAATACCAATCGGATTTTGTAAGCTTCAGGAAGACAGAGAAACCATCTGGATTGCAGACAACTATTTTTACAAGACCCGTCATAACCTTGAAGAAAACCCGCGGGTGCAATTTATGTCTGGGGTCCCGAGATTAAGGGTTGCTACCAGATAAAAGGGGATTTTGTGATTAAAACCGATGGAGAAGATTACGAGAATATGTACAAGACTGTCAAAAAGATGGGAGATAGGTTCCCTGCAAAAGCCCTTGCCGTCATGAAAATCACTGAAGTTTACGAGTGCAAATCCGGCGACGCTGCTGGAAAGCAGCTTCTTTAAGACTTTACCGGAATCGTTTATAAAATTTACTATTTTATTCTGATTTAGAGGATGCTTTTTTATCCTCGTCCTATTTCTTTTTTGACGAAATATGCCAGATAAAAGGTCTTATGCTGTCTTTTTTAGACTATTTTTTTAATTTAGTAATATTCTTTCATAAAGGTAGTATGATTATTATTTGATAATTTACACAGAAGTTATATATATCCGGACTTCAAAGCTCTTTTTTGGGTGATTATTTGAAATCCTGGATGATATTTGTGTTATGTGTAATAATAGGATTGATGGCTGTACCTGCAGTTTCAGCCGAAGAGGAATATGCGACAAATTTCGACATGGGAGATACATTAGCTTCTGCCGAAAAAGATTACATTATTAGTCCCTGGACAGAAAATTCTTCTGATACAGAGAATTTTATTTCTCTTCTACGGTCAACCCAGTATATAACTCAGGGACAGACCATAACTCACAATGTAAATGTAGGTTCAGGAGTGAATTACCTTGAAGTGGATTTAAACTGGGGAGATACAAGCGATTCACTTACTCTTACCATTTACACCCCCTCTGGAAGCAAACTCGGAACTTACCGTGATAGTTCTGACGGAAGTACAAATGGCAGGATACATCTCAACATAGATCCCTCTCAGGGATACGTCGAGCAGGGAACCTGGAAATTTAAGGTTTATGGAGAATCAGTCAGTGGAACACAGAGCTATACACTTGGTGTCGCACTGCATTAATTACAGGAGACTCTGTCTCCTTTGTTTTTTCTTTTCATTTTCAATATTGGCAGCCGAAGCTGCAGAATATATCGTGACTCCTGCCCCAAATGATCAATTTGGGGTGTCTGTAGCTGGAGAGGATATACAGATAGTAGAAGATACTATAACGCCTTACTGGCAGTTTTTGCTCTGGCTGGCTGCAATGCAAATTTTATCAATAATAGACGTCGTTCTTTACTTTATAAAGCTTATTTTTGTAATACTGGGATTTAAAATTGTTAATAAAGAAAACGTACTAGATAATCCTGATCGGTCTATTATTTATACATATATTAAAACTAAACCGGGAGCATTCATCGATGAAATTGTAGAAAAAACAGGCTTCGGCAGAGGAAGAGTAAGGCATCATATAACCATTCTAGAAGTTCAGAACAAAATTGAAGTCCATAAAGACGGCAGAAAGATTAGGTATTTCGAAAATAATTCTACTTATGATGAAGAAGAAAGAAAAATTATTTCTGCCCTTCAAAACATAACAAGTCAAAGAATAATTTCAGAAATACAAAATGGGAATTGTAATACGAACTCAGCTCTTGCACATGAAATAGGAGTTTCCAGAGCTACAATTAGCTGGTATATGAGAACTCTTAAAGAAGTGGAGCTCATAAATGAAGAAAGAGAAGGAAAAAACATTATTTATAGAGTAAACCCTACTTATGAAAACTTGATTGAAAAATATGGATAAAATAACCTTGAATCCAGTTTTAAAATAACGGCTATCAAAAAATTTCTGAAAAAGTCTGCTTCAATCTCGCTACATCTTTTTTCTCTAGTCTACTTATTCTTAAACCCTGAGTCTATATAGTCTCAAGAATAAAAGCTGACTTTACCCATCTTGAGGTAAAAAGACATCAATACAGGTTGTCTCAAAACTATACCTGATCGCACATTTGGGTCAGAAACCCAAATCTTTATCTTTTTTACAAAACTAAATTCCAGTGTTTCCCATGTTTAGAAAATACGATCAAAAGCAGCAGTTTTTACTTCCATTAAACCTGGAAGATTTTGTTCCTGAAAATCATCTCGCCCGAGTACTAAACGACATCGTAGATGTCGTTGATATCACTGCTATTGAATCCACTTATTCTAAGGAAGGCTGCCCAGCCTATCATCCAATAATTCTTTTAAAAATATTACTTTATGGTTATCTTATAGGCATTAGAAGTTCACGTAAACTGCAACAAATGACTCAAACTGATACTGCATTTATGTATCTGGCAGCCATGCAAAAACCTGATTTTCATACTATTTGTCGATTCCGTTCAACTCACCTTGGTCCTATTAAAGAGATATTTTCCCAGGTTGTCACTTTTTGTAAAGAAATGGATATGATTGGTTCCAGTATCTCGATTGACGGAACAAAGATCAAGGCAAATGCTTCATCAAGACAAAGCAAGAGTTCGGATTCTCTCGAAAAAGAAATAGATCGGATACTAAAAGAGAGTATTGAGACAGATAAGTATGAAGATGAAATTTATGGTGACTCAACACCATATCAGATTCCAGAAGAGCTAGTTGACAAGAAGAAAAGATTAGAGAAGATTAAAAACGCTAAGAAGAAGCTTGATGAAGAAA
This sequence comes from Methanobacterium sp., assembly GCF_038562635.1. Taxonomy (NCBI): domain Archaea; kingdom Methanobacteriati; phylum Methanobacteriota; class Methanobacteria; order Methanobacteriales; family Methanobacteriaceae; genus Methanobacterium; species Methanobacterium sp. The sequence goes on along the minus strand of NZ_JBCFBO010000006.1, from coordinate 4,554 downwards.
AGCTGAAAAAAGTAAACATCACAGACAACGATGCTCGAATTATGAAACATAAAGATGGGAGCAAGAAACCTTCATACAACTGTCAGGTTGCTGTTGATGAAAAGGAACAAATTATCGTTGCAGCAGACGTTGTCAACGAAGAAAACGACCTGCATCAAGTAGAACCAATCATACAGAACGTAAAAAATACACTGGGATATAAACCAACAATCGTGCTTGCAGATGCAGGTTATTTTTCATATGAGAATCTGGAATTTTTACAGGAAGAAGGCATTGATGCTTACATTCCTGACAACTACTATAAAGCTGAAAAAGAAGGAAAAACCAGGAAGTTCAGGAAATCTCTTTTTAAATACGACGAAGAAAAAGACTGCTATTATTGTCCTGCTGCTTTTGAAATTCCCTTTTCAAGAATACAAAAGAGGAAAGGTGAGCCTGATTTAAGGTATTATGTCTGTAGCTATTGTTCTCAGTGTGTGTTGAAAAATGCATGTACTGAGAGTGGAAAAAGAACAATAACAAGAGATCCTCGAGAACATTTAATGAAGGATATGAGGGCTAAACTGAACACAGAAGAGGGTACGGAAAAGTATCAGAAAAGAATGTCTACCGTAGAACCTGTGTTTGGACAGATGAAACAGGATAGAGGGTTTAGGGAATTTCTGCTGAGGGGGAAAAGGAAAACAGGAATTGAATTTGTTATGATGTGCACTGTACACAATATAAAGAAAATAGCAGATTTCATAAAAAGACAAGGGAAAAACCTGAAAGAAATGCTGAAAATGATAGTTGGAGGAGAAAGTAAAGGATGGAATAAGGGGAGAATTCAAGCGAGAATGGCAAATACGCTATGTTGAGCTATGAAAATTTACTTTTTCTTGTTGAAATGAAATAAAAATTGAAAGGGCATTACCCAATTGTAGAATTAAAAATGGTTTTGAGACAACCTGAATAACAAAATTATAAAAATCAGAAGATCTCGTAAAGTCCAATTTTGCCGCAAAGAGATGTTATATCCTAAAGGGTATATAGATTATTCTTTTTAGTGAAAACCTGGTTACTAGCTGTAGACTTTAAACAATTGGCGTTAAACTGTTCTATATAGAACTTCCGGCCAAGCTCTCTAACTGTTTTTTGTAGCTCATTTTAGATCTGTAAAGATTCTCTTATCTCTGATAGTTAGAGAAATTGGCCGGAAAACTTATAAAGGATTATTTAAAACTGAATAAGTGGGGATGTTCTACAGGATTCAGTAGAGTTTGAGAGCAATGCTGAACCCTGCATACCCGAAGGCATGAAGTATATAACTTTCTAACTATTTTAAAGTTTGCTTCTTGCCTCTTGAATTAAAGTAAAGAGGTGAAATAAATTGAGGTTAAATGACAAAGTTAGAAAAATCAGTGGGCTTTTCATGATTATGCTCGTTGTAGGTATGATACTGGTTACGCCTGCGTTGGCATGCGGACCTTCTGCACCTATAGACAAATCAGATGAACAAAAAATCTTAAGTGTAGTTTCAAAGGAGATTACTTTACCTAAAGAATTTAATATAGTAAATAACCCAGAATCTGGTGGATTCCTGTTTATTTATAAAGAATCATCGAACTCGTTTAAAATGATTGATATTTCTAAAGATTACGAAATAAATGAAACATGGACTGGAACATTTTCACTAATATCGGGTGGATATCAGACAAATCTAGTGTCAAATAAATCGCATACGATTTCAGCGACTTATACAGGAAATCCCTCTTCAAATACTGGCGAGGTTACTGTATACGATTCTGTTAAGGGTACGGTAACAACTCATAGTCTTGACTGCTATCAATTATGTATGAGTGCATGCAGCGGTATGAGTGGCTATGGTTGTGCAGAAGGTTGTCCATATTTATGTTCTATCTTAATAGAAACAGGTATTGGATATGTGGTTTGTGTTGGTTTGTGTCTGGGAGCTTGCTTCATCGATATGACCTATGGGTGCGATAAAATCTGCAATGCTATTTGTTAAATAGCATTTTTTCAATTTTTTAAGCTTTCACTGTTTCTTGTGGATGATTCGGATTTGTTTCGGATTTACACTTGAGGTACAAAACCAAGCACAATAGTCGTATAGTTTAAATTTACTTTTTAGAAAGTTATCCGACTGTTGATTTTTCGATTCAACTACATAAATCATATCATATTATCCAACTGTAGAACAATTATGGAATTTCCCAGTATAATAGCAGTTAAGCATGACTGTTTTATAACTGATTTAATTACAGAGGAATTGAAATGTACGAAACATTATATCAAGTTCTGGTGACTAATCTGCCGGGAATTATTGGATTATGGATTGGTATCAATGTGAGTTTGATATTTAGGGGATATAAACAGAAATGGTCATTTGCCAAAACTTTGTCGGCTATTATACTTGCTGATATATTGGCATATACGTCGGTATTTATATGGGCTTATTCAGTTCATGCGTATTAGAGAGGAAATTGAGGGAATACTATGCATATTAGTAGAATGCTTTATGTAACCATAATTATCACTATGCTTGCAGCTCCAGCGGCTTCTGAACAAAACGTTTTTCATGAGTTATCTTCAAATGAGATATCAAGTTTATCTTCGTTTTATCAAAACAACCCTAATTTTTCATTATACCAACTTTATGTTCAGTCTAATGAATGTAATTTGGAATATCCTTTTTATTCTTACAACTTAGCTTTAAAGTGTCATAGAGCTATATTGAAAAATAATACTGATAAGATGACTACAATAAATGGAACAAATACAGTAATTAATTACATGTTTAACAGGACTAAGAATGATAATGATGAACTTCAGGAAGAATTAACAAGTCTTGAAACAAATAGCTTAAGTTATCCAGGCATGGAATGGGCTTCTCTTGCTGAAAGAGATCTCAATGAAAGTAAATATTACCTTTCAATTTCTCAAAAGTATTATAATGATTCAAACTTCAATGACACTTTAGACGCATTAAGCAAATCGGATTTTGCTATTTATAAAACGAAGAGTTTATTAAAAGTTGCTAAAAGTAGGAATAATTCTTCTCCACAAATGAATAATCTACATATTACCATGGCAGAAAAAAAAGTAGCTTCTGAGTGGATACAAGCCGCAACAGTTCAAGTATCTCAATTAAATAATTCAAATGAAGTAAATGATACATTAAAGTTAGCCCAGAGTTCTCTGAACGATTCTAATGAATACTATTCTAATAAGAATTATTATTTAGCTATTATGAGTGCTGCAGAAACTAAAGCATTGGTAGAATTTAGTTTAAGGGACGGAACATCCACAAATAATACATTATCTAAAGCCGAGAAGCAATTTATAGATACAAATGAATCTTTGAATGAGATAATTAATGATCCAAATATTGATTTTCCTCTTGTAGAACTTAATTTTGAGATGGCAAAAATACGATTAAACGAGGCAAAAAGTAAGGATGCAATAGATGCAATTCCTCTGGCGGATGCTTCAATTCGTTATTTATTAATTGCAGAAGAACAAGCTAATGGAGTGCTGGCTTTGAAAAAAACTATTGATGATTCTGAAAAATCAACACAAAGCTCTGATTTAAAACAAATGTTCTTTGATTTTTTTAGTAATTCTTTGGCTTAATAAACATCAGCTGACTTACAATAATTAAACTAAATGCTAAAGAGTATGTTCTAGGACTTACGCGAATGAACTAAAAGAAACTAATAAGTTTCAAACCTGTATTTCCTAAAAAGCAAATTTGATCGTGATGTCTATTGCGCTTGATTTTGTAATCCAATTGCATATAGTCCTAGTTTCTTTTTGTCAAGTCATGGATATTTTTGACAAGTTTCCAACAGTTTAATCATTGATCTTCTTAATTAACTCTAAATTATTTTTTTTACTTCTTCGTATTTAATATGAAGATTCTAAGAGGATAGGGTAAAGTCTCTTTTAGACTTTTTAAAAAATGATATATAAAATGCAAGAGAGTTGACTAGATCATGGTCCTGCTATTGGTAAATTCTCAAAAAGGGGGCACAGAGACAGCTAAATTATTAGGTGTTAGTAGGAATGCCACTTAAGATTAAGGTAAGTGTATCTACATTACAGGCATACACAAATTTGCAAACTGAAAAGATCTGCAGGGATTCTCATGAATAAAATTTCTTATACAATATCAGTACTAGTTGTTGTTTGTTTATATCTTATTCTTATACCGATGGCCTGTGCAAACTCAATTACGGTCCAATATTTCCATCAAAAAGGCTGTCATGATTGTGAGATAACCGATCCAATTGTCGATCGAATAGAAACTCAATATAAAAATAATACTATTATTATATCAAAAATCGAAACCAGTACTGTTGATGGTTTCAACCAATGGAATAAATATGGTTTTCTTGAAGTCCCGGCTATTGTGGTAAACAATGAAACAAAACTTCCCAAAGAAGAAATTACTGAAGAAAAGCTAAAAACTTTAATTGATGAATATCTTGTGGAAGAGGAAAATATTACTGAATATACTACAGAAGAGGTAACGAGAAAAGAACAGGAAATCGA
>NZ_JBCFBO010000005.1 GCF_038562635.1 Methanobacterium sp. | reverse complement strand
GAGATAACCAAGACAAAATTGATGAAATCTTTGAAATTTACTATGAATACACAATAGATCCAATTAGGGAGATTTAAGAGGTGAGCAAGAACTGAATACGAAAATCAGAATAAGGTCTCTAACTTTTTCTTGTAATTAAGAATTATACTTGGAAATACTGCATTTAATAGAATTTTAAAGTCAACAATTTTACACCGTATCAATAAGAAATTCCAAAACAATTAAAATAAGGATATTATTAAATAGTTCTGAGATATTATTTTAATAATGAGCTAATTTTGGGGAAATATAATATTACATTATATATAACAAAGAATATTCTTTTAAGGGGATATGAAATGAAGAACTATAAAGAAAATGGTCATAAAATCAACTCAATAACCGAAAATAACTCAAATTATTTCAATAATTATAGAAATTTTACTATTAAATATAAGTTATTTGTTTTACTATGTATAGCATTAATTCTTGTTGTAGGTATATTTGGTTATAATGAAGGAAGAGATAATTCAATAGTATTACAGTATAATTCAATTAAAAATGCAGAAGTACATTTAGAAGTAAATTCATCACAAATTATAAAAAATAATTATGAAATATTTATGGTTGATAAAGAATTAATTCCAGGTACATATAGGGTTGAATTAACTGATACAACAGATATAGGATATGTTGAAAGATATAATAATAAAGAAATGGTAACCGATAATCTCATTGCAAAATATACTTTTAAGGATGATGGATATTTGATAATTGAAGGCAATGATGTGGTAGTGAAACTTCAAGGTGTTAAACTTACTTTACAACAAAATTTCTATTTATTCGGATTTTAACTTTTTGGTTATTTAATTCATATAATTCAAAAATTGCGCACTATCACACTAAGTAATAGGGATTCTTAAACTTAATCTTTAGAAAAAAATGTTTGGTTGTAATATTTAGTATTACAACCAAACATTTTTATTTGATCAGAAATTGATCAATTGATAAGGTTTATTATTATCATAAAACAGGGGGGCTTATGTTCCGATGTTATATTTGATAATATTTACATAAGAAAATATTTTGGAGGTGTAAAATGATAAATTCGGATGGGAGTGGTTTTTTTGCAATAGGTATATTGATGATGTTTGTTACTTATCAATTTTGTAAATTCTTTTTAGATAACATACTTTGGTTTTTTCTAGGGTTAATTGTCTATATAATTCTATTTATTTTATGGAATAATTACGGCTATATGATAGTTACTAGGATCAGTCGGTGGTGGCAAGAAATTGTCAGGAGATTTCTTTTAAAATTCTTTAACCAGGACCTTTATAGCAATAATTTTTGTTGGTATGGTTATTGTGCTATTACTTATTGTATTGAAATGGTTGGTTCATTTTTTTTACTATTAATAGGTATTCGCTTATTTGCATATATTTTGTAGAAATTTATTGGAGGGTAGTTATGAATTTAGAATTGTGGTGTGATTCCCAAGAAGAGTTTGGTTATATTGTCGATGTAACTTGTACAAATAAAAGAGTATATTTAGAAAATCATACACTTATAGTTGGTGTGGATGCTGCAGATATAATTTTATTGAATGATCTTTATAATAAAGAATTACTTGAGAAAAAGAAAGCATTTGACATTATTGAATGGTTATTTGAAATTGGCAGAGGGTGGTTTAATATAATCCCATATTGTTGCAGGTATATTAATCTGGACAATTATATTGTTTTTAACCATAATAACAATAAATTTGAATCATTAATAGATACATATTCAAAGTATGCGGAACAATTTATTGAAACATACAATGAAGATGGAAAGCCCATTGTGTTGGGAGAATATGAATTTAAAATGAGAATAAAGTTATGTATTAATGAAGACAGTAAAAGCTTAATATCTAGAAATTCTCATGAAGAAGAGCATATTTATCAGTTATTCAACACTGATAATTATTTGGTTATAAAGTCAGATTTGTTTACAGGAGTAGATAAGGGTTTAGTTATAAGCGCATCTATGAAAGATGACTACATTGACAATATAACAAGTCAATAGATTATTTAATGCGATAGTATGTCTTGTATATTTTATCTTCTAAGGCCTCTAATCTCGCTTCAAACGATAAAAGGTCACATATTATTAATATTACAACAAGTGCTATAGAAATTTTAATAATATGAACTATTGGAGATATCTCATTTATGAAATTGAACGTTAATAATATAGAGCTTGCAACTAGGTGAATTCTAAGATACCTAATTATAATCCTATAATTTATAAAATATCTGTTTAAACTTATTAAAGATTCGCTGTCATCAGAGATATATCTAAATAAGCTGTAATATTTTAAAGTTGAAACATATATTGTTTTGTTTGAGATGAAAAAATATGTAATTGTTATTAAAAAAATTATGATTTTAAGTAGTATTTTCATATATTATTTCTTCCAAGTTGTTTTATATTAAGTTATTATAAAGTATTCGGGCGAGAATGTAAATTCACATTGTTTTTTACATAATGGAAATTCAAAGTAGCTTATGGTTAAGGCTTGAAATGATGAGTAGTATTTATTCTACTCATTATTTTAATTTTGTGGCTAAATAAATTGTTTTAAAAAAATTGTAAGAACTTTTTGAAATAATGTTACAAAATGACTCAGTAAAATTGTCTATATAGTATAGGGATAAATAATAATTCAATTGCTAACGTTTACATGATATAATTAGGTAATAATTTAATTTACGTTGAAGGGGTAGCGGGGAATGTTTTATAAAAAATCAGAATCAGAAGGTATTGGTGTAGAACTGGTAACAGATCTGTATAATACTTATGGCAAGACCATGTGGAAATATGCATATAAGCTTTCAAATGACTATGAAATTTCAAATGATGTTGTATCTATTGCTTTTGTAAAAATCATAGAAAAATTAGATTTAATTAAAAAGATTAGAAAATACAAGATTAAATCATACCTGTTAAGTATAGTTAAAAATTCGTATATAAATTACAAAAGTAAGGAAAAAGAACATATAAATTACGATGATATACAAGAAGTTATAGCAGACAGCAGAAATAATGATTTTTTTCAAGATAAATACTCAATAGTAGAAGAAACCCTGGATTATATGCCAGAGCCGTATAAATCCATCATAAAATTCAGGTATGTATATGAGGAATTAAGTTATGAGGAAATTGCAGAGCTATTAGACATCAGTGCAAATAGCATCAGAATGTATAAAAAGCGAGCCATTGATATGTTGAAAGAAAGGTTACAAGGTGGTGAAATCTATGAAAAATAATAATTACATAAACAATGAACTTAATGAAGATTTTCTTCTAAGGAAGATTGCAACTTCTTTAGTTGAGAAGGATAGTTTATTATTTGATGAGCTGCAAAATGATGAAACTATAGTTAATCCACTACAAGATGACTTAGATAAACGTATTTCAGCAATTATTAATGACAAGTCTAATAAAGAGCAAAATGTCAAAAATTACAACAATGTTAAAAAAACATTAATTAAGGCAGCTGTAATTATTTTTGTAATATCATCTGGCTTTGTTATATCTTTTACTACAGTAGATGCGTTTAGGGTAAAGGTATTAAATTATTATATAGAAAATTTTGATACACATGCTTCATTTATGCCTAAAGAAGAAAAACCTTTTATGGTTTTTAAAGTAGGTTACATACCCGTAGGATATTTAGAAAATGATGAATTTAAATCAGCGAGTTCATATGCTCTAACTTACTACAATCAAGAAAACAATATGATTGCCATCACACTTTATGATAGCGAAACAGTTTTCAATGTAGATACAGAAAACTGTGAAAGATATGATATTACAATCAATAATCAAAATGGATATATTTTTAGAAAGCCAGGGACATTAATTTTGGTATTTAAATTCTATGAAAATTCAATTGTAATTAGCAGCAATGACGATAAATTGACTAATGAAGAATTTATAAGAATAGCTAAATCAATTGATTTATAGTGTAATATGTACCGATTCTTTCTAAGGAAAATATAGTTGTTATATTTTGCTGGTTACAGTAAAGACCAGGGCAAAAGGTTTGCATATTATTTGAAAAAGGAGAAGGATTATATGAATTCATTAATAAACTTGCTACCTATTATGCAATTTATTATTATTGCTTTTTTAGTATGCCTTGGGGTATATGCTTTAATATTGCATATAAAAGCATTAAAGATTTATATAAATAAAAATAGCTAAATAATATGTTGATAGGAATTAGATCCATAGCAGGAGGGATTATGAAAATAAAATTTTTGTTTTTGCTAGTTGTTGTTCTCATTTTTACTAGCTGCAGCTCAAAAGTAAATATAGGCGGTGATGAAATGTATGTTTCGCCTGAGAAGTTAACTGAAAAAGAAAGAAGCATGATTAGTTTGTTTAGCGATATGAACCCTAACCTATTTAATTACTCAATTAGCGGAAATATAAGAGGTGCGTATATTAGATTTACAGATTATTCTAATGCAGTTAATCCAAAGACGGAAACGCTCTTAAGTTTTAGCAATGATTCAGAATCTTTAAAAGGAAGAATTGCAATATCAGATAAAACGGATCAAATAAGAATTGCAGTTGAATCGGAATTCAGTTTATCTTCAATTCAAAAACAATTGTATTCTGATGCTCTTTCCGAAAGAATTTTGTATTTAAACAGAACTCATGAAATTATAATCGGCGAGCCTACTCCCCTGGCTGTAATTCTAAAATCTAAAAATATAAAGCCCATAGAAACAAATCAAATTGAGGATTTCATGAAGAATCCTAATCTATTTGAGCAGTATGATAATTCATATGTTGTAACAATAACATTTTATGATAATTTACAGGATAATATACAATAGAAGAAGGGAAGAAAGCAAAACGCTGCAATAATAGGCACTTTTTAAATGAGTAAAGTAGTCTAGTGAAGGGAATGGGGATATGTTTAAAACAATAATAATTTTAATCATGTATTATAGTTATATTTTTCGGAACCATATTTATTCAATCAACCATTTATGCTCCAACAGAAATTAATTATGAATATGAAGGAATATACTTCGATAATGATAATCCTGAATTGACTGAATCTGTTAAGGTTGTAATAAGTGGTATGATAAGCAAGGATACATGGTTAAGGCCAGAAGCTTTTGTAGGCAATATTTCTATAGATAATTCAAATATAGAAATCACAAAACCATTATTATTCAGTTATTTACGGGATACCAATAATTTGCATTTAGATGATTTTGAAGAAGGCAAAGGATGGAGTTTTCATCCGGATTCTCTCTTAAAACATTTTGACAGCAACACGGTTTGGTGGCATATTTGTATGGACAAAAAGTTTTCTATGATTACTATTGTGCCATTGGAATCTGGAAGAAGTTCTACACAAAGAATTGCAGCACCATGCAATAATCGTGAGGATGCAATTAAAATTAACAGGATGCTTATAAGCGGCATGATAGACTGACGAAATTGAGAAAGTGGGTCTGAAAAAACTTCAATAGTCATGTAGTGCAAGTCTTGTTGCTACATGAAAAACAATCTCAAAATATTGAACAAATTATTTTGAAAGCAGTCTAATATAATATGGAATAATTAGAGCTAAAATATAGGTTACAAATTTTAACAGTTAACAATAATTGAAGTTCGCATGATTAGGATTATGTGTAATTAACCTATGTTTACTAATAGATATGTATTTAAACAAAAGTAAGGAGGTAGACATGTCAATTATAATAAAACGTAGCACCGGATGGATTGGAAGTTTAACAAAAGTTCAAATAAAATTGAATGGAGAAAAGGTTGCAAGTGTAAAGGTAAATCAACAGGTTGAAGTTGAGCTTCTCAATGATAAAGCTTATATAAAAGCCACTCAATTTGGAACTAAGAGCAATGAAATAGAAGTTAAAGATGGAGATATATTGAAAATATCAACAACAAAGTGGTATCGAATCGGCATTCCTATAACAATAATTGTATTTCTTTTTAATAATTTTATTCCAGATTCAATGTATCGAATAGCTGCTCTTATTATAGCTGTATTATCTACTATTAGTATTTTATTTATTAATGGTTTATATATTAAAGTTCTTGACAGAGGTCAGTGATGATAGGGGCTGTTGACACTTAACGTTTATTTAAATGCTTAGCTAAATAGACATTATTTAAATATTACGACACAATTTTAATGTTTTACGACTATAGCAATTAATTTTATTTGGTGAACAATTAACTTAAAAGGAGAAATTTAGATGAATCCATTAGTATTGGGAATATGCATATACATATTAGGCTTTATAATGGCAGTTATAAGCTCAAGTATATTTGATGGAGGGCAGGTTGAGTTTTCTTACTATTATGCGATTATATTTTCTATTCTTTATCTTTCGGCAATTGTAGGAATATCAACATCACCAATATTAAAAGAGTTAAGAAAAAATCGAAATCAATGATATGTCACTATATTCTTATATTGAAACGCATAAGTAGAATTAAGCGAATAAGTTAAAATAGATATGTGGTGGTTCATATTAAAACTGATAATCGAGAAAAAACAAATTATATTTTAATATTAGTATTGGGGTTCTCATTAAATTTCTTGATAGTGAGCGGGCTGAATTTATTTAATATTACAAGTGAAAAGCTTGGCATTAATAACATAATCATTTTTATAGTTTATATTATTTTACTTTATCCTTTATATTTATTTTTAATAAAAGGGTATATTTTAATTTTAAAATTAGCAAATGTAAAATTTAGTAATTATAATAAACAAGAAGATAAAATGAGAATTCCAACAGTGATTGGATTACTTGTTGTTTTTAATATAATTGAATCTACATTACAAATTGACAATATTGCTTCTACTTACATTAGATTATCTGCAACAAGTTTATTAGCTGTCCTTTTTCTTTTGGCTTACATAAAATATTACGAAAAAAGTGAACATTTTAAGAAATAAAGTTGAAAAACTTTTACTAGGCATTTGATAAGGTAAATATTTGAAAGCAATCCTTAAAGTTATAATAATTTTTATTTTATTAATTAACCTTATATTGACACAGATCCAGAACGTCTAATTTATCAAAGTTATATGATATAATAATTCTCGACCAAGCAGAAGGAACTTTAGATAAATTTTACTATGATTTAATTTGCAATAAGTAATACGCATTTTTCAAATATTGCGTCACATAAGTAATAAAATATGGAAAAAGCAATTTTTAGTTTGTACAAGGAGGGTTTATATGAACAAGTCATTAGTTGGTAGTTTGGCAATTATTTTGGGGAGTTTACTTTTATCGTTACAATTATACGGATTGAAAATTATACAGGGTCTAGATATGCAAAAAGGTTCATGGAAAAGTCAAGCTATAGACTATGCAAGCGATATCCCAATTTCCTTGGCAATCTGGATAACTATAGCTGTAATTATTTATGGAATTGTTCTGGTAGTTGGTACTGATAGAATTAAAAAACTATTTAATAGTTAATATGTATGATTCAAATATTGATAAAGAACAATGAGGGGTCAAAATGCTAATTAGACTTATGAAAGGAATTGGAGTTTTCTATCACTGGACTTGGTTTATTTGGCCATTTATACTCGTGTTTTCTTTTTCTAATGGTCTTGTTGAAATTATAAAAGATAAAAATGCTACTAGAAAAAACTTATTGACTGCGGCCATTTCTCTTTTAATTATTTTAGCTGGAGTAACTACACATGCTTTTAACTAACGAATGATTATAAGTATTTTCCTACAAAACTTATATATCGAAATTTTAAAATGTTACGAATGATTCAAACCAATTGGAAATAATGTCATATCGATAAATAGGAATTTTAGAAACTTACTATACCGACTTCAGTCTAAACATAAAAGAAAGGAGTGTTAATTTGTGCTTAGAAGGTGAATAATCTTATTGCTGATTTGTATGTCTTTCTTGACTGCTTGTTTTAATCAAATTAAAGTCGGGGAACAGTTTGTTGGTGAAGTTAATACTTTTGATGGTGTTACCATGAACGTGGTAGAGGGAACCAGTTATCCAGGAAGCATATCTATAGAGGTAATTAATACCACAGATAAAGAAATTGGTAGCGGCAATGTTGCTGATTATAAACTGCAAGTAGAGCGGGACAGCAAGTGGTACTGGTTAAAAGAGGATGGATCGTATTCTATCACCGCCGAGATTTATTTCTATACACTGGATGTACCGGTAATAAATGATTTAAATTGGACGGATAGATACGGCACTTTATCTAAAGGCCGATATCGAATTATAAAGGAATTCTCTGAATATAACAGCAAAACAGGATATAGCACGTTTTTTATGCTTGCTGCAGAATTTAACTTGGAATAGTATCTGTAAACACATTATGTTGAAAATTATAATTTGTATAACTTAATAAAGAAAAAAATATGAAAAGTGAGAGGAATGTAATTATGGGATATTGGAATATAGTTAGAAAATTTGATGCTCATGTTCATGTTATACCTGAAGAAAAAAGACAGGAATTGATAAAAAACTATGGAGAAACCGCTTCATGGTCAAAAGCAAATGTTAATATCTTATTAGGAAATATGGATCAATTTAATATAGAGAAAGCGCTGTTATTACCTATAAACGATTCAAAGACATTTTACGACATGAACAAAACTAATGAATTTATAGCAAGCATTGTAAGTAAAGCTCCAGATAGACTATTTGGCTTTGCAGATTTAATAATAAAAGATGCCTATGGGATGTATGAGGGGGCTGAAGAGTTAGAACATGCGATAAAAGATTTAGGATTAAGAGGTTTAAAAATACATCCAAGTAATTTAAATATACCAGCTGACGATTTAAGGCTTATTCCAGTCTTAAGAAAAGCAGCTGAATTAAATGTACCAGTTATGTATCACTCTTACCCATGGGGACCAGGTTTCTACGATATGAGTTCACCTGATAAAATAAATAGAATGATAAAAATCTTTCCAGACATAAAATTCATAACAGCACACCTTGGTGGTATGAGGTACATGGATGCCATTAGAGCAGTTGATATGGTAGACATTTCTGTTACAATAGTTGAGTTAGTAGAACTTTATGGAATAAAAATTACAAATAATATATTAAGAAAGTTCGGGGTAGAGAGATTAATATTTGGAACTGACTTCCCGGAATTCAGCTACCAAAAATATTTTGATATTTTAGATCAAATGGATTTTACACAAGATGAAATAAACCAAATAGCTTATAAAAATATATCTAATATATTAAATCTATAACAAATAGTATTTAATTATAACTATAAGTTGTTTATTTCATATATTTAGTGCTCTCAATCTTTTCTCCATAGTAAATGTATTTGAAATAGAATTATGTTCAACAGTAAAATAAAGCGAACTAAGCATTAATTTAAAATTAAGTGGCATGAAAAGATAATTGAACGTTTTGAAAAACGGTTGATATAATTTTGGTGAATCACTTATTGTGACGCAGTTTTCGAATATAGCGTCACATAAGTAATAAAATATGGAAAAAGCAATTTTTAGTTTGTACAAGGAGGGTTTATATGAACAAGCCATTAGTTGTTAGTTTGGCAATTATTTTGGGGAGCTTACTTTTATCGTTACAATTATACGGATTGAAAATTATACAGGGTCTAGATATGCAAAAAGGTTCATGGAAAAGTCAAGCTATAGACTATGCAAGCGATATCCCAATTTCTTTTGCAATCTGGATAACTATAGCTGTCATTATTTATGGAATTGTTCTGGTAGTTGGTACTGATAGAATCAAAAAACTTTTTAATATTTAATACGTATGATATCAAATATCCTGTATTAAATAAGGAGACAAAAAATGAAGAAAGGGATTTTTATAGTAGTTATATTAATTGCTTTATTAATGACAGTTGGTTGTAATAATTCTGATTCTTTTTTTACAGATGTAAATTTAAATAATGTTAATTTAATGGTTAAATCATCCTTAAGTTCTTATTATATCAAGAACGGTATTTATCTTTATCTGGATGGCTCTGATGAGATGTTAATAATTGACTTGTTGGTACTTTTAAATTACTATTATATGCAAAGGGGAAAATTTAATAAAATTAAAGAGTGTTTATTCTATACATAAAATATTTTTTAGGGGGGATAGAAATGCCTTTTTTAGCGATTATATCGATGATTGCAAGTGTGCTTTTTTATGTATTAATATCTATTACAATGTTAAGATTATTAAAAGCCTTAGATATCTATATTAAGAAAAATAAGATTAATTGAAAAATGCTAATAAAAAACGTTTTATAGGATAATAAAACACAAGTTAAAAAGATTACCAAAAAAAATTTAAACAGTGTTAAACTATATAAATAGAATGTATAAATTTCAAAATAGATTAATATTATTTTATCCAGTTTACAACTTTATTGTACAAAAAAATTCGAAAAGTAAAAATTGGAACTATATAGTTTACGGCTTTATTGTATTTTTGATATTTTTATTTTAAAGGGTGATTGAATTGTATGAATCAAGTAAAAGATATGCTTTTAGGAATATCTATTATATTAGTTGCTATTATATTATCCTTATTTATTGGGATAGGAGTAGTAACTGCACTATTGGTAATAATAGGAATCTTCCTTGTATTGTATGGATATTTTTCAGATAGCAACAATAAAAAATAACTAAGAAAATATTCATTATAACGTTGAATCATCATAATATTGCGTATAAAGAAATATTGGGTAGAAACGGAACTTAATAGAAGTAATTTGTCTCTATTGGAAGGAGGGTTCAACGAATTATATTATACAAAAAAAGATAATTGTCTTTTATAATCTCCATAATTTTTATAATCACTATCATGTATTTCACATTTGGGAAAAAAGGGTAATAATTGGATATCTTATTTTAATTAACTTTTTATAGGTACTTTTAATTTAATAAAATATTTGTTAAAATTGTTATAGATGTATTTTGTGGGCTTCGTCTGGGCGCTTTTCATGTAAGATAGAAATGGCGTAAAAAATAAAGGAAATTTATTTGATTTCCTTTATTTTTTTATTAATAAGTATTTTAAAAGTATTCTAAGCAGCTTTAATAATCAAGGGTTATTGCTTTTCTACACCTGGGCTCTCTGATCAAAGTAGATTAACTTATCCCAGTAATTTTAGCAACCTTGTAAATTCTGCAAATGCAAGAAAATTAGTTAATAATTAATCTTCCAATTGGAGTATACCTCAATGGAACGACAGAAGTTATAAGAAAATCGTCCCAGATAACTACCAAAAGTCAATTATGAAACGTATCATGACCCATCTTGATTCTATTGGAACATAATGCTAGTATTTTAGTATAATTACGTAAAGGGGAAGAAATGATGGCAAATAAAATATTTGGTTACATAAGAGTTAGTAGTAAAGAACAAAATACTGATAGACAAAAACAAGCATTATTAGAATATGGAGTTGATGAAAGAGATATTATTGAAGATAAGGTTAGTGGTAAAGACTTTAATAGAAACGGATATCTGACATTGAAAAATAGTTTGCTCAGAGATGGAGATACCTTAGTCATAAAAGAATTAGATCGTTTAGGAAGAAATATGGATATGATAAAAAATGAATGGCAGGAAATCCAATCTAACGGAATTGAAATTGTTGTATTAGATACATCGATATTAAATACAAAAAATAAATCAGATCTTGAAAAGAAACTAATAGCAAATATAGTATTTGAATTGCTAACCTATATGGCAGAAAAAGAACGCATTAAGATAAAAACACGTCAAGCAGAAGGTATTGCAATAGCAAAAAGTAAAGGATTGTATAAAGGTAGGAAAAAGATAGTCAATGAAAACCTTAAAAATGTTTATGATGATTGGAAGAAGGGAAAATTAACTGCAGTTAAAGCCATAGAAATGTTAGATATGAAAAAAAGTACATTTTATAGACGTGTTAAAGAATATGAAAGTAGTAAATAAGCTACTTTCTTTTTTGGTATTTATTTTTACAAAAAATAAAAGCGTTCGAGTGAAGCCCACCATAGCCATCCGAACATTACACTTCCCCTTTTGCAAAGTTCAAATTTGCAACTAATTTGAAACTTTCAACTTCTTCCAAACTAAGTCAATATAGTTTTGGGCTGTACGAGGGTTAATGAACTCTGAACCATGCGTAAATAATTCCCGATATTGCACCA
The DNA here is from genome assembly GCF_038562635.1 of Methanobacterium sp. Classification (NCBI taxonomy): domain Archaea; kingdom Methanobacteriati; phylum Methanobacteriota; class Methanobacteria; order Methanobacteriales; family Methanobacteriaceae; genus Methanobacterium; species Methanobacterium sp. The sequence continues at coordinate 10,741 of NZ_JBCFBO010000005.1, read as the reverse complement.
AATTCTTTTTATTTAACAGTTGCTGTATATAACTTAATCGAAGTCTTTGGTTTGTGCATAACAAAAACTGCTCATCTTCATATATTAAGGTTTCCAAATCTGATTTAAGTTTCTCTTCAGTTTCTTTGCGTCTTTCAAGCACGTCATCAATGGCACATTCATAGGATTCAATCAAATCCAAATATTTTTCTTTTCCCAGTAACAATCCTTCATCAAGATGCCAATAATCACTTTCAAAAAATCCAACTTTTTGCCCTTGATATAATGCAAAGTAAGTTATTTGAATAGGTCTTGAAAAATCAATATCATCTATTTGAATGTTGTAATTATCTATTTCATAGGCCAATAGTTTAAGTAAGTCATCATCTAATCTGCTAATCACTTGATCTGTTATTTTAAAGATATCAGGATCATAAAATGCCTTGTTGTAAAACACGGTTGTAATATTATGGGATTTAATGAACCGGAGAAATTCTTCAACATTACTATTCTTAAGTGTAATTAGTGTTTCGAGTTGAGAATCTGAAGTATCCACTTCAAAAGTATCAATATCATTTTCAGCTAACTTATCAATCACAATCTTCTCTATAATCAATGTCCTTCACTCCTCTCTTGGTTGGATGATCAAATGAACTAATTTTCATATCCTTCATTACAATATCCTAAAGTATCTACCAAATCTTTTCCTAACTGACTTGACTCCAGTTCCAAATCAACCCGATAAGCTTTATAGACACAACTCGCCCATAGTTTTTTATTTAGCTCTTCTTTCAATAATTTCAGTCATTTTTAATTAATACCATTACTCTTACTTCAATATTATTTTTTATTAAACTCCAAACTTGAGTAATAATTCCTGAACACGTTCTTTAGAAAATCTCCAAGTATCTGGAATCTTATCAATGGTGCCGTATCCAACTGCCTGCTTACTCCACACGTGATTTTCATATAAGATTGTCTCACCTCGCCCAACAGCAGATGCATTTAGCCTCTCAGCAATTTCGTCTGGCGTAGCAAGATATACTCGTGGCATATCAGTTATAGCAACATCTATGAACTGTACAAGGCAAAATATTGTCCCCTTATGATGCGCAGAAAGCCATTTTGCCGTTGCCTCGTGATATGTACAGTTGACTTTCTTGTATTTCTGCGTTAGCCCCCAACCTCCGTCCTGGCTACCCTTAACAGATATCTTTAACATCTGATTACCATTAACAACGATAATATCATATTCTGGTTGGTTTGCCCCATACTGAACAGAAACATCATAGCCACAGCGTGCAAATAATGCAGCTGCATAGGCTTCTGCGGCAACACCAACATGCCATGAACTCATTATTTTCTTCATGCTAATTTCTCCTATTTTACTATATTTTGTTCATCTTAAACATAATGGGAGGTTTATATCCATACATAAAAGTTTAAGCAATTCATCGACCCACATATATACTACTATTTAGTAACAAGTATCCTTAATTTTCCTATACAAGTATATAGTATCAAAAATATTTCATAATTACAATAAATTATGAAGCGTTATATGATACAATTCAAAAATAGAAAAACACTGAAAATTATGTTTTATAAAACATGTATCAAAAATCGCCGTTATTGAAACTATAGCCAAAGTGGTGAATGAAGTTCATGTGTCTTCTATCCACTTCCTCCCTCCGTGTAATGTGTAACACCGCAGACAGCTAGCTTGCACGAGAAAACGGTACGGCTTTTCTGATCAGTTGGATAACAAAAAATACTATCTAATTTAAGGGCGTTTGAGCAAAAAACATATACTAATAACATATAGGCCAATAAGAGAAAATTGGTAAAAAATCATTATATAGTGATTTTTGAACACGAAATATCAATAATAAATTGTAAAAGCATAGCTGCTGTGATATAATTTCATGAATGGGTGTCCGCTTTGGTTTGGGGGTGTTCTTATATGGCGGTTTGCTATGATAAGCTATGGAAGCTGTTAATTGATAAAAAAATGAAACGTACTGATTTGAAAGTAATGGCAGGTATTAGTTCTAATGTCCTTGCTCGAATGGGGCATGGAGAAGCAGTTTCATTGGAAAGTCTTGAAAAGATTTGCAAACTACTACATTGCGAAATTGGAGACATCTTTGAATTTATAGATGCATAGGAGGATTACCATGAAACTGAATAGTTATGAAACATCATTAGATGAAAAATTATCAGAATTTGATTTATGGGTAACACCATCATTGGGTGAAATTCGAGATACACCGCAGTTTAAGATTAATTTGGAGCTATTAAAAAACGGTTTTGACTTGCTTGCAGAAATAACAGGTAATTTCAAAGACATCTCATCTTGCTCTTCGACATCTCTTGCAAGTAACGCTATTGTGTACATAGCTGGAAAAGATGGACCACAGGCCAAAGAAGCATTAGACAGTATTTGCAATGTTCTGTTGCTGGCTACTGGAAAAACTGACAATAATCTGAAATGCCAGTTTCCGTTATTGCTTACAAATACCTATAATCTTTCAAACTATCCACAGAAAACTGTAAGTGGACAATGGAGGAATAAAGCATTACCGCGCACACTATCATTAGGTGACGTAACGAAGATCATAGTCCAACTATCAGGGCAGGAGGAGTACCAAAAAGTATTCACCGCTAGCTATTTCCATTTGATAATTTCAGATGAAATATATGCGAAACAGTTATGGAGCTTGGGAAGTTCATATATCTCCCAAAAGGTCTTGGGAAATGCCGACTCTCTCATTAGTTCCATTGTTATTTTCCAGTCGAGGGGTTCAATAACTGCTACACAAGGTCATATTCCAGAGACAATTCTAAGAACATATATGGCAGATTGGGGATTGGAAGCTGGAAAGGATTTCAATACTCAAGATGTGGAAATTGGCGAGCTGTTAGAAGGCATTCCAGCTGATAACACAATTAAAAAACGCAAGTATGATTTTATTATACCTTTCCAGTCTCGAAAAGACGGTGCAAAGGTATTTATACAAAGCCAGTATTACGCGGGCGATTCAGGCAGCGTTTCTCACAAAGTTGTTGACCAGACGGATAGCTCCAGAGAGGTGACATTAAGGAAATACCCACAAGCTGTTTTTATAGAATTTCTAGATGGTGCAGGCTATTTTTCATCTCTTAACGGTGATTTACGTAAGATGCTTGCAAAGCCTACCACAAAGGATTTCATTCAGATTAAAACGGCACCAATTAAATTGCGAAGAGAACTACAGGACATTCATTTCTTGACAGCGTTGGAAATAGAACATGCCATTTTAAGGACATCAGGAAATAGAGCCGATGTTACAGAAATTCTTCTCCTAGAAGGATATTCAACCGACGAAATTTTGATGGCGATTGATAAGGCTGTTAGAAGCAGTTGCATCTTACTTTCTGAAAATGGGCAACTATCAATAAAACCAGATCGGATTGATATAGTCAGAAAGTACTGCTTATTGGATTTGATCGCTAATCTAGGACAACCAATCCCCGATGATAAAGGAGCAGGCTATTTGATTGTAGCAGGTTACAAAATTGCATGGGGATTACCGCAGGCAGATCTTATTGAAGCTGCATTAAATGCAATCCCTACGCTGGATACACTTTGGGGCACAAAAATAGCCCCATTTAATGACATTCAGTGGCTGTTAGATAAGGGTTTTATTAAGACAAAATAAGGAGATAGTTAGTGACGAATAAATATACAATAAATCAAGCATTAGAAAAAGATGGTGTAGTCATTCTACCTCCTATGGATGTATTTGACTCCATCGCATTATTAAAGGATGCAAATATTCATGTGGAATGTACAATGCTTGACCCTTGGTACAATAAAGGGTTTGGTGGTGTACTTCCCACGGAAGAATATGATTACTTTATACAAAAATTGCTCAATGATTCCGGTGAAGTATCTGAACTTCTCTATCTTTGGGGATTTCCAGAAGTGATTGGGCCATATGTCAGATATTCACCAGAAGGATTTTATATGTCGGCATGGTTGACATGGTACTATAAAAATTGCCCATCTGTTATAAGGGGTTGGCGTTCAAGCCAAAACGCATGCCTACAATTTATGAGGAAGGGATATTCTCTACACCCAGAACACTTTCTTAATCCGGAACAAAAGGAAAAGTTTGCAGCCGGTAAAATGAGATTTGTTCCTGGGCCACCAAGTGTAATCGAAGTGCCGCTCAATATTGGCTTTGTTGGTAAAAAGGAGCAAACAGGGCACCCTTCTCAAAAGCCTGAGGCTGTATTTGACAAACTCATTTTAATGGCAACAAAAGCCGGAGACACAATATTTGATCCAATGGCTGGTTCGGGAACATCAGGTGCATCGTCTCTAAAGAACGAAAGGAAAAGCATCTTGTGTGATATAAATGAGGACTATATTCAGATAATGGAAAAAAGATTGGGTGTGAAGCGAATAACGCTTTGACCTTGATTTTCCTATTGTAGAAGCACTCAAACGTAATAGTCTGGGTGTTTTTATTTTGCCCATTATCAAAAGGAGATATACATTGAGACCAAGTTGGTATAACTGGAACAGAAAATTGAAGAAGGGGAATATAAGCTGGTACAGATAATCAACTCGTATAAAAGAAAGGAATAACAATATGTTTTAATTTGCATAAGAAATAAAAAATCATATTATTTTTTAGAAATGAAAAGCTGGCGCAAGGATAAGATATAGTATAAAGATAAATAAAAATATTGTTGTAAAAGTTTGAATACTCTGCATAAATTTGTAAGAGAACTTTCTTATAAAATAATTAATTTATTATTTATATTGTTGCATTTATAACTGTATTATAGTTTTAGGAATTTAAGAGGTTAAGATTGACAAGATGTCGACAGTGGAATGTCAAAAACTTGAACATGAAAATGAAAAAATGCGAAGAATCATAAGTTTAATATTGACTGGAGATTAGAAAGCCGTAAGCATCCTATAAATGTATGCTGCTAGTTTATTATGATACAAGTACTTTAGTGGCATTTTATGTAATATATTGTAGACAGAAAATGTTTGCAGATATATAATTGAGTCATATAAATAAATGGGGGGCTACGCAATGGCTAAAAAAGATGTAACTATTTACTTTTATGAGTTACAATTTGCATCAAATACTGGTGTTCAAAATCCAGATGGTACGTTGCAAAAGAAGTGCGAAGATTTAGAATTATTTAAAAAGGAACTTGTTAATGTGTTAAGTAATCATATAAATGAATTTAATACATTATCCTTTGGAACCGATGATAAATACTCTATAGAAATTATCAATAGAGGAACATCGATTAACAACATAAATAATATAAAATTATGTCCAATTGATGAAAATATTAATTATATTTTTGGAAAAATAGGGGAAGAGAGGAATATAATTAATTATCAACGTAGGAACAAAACGACTTTGGAGCCAAAGGATCTTGAAAAAAGCATTGATGAAATTTTTGAAAGCTTCACCTACTTTTATCTGTTCTTTGAAAAAGTAGGTGAAAAAAAGGTTGTGACAATAGCTTTTTTAAATTTTCAAAGTGCTCCTGGCATTCGGCAGCTGAAAATGCTGACAAGTTTAATGGGTAATCCTGATTACATTATAGATATTGAACCAATAGTATCATTGGATTGCATAGCATTGTTGATGGGCAAACAAATAGTAAATACACTAAATTACAGTGTATCATTACCACCTGATGATGCACTATCCTCAGAAGTGTTTGGCCTAAAAGAGGAAGAGTTTGATGCTTTAAGAAATTTAAAAAGCTTAGATTTAACTCTGGAATTAAAGGGCACTAGGAGTAAAGATGTTTTCAAAGATAAAAATGTAATTAGGGTGTTTTATAATAATTTAAAGAACTTTACAGATAAAAGGAATGGTTACAACTTATCAGTTTCTGCTAAAGCAAAGAACGAAGATGAAAAAATGTTGGAATACAACTTTTTAGATAATAAATTCATATCAAAAGCTACACTTAACTTTGAAAACGAGATTGCGTGGCAATTAGAAGTTGAAAAAACAATGCATATTAAGTATATGGACATGAGAATGGAGTTGCTAAAAAGCTTGAAAGGATGATTAGTTTGAAAGGCTTAAAGGAACTGTGGAGGTTTTATTCGGCAAATATTATTCTGTCAGCATTCTGTATATTAGGTTTAATTATATTTTATAAATTTAATTTATTTATTTTGTCTGATTCTATATTAATAGACTTAACTGGTTATAATTCTATTATTGCTGGTTTCCTATTTACAGCAATCAGTGTATTGATAAGCGCATTGTCAAATGAGCGTATAGAAAGATTATTAAAACACAAGTATTTAAATAAATATTATTTTTCTATCATTGCCTCATTAGCTCTAAGTGTAATATCAATTATAATTAATTTGGTTTATCTTTATTTAGACATAAGCATTTTGCTGAATTGCATACTAATTTTACAGAAGACGGTTATTAGTTTAACCCTTATGAGCTCAATGTTTTTTATACAAGCAATATATTATATTATCAAATTATTAAGAAAGTTATTTGATAAATAATAACATGGATAAAAGCAAAGCATATAAAAAGAACTTGCCTTATAGAAAAGTAAGTTCTTTTTATTATTAATATTTTCCATGTGGCCAAATATTCACTAAATGCATTTTTTGACTTTGCATTAGGCCCTTGAAACCACTGCAATTGGTGAGCCATGAGGGATCCGAACCCCAACGAACAGATTCGAAGTCTAAAATTGTCATTTTGGTAGCTTTTGTATATTGATGTAACTATTGATAAGTCAATGTTTTATAATTTTGTTATACATTATCGTTTTGTATTTTTTAGGTATTATTTTGAGTGTTTATTCTCCAAATAATCCACAAATATTTCTTGTCAAAATTATACTGCCTGATCTTTTATTTAAATTGTATTTTGTTTTGAAAAAATGAACTCAGTAAAATAAATTAAATCACATATATCATTATATTTGCTAATTCTTTCTTGTTTGAATTGAAAAATTACAATTATTATGAGTATTGAAAAAATAAATAAGGCATAAAAAGTTACAATTATACCCTGAAATGTGTCCTGAATATTAAACGCACCCTGCAGGAAAGCAACAAACAAAGAGCCTAATACAAATGAAATATATGCATGTTCTCCTAATATTGATTTACTATTTTTACTAAATGTAATAAGTTGATCTCTATAAAATCTTTCGTATATGTCTTTATTAATATTGTTTTCAGATAAGACGGTATCAAGTTCTTTAATTATGTAACTATTTAGTTTCGAACGATAATTATGAGCGTTAATTGTTTTATCGCCCGTTAGAGAAATTAATTTTTTAAATTTATAATGATTCATGAAATATTTTAGGATGAATAAAATGATTAATAATAATAAAGTATATTTAAATATTACGTCAATTGATGAGTTCTGCTTATAATTGTTTAATATTGTAAAGATAAGAAATGTATATGTTAATGATATAATAAGTAAAATTTTGTTGCTTATAAGTCTTGAAATTTTTGCGTACTCTACATAATAATTATCTGGTGTAAACATATGATTAATACCCTCCAAAATCCTTTATGAAAATGTTACCAAACAAGTCTTAAAATTATATTAAAAAATTTAAAATATGGAAAATATTAACCAACAAATTATAACTTTAATAATTTTGGATTAATATTGACAAAAAATATTGAAGCAGCTATGAAATTACTTGAGTAAAGAATTTATTATTTGAAGATATATCAAATCAAGAAGTAGAGCCGTGCTAAAAGGCTCAGGCTTTTTTATTTTTTGACAAGGTCTTTATTTTGTTATAAAATATAAGTAAATTTATGGGGGTATTAGATATGGAGGATAAACTAAAACAAGATATCTGTGATATAGTTTCTTCATTTACTCAATTACCATATTTATTTGTAGGAACGGGACTTTCAATGCGCTATTCATCTGCTCCATCGTGGGATGATTTGCTTTTTAATGCCTGGAGTATGATGAATAATGGTGGAGGGTTAAGGTATCAAAAGTTGAAACAGAAAATTGAGTATGCCTTGAAGGATGTAATTCCAGACATAGAAGAAGATCAAAAAAAGTATTACATAAATCCGCAGTTAGCTACAATATTACAGAATCAATTTAATACAATGTTTTATGAAGATGATGACTTTGAAAAAAAAGCATTTTCTGAAGATGAGTCAAAATTAATTTTGGATAATAAATATGATCCATTTAAATATTACATTTCAAGACAAGTTGAAAGTTTAACTATAAATACTGAAGCTAAAGATTTTAATGAAATTGAGATTCTTTCTAAAAACCGTAATAAAATAGCAGGAATCATTACAACAAATTATGATACTATTTTAGAACAAATATTTTCTGATTTCACAGTTTTAGTAGGACAAGATAATATGTTATTATCAAATACTAACAGTATATTCGAAATATTTAAAATTCACGGTAGTATAGAATTTCCAAACTCTATGGTGCTAACGAAAGAAGATTATGATTATTTTGATAAAAAGTTGAAATATTTATCAGCGAAGTTATTAACTTTATTTGTTGAGCATCCAATAATATTCATTGGGTATGGAATGGGTGATCTCAATATACTGAAATTACTAGAAGAAATTTCAATTTGTTTAAATGCTCAACAGTTAGACAAAGTAAAAAATAACTTTATATTTATAACACGTTCTAATGATGGAAAAGAATTTATTAGAAAAAAAGAAATGACATTTGATAATAAACGGATAAGTATGACGGAATTAGTATTGGTAGACTATTCTTCCTTTTATAATTGCTTGGATATTATCGAATCTTCTATTCCTGTTAAATTAATGAGAAAGTTGCAAGACATGGTGTGTAAATATGTGTATTCGGTGGAAACTAAAAATAACATTATTTTTGGAAACATAAACAGTCCTGATATTGAAGATGATAAAGCAGCAATTTATGTAGGAAGTGCAGATACAATTTCACAAATTGGTTTTGATTACTTTACAATAGAAGACATATTAGAGGATATAATACTCGACAATAGGCCTTATCTGATTAATAAAAAATTAATTGAAAAAACCTTTAGGAATATAAGAAGTATTGCGGGAACAACATATTTACCGATATATAAATATTTAAGGAAATTGGAAATGAGTAATGATGAAATACCTAAAAAATACAAAGTAATAGTAGATTATAATAACATTTCTCCTAACCAGGGGGAATTGAATTATGTAAATAAAGAAGCTAACTTTAAAACAATTGAAGAAATAGAAAATGAATATCCTGATCATATGATCAAACAAATATCTAATATAAAAAAATATGCTAGCAACATAAGTGCAGAAGAATTACATAAATTCATTTTAAAGCATTATAAAAAAGATACCTATAATAGCAATCTAGCATCGTTCAAAAAATTAATAGCTCTTTATGACTTTAAAATGTATTCAAATATTTAAAAATAAAGAAGATGTAATCCCCAAAGTTCATGCTTCCTGAAAAGGTCGTAATCCATTTGGTTCATACATCTTGTGCTTTATCTTTTGCTATTTATGTGTTCATTATACCATAAAATGAACACAAGTCAAGCGAATTTTTGTGAAAATGTATTCATAAATATGCATAAAACTAACCAAAATCAATTAGGGCAGCCACACACCAAGGTGTAGGTTCTGCCCTTTTTAATTTAAACTTATCCCAGCCAGCTCATGTAATGACTGTTTAACTACTAGTCCAATATTATCGTCAAAAGAGGTGGCCATATGTATTGTATTATATGCTTGTACTGAATGAATGTTACCTAGTAAATTTATTGCCACAAAAGGCGCAAGATGTTATCATGTAGGTTGAAATAAAAATGCATAAATTGCTAAGTCATAGCACAAGCCTTTAAAATGAGATTTAAGGTATGAAAATATTGACAAGGTAAAATAAACTTTAATTACAGCAGTGATCCATATAAAGTTAGGACATTTTTGGGACATTTTTTATTGTAAAAGCATATAAAATGCAGTTAATAAATAAAAACAATATATCGCTAAAACATTGAAATTACAGAAAAGTGTTAATTACATATTACATCCTATTACTTGGGGAGGTAAAGCTACTCGCTTAAAATATAAAGAAGCACATGAGCACGAAGAAGTAAGCAATATGTAATTAACCAATTGATAAAAGACACTGGCTGCAACAGGTTGGTGTCTTTTTAGTTTTTTGATTTTGCTACAAAATATAAGTAAAATAATATATGTTTTTATCCCTTCTGGGCAATTTTCAAAAAAGTATCTTTAAATAGATGTCGGAAATTGCATATTCTATTCATTATAGGGCTTTTGATTATGCGAATATGTCGCTAAAAAATGATGCCAGTAGTACCCTTTGAAATTTTTAAGTTGTTATTTTTAAAAGAAAATAATATTATTAAGTTAAGGATAAAAGTGGAAAGTAAACTTAGAAATACTAGAAGTGAAAAGGAATTATGAAATCTGCTTTTAAATTAATAGCAAAAATAAGTTATAAGACAAATTATACTTTAAACATCATGAATTTGGAATCTCTGATTCAAAATTAATTCGAACAAGAGGTAGAAATGCTAATATATTTAAACCTAATAGATACAGAAGAAGAAAAAAATAAATTTGAACAAATATATTATAAATATAAGCAACTATTGTTTTATGTGGCTAACAAAATCTTAAATGATGAATATCTTTCTGAAGATGCGGTTCATGAAACATTTATCA
>NZ_JBCFBO010000004.1 GCF_038562635.1 Methanobacterium sp. | reverse complement strand
TCGTTCAACTTGCATGGCTTAATCGAACCCCAAAAGCAGTGGCCTCCGCCAGGATCAAACGGATTTACACGTTTAAAAATCACTAACAGAGTATAATTTGCATTTCGGAAGTAAACAATAATAAAAAAACCTTATTCAACTTAAATTGAAAAGGGGGTACATTTTTCTAGTAGCAACCAAAAATCACCACAAATCTACCAAACCAACATCAAACTCAAACAATCTTACAATTTCTTGCAACAAGTTTTTGAGTCCTCATATGATATAACTACAGTCGGAAAAAACCAGTCTTCACAGAGTGATATTATCACACTCCAACCGACGCCTTAAACCATAGTACTTATAAGCGTAACAGCCGAAAATTTCTTTTCAAACCAACGCATACTATAGGCGCGAGCTGTAGATTTACAAACATATTAGAAAATACTGCACAAAAAATAAAAAAAACAAACCACCAATACAGCCAAATTTAAGGTAAAAGAGAATAAAAGTTACATTCTAGTTTTTAGGTTAAGTCAAATTCCCTAAATTTCTACACAATTCAATACTCAGAATCTAGATATATAAAATAAGAATTATTCCACAACTTAAACAATACCAAACTAGAAATATGGATCTTTATCTCTATAGATCATTCTTTTAGATTCCAGTCAGCTTATCTGCAAAGGACCGGACAAGCCATAGCCTGCCAATTTATTTTTCCAGTTTTCAGAAATCCAATTTAACAATAGAAACACTTGCAATCTGGCCGTAAACTGCCCCTTTTTATCTGCACCACCACCTAAATTAACAGCCATCAGACAGCCTTCTTCAAAATTATTGTTGCTATAGACCACCTACAAAACAGCTTCTAATGATTTTACCATGTAGCCGCTTCCTGCAATTTCAGCAGGATCTTTATACTTAAACGAACCACTTGCAGTTCCATCAATTCTGGAGCCAGTTCATGTGGACCCCATCATCCATGAACTGGACAATGCCTTCGAGATAGTATATTCTCATTAGAATGGCCCATCATTGCACTGACAATCAACCTGCCATGTATCTGCATGCACCTACAGTTAAGATATGGCCATGTGTTGTCATTGAACTTTCCCCTGCATTACTAAAACATCTTCTGGACTTGAGAAATAAAATATTCATAGCATGAAAAAAATAGATTTTAGCGTGAACTAGCGAGGAACATGTAAAACAGTTAACAATAAATCATTGTCTTTGAGCAGATTTCAAACCTTTGTAAGGACATAACATGAAATGAGATGTTAATTTCAAAGATTCGACAAAATCAATTTACATTCCTCTAAAAACAATTCTGCACCTTTAATTATAATTAATGATTCTTCTTTATCTAATTCCAAAAATAAGCCATAATCTGCCTCTTCTCGATCCTCTTGAGCTCTTGTAAGCAGATCAAAGAGTTCCTTTTTAAATTCCCCTTTCTTTACAAAAAGGAGCCCAAATTGTGAAATTAAACCTCTATGTGTCCTTGGATAACTATCTTTTTTAGATAGTAATGCCTTAGTAACAAAGAACATCGCATAATAAGCCCTGCTTACAGCGTCCCCATAAAAACCATTTTCAAAAAGAGTTTTAGCTGCCAGAAGCTTCTCATCTGAATTTTTTATCAAAAGTTTCACATCATCCAAGTACCACACCTTCCCTTTTGATGTTGGAGATAAAATGAGTGTTTTCCAGGTTTTCATATTCTTCTTTTGAAATAACCTTGGCAGAAATATAAACTCCAAACTTAAGCAGTGCCTCGCTGACTTTTCTCATGAGCTTATCCTTTGTTTCTAGTTTTTTATCTGAAATTATGAGAATATCAATATCTGAATTTTCAGTATCTTCTCCACGAGCCACAGAACCAAATAATATTATCTTATCTATTTCAGGATAATTTATAGACTTTGAGAATTCTTCTGCTATTTGTTTTCGGTTCATTTCAATCATTTATTTATATGTGTGAGAATTATTAAAATCTTACTATATTATATGGTCTAAAAAATTTCATTCTAAAAATAAGATGAACTGTTATACTAATAAAACAGGAAGGGTTCATGAAGCTATCTGTTTTATTAATAATACAAAAAACAATTATAAAGCTCCAATTGATTAAAAAATAAATTAAAATTTTTTTATCAGGATTTAGGTAAACAATCCCTGTAAAATATGATAAATTTAAAGAGCTGAGCACTGAAATTCCTTAAAGAATTACGAAAATGGTAAAAAGATGCGACTTAAAACAAATATTTTTATATGTGGTTCTATAATTAGAACATATGGTACTAAAATTAGAACAATTTAACCTGGAACATCTGGCAACCAAAAATACTATGAAAATATTGAGGTTCTTTATACTAAAACCATATTTCTCCTTTGGCCTCAGTGAATTATCAAGAGAGCTTGAAGTTTCTAAATCAAATGTTCTAAGAATATTAAAAGTTTTAAGTTCATATAACATCATTTTAGAGCAAAAAGAAAGCCGTAAAAAGCTTTACATGATAAATTATGAGATGAACCTGGTTAAAATTCTGTGGAAACTATTTATGGAAGAGGAAAGGCAAAATATAAATCCTGATTTTAAAAATGTCATCGATCTTTTGTATCAACAGGTTAAAGATGATGTTGAATTATTCATACTCTTTGGAAGTGTTGCTCAAGGCTTAGCTACGCAAAAAAGTGACATAGACATCTGTGTAGTAGCTAAAAACCCTATTGATATAAACAGGTTTGATTTTCTACCCCATCGATTTGAAATACATCAATATGAATGGGAAGACATCAAAAATCCAGTAGATTTTGTAGTTCTGGAAGCCTTGTTAAATGGTATTGTATTTAAAGGGAATACTTTAAAGATCACAGCAGAAACACATTCTTTTCCAAAATCTTACGTTATATACCGGGTAGAAAAAGCTAAAGAATTCTTAAACAAATCTAAAACCCTTGAAGGCGAAGCCAGAGATTATTATGAAGGAATTGCTGAGATAACAATAGGAGAAGTCAAATCGATAGTGCAAAAAGGGAAACCCGTGCCAAAAAGGAGAATAGAACTGGAGAATATAGAAGAAGAAATTGAACGGCTTGAAAATAAAATATCACGTGAAGGTGAACATATATGGTTGATTTAGACATGGAAAGGGCAAGAAATTTGTTAAAATCAGCGAAGGATCTACACAAACAGGGAGATCTTGCAGGTGTGGCAGGACTAGCATATGCAGCTTTTGAATCTGCCACCATGACTTTAACTAGTAAACTCAATGGAAAAGATTACAGAAGCCACAACATGAGAAGGGAAAGGGCAAAAACACTCCTTAAAAAATATCAGGATAAAATAGATGTGCTATGGGAAATCCGGAATGTTGATTTTTATGGTAACGTAAAAATAGGCACCCCTAAAAGAGAAATTTCCCAGGAAGAGATTGAAGAATGCCTTGATGTTGTGGAAAAAGTTATTAAAGACATAGAAAAAATTTTAAAAGAAAATTAAATTGATGTAATTTCCTAAAATCAAGCACAATAGCCATTATACACAAAAAATGAGTGAAAAAATGGTTCACCTGAACCTTTTAAGCAAACTGTCAGCCTCTTTCAGGAGACCTTTACCTGCAGTTGTGGCTTCTTTAATGATCTTATCCACCTCGTCTTCAGGTTTCTTTTTCCCTGAAACCTGCGGCTTAATTGAGGTTCCGCATTCTTTGCAGAATTTAGTGCCGGCTGGAAACTTTTTACGGCATTTAGGGCAGACAGCTTCTTTTGGTGCGGTTTCAATTTTAGGTTTAGCCCTTGGCTCGACCCCGACCTTGGTACCGCACTCCATGCAAAACTTCGTGCCTTCAGGCAGCTCTTTAGAACAGCTTGGGCATTTCAGCACTTCCGGCTCCATTTTACCGCCACATTCAGTACAAAACTTAACATTTTCTGCAACTTGAGCCCCACAGTTTGAACATTCTTTTGTCACTATACAACCTCCACATGGTAAAGATACTTAATTTGATATTTAAATTGAAAATTCATTTGAATATGGGTTTGGTAAGTATACATTATTATGGTTTATGGTATAGATCAAATACAAACAGAGGATGGAAGGTTTATCAGGTATACATTCCGCGAAAAATTAAGTCGAACTGATAAAAATACATAAACCAAATTAAACAGTTTTATTATCACCACAAAGCGAGGGCTAAATAAATGATACAGATAACACTTGAAAGAAAAATAACTGGAAGCGAACTAATTAAAGATTTTGAATATGAATTTGGATCGCTTGAAAACCTTAAAAAACTGCTTGATGAAGATCCAGAAAATGTACTTCTCCAATTGAACCTTGATGACTGGAAATATCATTTAAACCATCCAGATGCTGAAGTTAAAGATGAAAGAAGGATATTAACCCACAAAATGCCCATAGATGACCTCGAATTAACACTGATGGACCATATAAAAAATGAAAATCCAGGATCAGTAGAAGAACTTGCTGAAATGGTACATGAAGATGTTAAAAAAGTTCATTCAAAACTTGAAGGATTGGAAGAAGCAGGGTTCATAATACTGCACAGAGAACAAAAAGATAATGTGACCCCATCTTTGAAGTACAACAGCATAAAAATTACAATATAAATTTATGATGACATCCTTTGAGCTTTTACAGGTTGATTCATCTTTTAAACCTTTTTAAAATAAGTTCTCGTTCAATTGGACGCCAATCACTTGCATCATATCTCAATATTACTTAAAAAAGTTCATCTAAACCTTTTAATTATCTTTCTCTTTTAGAATGATTCCACTTACAACTTGAGATCTACAGTTTGGACATTTTCTTGTCACCATACAATATAGGATAAAAAGAAATTTATTTGGATACTGGTTGGTAAGTATACGTTGTTATGGTTTGTGATTATGGATAGGAAAGATTGGGAAATAAGAAGATTTGGGCTTTGAAGTTTTGAAAAGAATTGAAATTATTTAACCCCACGTAATTAAATAATTTAAAACAATGGGTTTTATAAACTCACCACGTATTTAACTTCTTTTTGGCAGACACGTGAATTTCACAGAGAATAATTTTTTGCATTTCAATGTTTTATGTTATACAGTAACAGAATATGCAGGTATCACACTATTCTGTACTTATGTAACAGAATTATTTTTACAGTTATGTATTAACAGAAAAATAAATATACCACCAATTCTGTACATGTATAACAGGAGATGTTTCTATATGAACGCAGAATCTCACCTTAAACGAGGTAAAGAAATCAGGAAAAGTATAGATCTACTCAAATCAGATAAAGATCACACAAGTTCCATAGTAGAGCTGACGTACGGATGTTCAATGCATTATATTGCTTATGGATGCGAAACAAGATTCGGTGCACATAAAGACATACATACCGGACTTCAGAGATTTTTAAGAGAAAGAGATGAAGAAGAAATAGCAATTGCATTTGGTAGATTAGAAACAATCAGGCACGGCCGGTGGTATGGAGGTAAAGGCAACGGCGAAACAGTTGATGAAGTTCTTAAAATACTAAACCAGATTGTAAGGTGGGCCAATGAAGATTAAAGATGCTGCTTTTGAACTGGGGCAAAGTTTAAAAGATATACAGGGCATTGAAGCAGTTATCCTTTTTGGATCCGCTGCAAAGGATGAAATGCACAAAAAAAGTGATATCGATATTTTTTTAATGTTTAATTCTAAGGGCAGGAATCCAGAAATTGGGGAAGAGGGACAGGAAGTCCAGAAAATTGCAGTTAAAATTGAAGATAAATACAGGCTCAAAAATCCTTTTTCATTTGTATTCTTTAACCGAAACGAAGTAATAGACTCTGATTTTCTATGGGAAGTCGTTAAAGACGGCACTGTATTATATTCCAAACCGGAACTTATTTTAGGGCAAAAAGAGTTCTTAAAACCTGCAGCTTTTATCTCATACACCTACGGCGACATACCACAAAAGGATAAGATGTTCGTTAAAAGGCAGTTATACGGCTACAAAGTCAAAACAACACATAAAAACAAGGAATATATCAGTGAAAGGGAAGGAATTGTTTCTAAATACGGGAAAAAGATTGGAAGAGCAACTTTTATCATTGAAGCTGAAAAAACAGATGAAATACTGGAATTGTTTGATGAAAAACAGGTGAAATATAGTCTGACTAAAATATGGATATGACTAAGAATATATGGAACTACAATCAATTTTAATCAAAAAAATGACATTAAATTGAGTTATGTTTATTTAGAGCCATTTCAATGGTACTGACTAATTCCTCCTCATCAAAAGGTTTAAGTATGTAATCACAAGACGTGGTTGATTTTACTGCATTTAATGTTGTTTTATCAGCACAACCTGTAAGATATACAATGGGCACATTCATCATTTCCCTGATTTTTATAGCTTTTTTTATGCATTCATCTTCCCCATTTAACTTAATGTCCATCAACACTAAATTAGGTTGAATTTCCTGTGCTTTTTCTATGACATCTTCGTTTGAGAAGACTGCATAAGGCTGATATCCTTGTGATTGTAGTATTTGCGTGATTTCAAGTGATATAATTCCCTCATCTTCAACTATGAGGATCTTCAATTCAGACATACTTAAAAATCCCTTCTTCCAGTTAATTCCCATACTTTTTGATTATTTAAATCATTATTTCCTTATTAAAGCCAATAAACCGCCGATTACAAGGAAAACGCCACCAAGTACATAAAATAGGAAAATGCATATGAAGCCAATTATTCCGCTCAGTATCATTAATAATCCGCCCAATTTAGGCTTATTCCTAACTAGTACAGCCCCAATTACCCCCATAATCGAAACTACAACTGCAACAGCACCTAAAATCATTATATCAGAAGCACCGGATGCGCTGAATGCGTCCCCTATACTCCCAACCATTACAGCCCCTATACCTCCAATTAAACCAAAAAATCCACCAATAATTCCTAAAACCAATTCTAAAGTTCTTGATGTTCCATTTAAATTCTCGATTGATTCTTCTCGTTTTACTTCTTCTACCATAATGTCATCCCCCATCTTTTATTTTTACAAATCAGAAATTCTACAAACATTAACCTGAAAATTAAAAAAATAAATGAAATTTAAACTTCTAAAGTAGTTTTATATATTGCAGATGAATCATCGCCGCCTGCAAATGCACTATCAAACACTAAAAGCTCAACTTTAGAAGGAGTTCCTTCATCAGTACTGATATAATCATTAGTGGAAAATTTAACCTTTTGTCCGGATTTAAGATCATTCATGTTCCAGGCAAGAGAATTTCTCTCAATAACTGCCCCGCTGGAATCATACCATACAGTAACCATTTCAAGGTAGTCAATATCGCGAGTAGGAACCAATTGTCCTTTTATAGCATAATCTCCATATCCACCATTTGTTACTTTTAAATCTGAAATCTGAAATGGTGGTGCTGTACTTTGAGACGAATTTGATGCAGAACTTGTGGAAGAATCAGTACATCCACTTGTAGCTACAATACCTGCAATTACAAGTATTCCCAATGCAATTAAATATTTATTATCCATTTTTTACCTCCAAAAATACTTAATTTTAATTTTTTTTGAAATTTTAAGGTTATTAATCTTTTAAAATTATAATAAAAGCATTTATACAGCCAATACACGGCAAAAATTGCTTAAATTAGTTACTTCAATTAAACCGTCCATTTAATTTGAGTTCAATTATGTATCTAGTAATGACTACTATATAACTGTATATGTTTTACATTGACAAATATAATTTTAAATAGTAAAAATATAATAAATATATGTTTTTCATATATAAGATAATATTAATTATCATAGAACATATAAATTATATATAAAAATAAAAATTTTAAATCCTAAAGGTTTAATTGGCGCATTAAATCTAGAAAAGTATATTAATCCTTAAAATAGAGGACTTAAACAATGATAAAAAGCATTTAGCTTTCCACGATAATATGGGAAGGTGATATTATGGACAATACATTAATCTCAACAATATACTCAATCGAACCAGTGATGTTCTGTATTACACAATTTTCACCGCAAAAAATAGTTCTGCTCAGGGAAGAAGATTCAGACAATAAGCAGCGTGAAGCAGAAAGGATGCTTAAAGAAACTGTTGGAAAAGTAGTTGAAATAGAAACAAAGATAACAAGCCTGTATGATGTTGTAAAAATTGCAGAAGACGCTGCAGAAGCAATTGAGTATGAACATGCACATGGAAGAAAAATAATAGTGAATGTGAGCGGTGGACGGAAACCACAGGCTCTTGGAGCTCTCTTTGGATGCTATGCAAGACAAGACCAAGTAGAACGTATTGTTTACGTTACAGAAGAAGATAAAACTGTTATAGATCTCCCTATTTTAAATTTTGGAATTTCAGCAACAAAAAGAATGATACTTGAAGAGCTGACCAAAAACGGAATATCTGTGCAAAATTTAGCAGTTAAAGTTGGGATAAGTCGAGGAATGACTTACAATCACATACGCGAATTAAGAGTGATGGGCTTTATAAATAAGGATAAGCTTGAAATAACTACTGCAGGGAAATTAGCGATTATTTAATTGACATAAATACTATTATCACATTGTATGGTAAGTCAAAAAATTAGAAAACAAATGAATTAATTTTTTTAATCATGGCACTGTAGGAAACCTTGATGCAGTTTCAGACTTACTGCAGAACGTTTTAAAGTCACATGCATCACAGGTCCTTTTATCAGGATTTGGATTCCATGAAGATTTTATTCCTTTTCCATTAACTTCACAGATAACTCTATTTTCAATTTCAGCTACTACTTGGTCAAATTCATTAAGAGAATTATTAACTGAACTATTTTCTACCTGAATAATTCGTATAGATCTTTCATTTTTAAACGCTTTCGAAAATCTATGATTTTCGATGCATCAAAATTCTACGAATTTTGAAAGCTTCAGATATAAGAGGAGGGTTAGACCTCGCATTCCATTGAAGTATTTTCACCAGATCATTTTCAGGCGGCATAATATCAGTATTTCTTTCTTCAACTTCCCTTTTAAGTTCCTTTAGATCCTCTTTAAAGAGAGAAAGTTCGTTGAGATAAAATAGAATACCTGTCAAAACTGGACGCGACTCTGGCTGCATTGAACGAAGCCATGCATAAGTTAAAACCTGCCAGTTGTGATGTTGCCAGGAAGGAGAGTTAACAGGAGGTCTTTTCATACCCTTATAGTCCACAATAATTTCATATTCAGGATAATCTAGCGCATCAATCTTTTCTCTAAACAGTGGGTCTTGATGAAGATATTTCAAAATTAAATTCTTTGAAGAGGCTTCTTCCAGCTTAACTGAACTTAAAACATCTATTATCCCATTAACTCCATAATAATTTGAACGGCTTACACCTTTTATGTCCCGACATGTCCTTGATACCTTTAAGACGGACTTCTTTAGAGTTATCCGTGTTTATTGAATATTTCCTCATATTTCCGGATTCAAACCAATTAATGAGTTAATGAGCACGTTTAATTGTACTCGTTTTTTAGTTGCAAATAAAGCTAAAGGTACAATTATCACAGTCCCCTGTCTGTTTTTTTTCGAATATATTGTTGTTAATATTTTGAGCTACACTTGTGATTTTATTTTGGAATCTATTTAGATACTCTTCATCTATGTCAAAAATTTGCAATTTATTGTCCTTAGGCGCCTTTAATAGGTAAACAGCAATTTCTTTAATATTTTCCGAGTGAAATTCTGGATTTAATTTTAATGCCAATAAGTAGGTGTATAACTGTTTTTTTATTTCATCTTTATCAATTGCATATTTATTTTTAAAATCTAGTATTCCCAATGCTCCATTTCTTTTATAAATTAAATCTATTTGACCATTTATAATATAGTTGTTTTTTTCAATGGTAAATGGAAATTCAGATTTTATAACTTCAATATCTTTAAAAAATGTATTTAAATACTCATTAATATTTTCAACTTCATTTTGAAATAGATCTTTTTCATCTCCATCAATTATATCATCAATAAAATCTGAACTTGTTCCATCTTCTAATGTTTCACCAGTCAAATTAGCAATAGAGTTTTTATGTATCTTATCAAGGATTTTATGGGATATATTTCCTTTTTTAATTTTATACGTGTCTGATTCTTTAAATAATAGCTTATGGACAATATAGTACTTAAATGGACATTTCTCATAATCTCTTATAGATGTATAACTTAATAGGAGTATTTCTTCCTCCTCATCAGGGATTTTACTTATTTGAGTTGGTGGGAGGATTGAATAATCCTCCTCTATCCTTTTTAATGAAACCTGATTAAAATCAATTCCATCAATTTCTGGAAGATTTCCGTCTTTATCTTCATATGCAGATAGAATTAAAATCTCCTTAGCCCTGGTTAATCCCACATAAAGAACCCTACGTTCCTCATAGTAATATTTTTCCTCTTTTTCTTCCTGAGTAAGTTCATCTTTATACTCTAAATATTTATAGGGAATAGGAAAATTTGGGGTTTTAAAAAGACCGTAAAGTTCGTACTCCTCATCTTTAAAATCTTTGGGGAAGCTTTTCTCTTTCATGCCTGCAATAAAAACAACAGGAAATTCAAGACCCTTAGATTTATGTATAGTCATTATTTGAACTTCATTTCCATCATTGATTTGATTAGAACTGTGCTTTCCCAGATTATGGTAAAAAAACCAGAATAGTCTCCTTAAACTGTGTCTGCTAACCACATCTTCAAATTTATAGATAGTATTGGAAAGTGTAGATACATTCAGCAGTTTTTCCACATTCTCATTATCAAAATCATCAAAATCAAAATTATTTATTATATCCATTATCTCATAAAAAACATTTAACAATGTAGTTTTATCTTTAATGGTTTCATCAGACCATTCATTTTCAAGGGATACCCTTAAATCATTTAATCTTTTAAAGAAATTTAAATCATGCTCATTATCAATGCCCAATTCTCTTAAATCATCTACAGTGAACTGGTATAGGTAAGGTTTTTTTACTCTAGAGAAAATTTCGTTAAAGCAATCTTCTTTTAAATCCTTTTGCTTTTTGTATTTATCAAAAACTCCGAAGTAGGATCTGATCCTGGATGTTTGCCCTGTTTTTTCTTTATAAACCTCTTTTTCAGTAGCGATGAGGTTTTTTCTAAAATCGTCCTCCAGCTTGATTAATATATCCTGGGTTTTCTGGGAAAATCCGAAGTATTTATTTAAATCAAAGTCTTTAGATGCAAAACCATAAATATTTAGCCAGTCTGCCCCTTTACCAGACCATCTATTCATAATATAGGGCGTATCATCAGATTCAATAAGATAATAAATCATTAAAAGAAGAACCTTAACTTCAGCTTGTTCAAGTAAATCTTCGTTCCCTACAATATCATAAGGAATACCATACTCTTCTAAAGCTAGGCTTAACTTTAGAGCTTTTCCTCCTATAAGAGCTCTAAAAAGTATTCCAACATCACTGTAATTGGCTATTTTTCCGGATTCTTTTAAATGTTTAATTATTCCGGCTATTTGGTCTGCTTCATCCTGTCTTCCATTTCTTGCATTTTTAATATAGAAAATTTCGGGATTTTCTCCAGTACGGCCTGGATTGCAGTTCAATTCCTTTTTGATTAGTCTATCATTTTCTATGAAGTTTTCACAAAATTCTACAATGTTTTTTGTGGAACGATAGTTGGTTTTTAAGGTAATAAGCTCTGCATCATAATTATCCTTAAATTCCAGGAAGAATTTAATCTCAGAACCTCTAAAGCCGTAAATACTTTGATCATCATCCCCCACTACAGTAAATGTCTCGGAATTTTTAATTAAAAAGTCAAATATCTTCATTTGTATAGGATCTGTATCCTGAAACTCGTCTATTAAAATATTTTTAAATCCCAATTCTTCAACTAAATCAGGGTATATTTCTAATAATTCCAATGCTTTGGTCTGAATTAATGAAAAATCAATATAATTCTCCTTTTCTAATAAGGTTAAATATTGCCTATAGCTTTCAGCAATTTGATTGTACCTTGCATTATACCAAGCTTCAGTGAATAATTCATCATCCTTAACATCATCTTCTGGAAAATTAAAATATTCATCTGCTTTAAGATTATCTAAAATAGATTGAATATACTCTAAGTATTCATTATAAACCGGAAACTCATCCTTAACATATTCTTCAAATCCATTTATATCTACATTAAATGTTGTCATTTCATTGAATTTTTTAACTAAAGTCTCAATATGTCCTTTTTTAAAATATTTTTCATTTTCAAAGCCTAAATCAAATAAATGCTTGTATATGAACATATGATTCTTTTCATCTTCTTCCAAAATATCATAAGACAGCCCTTTATCCGAAATTAAATCGTAACAAAATGAGTGAATAGTTGAAATATGGATTTTATTAACAGTTTCTGTATCTAAACCATTTTTCGAATCTATTAATCTCTCCCTTAACTCCTTACTAGCCTTATTAGAAAAGGTGACCACAAGAAATGTTTCCGGATCAATTTTCTTCTCTTGAATTAAATATTTCACCCGTTCTATAATCACTCTTGTTTTTCCAGAACCTGGACCTGCTTGAATTAATAATGGTTTTTTAGAAAAATATTCAACCGCTTCCTTTTGATCTTGATTTAAATCTATTACCTGCATAATTTCACCTTTTATCATCAACATAAATGAATTCGAGAATTTTCAGGACCATGTTGCGGTTTTACCACTTCCAGGGCCCGCTACAGTAAATTGAGATTGATTTATTGGTGCTGAAATGGCTTGGTTTTGTTCTGGATTTTTGTTTTCTCTAATGTCTCGCCCTAATTTGTCTACCACTATTTGTTCGAATTCTTCCCATTCAATCACATTAAGCACCTAGTTAATCTTTTAGTTCTTTAATTCATTATATATTTCTTCTATAAATTTAAATATATGGTTAGCTAATTCTTCTTCCTGCTTAAAACTGTTTCCAGGAGTCAATGGAAAAGCACCAACAGAAGGAATTTCACTAGAGCCTTGCGGAAAAATTACTGAGTTTCCATTTCCAGGATAAATCACATAAGATCCTAAAGAATTTAAAATTGCGTCTTTATAAGTATGCATTTTATGCACATCTTCTTCTTTATAGATTTTTTTTCTATAAAGCTCATCATTTTCAGTTATTCCTTTAGATTTGTATTTGGCATCGAAATGTAAAAGTTTCTTTTCGCCGTTTATATCAATTATTAATGTATAATCTGGCTTCAATCCAAGAGAATAAGATTTAAGATTATTTTTTCTACTAAAAGATAAATTATATGCTAATTTGACTTTTATTTTTTGGTTTTCAACTCCAATATAAAATTCTTGGATTGAATTTAAGCCTTTTTTAAGCTCTATCGACCAAGAAGAATAATCTACATAAAAAATATCATTATAATCAATTTTTTGTCTGCTAAGTTTTTCCATTATCTTTAAAAGTTTAAAATAACACCATAATTCATATAATTCATTCAGTTTACGTTCATAGCCATCTATTAAATCATCCATTTCTTTCCATACAGGTCTAAATCCAAAATCAAAATTCAAATAGTATTTAAAAATATCTCTGTAGCCTTCTTTTTTTTGAAGAACTTGAGAATTCATTGGAACTTGATCTAGATTGCTTACATCTTCTAACCATCCATCTGAGAGATATTCTTGTATTTTATCTTCAAAAATTCCCAATCTGTCTTTAATAAGGTTATTAGAAAATTCATTATTAACTTCAATTTTTAGTTTTTGGATAAGCATATCCAACAACTCCAAAAAATATTTTAAAAGCCTGTTTTCTGGTGTATCGACTGATTCTTCATAAAAAGGCTGTGTAATATTATCTGGAACGAAATTTTTCATTGATTGTGGCCAGTTAAATGGAGTTTCATCGGTTTCATACAAACTCTCGGGATTACAAATTATATTTACCATTCCTGCATAACCCAAATTAGATGCAAATGCTGTTGGAACTGTTTCTAAATCTTCCTTTAAATTAGTATAAATATTTTTTCTGATGTATTCATAAGCATATGGTAAATTCTCTTCTAGAAACAAATATTCAAGGAAAATGTAATCTTCATAAAATGTTTTTCTAGATTTGTTATTAAAATAATGTTTTTGGAATAATGGTGAATTCTGATAAAAGAGTATACCTGAAATAGCCATTGATAAATATGAAAGCATTTTAATATATTCATTATTATAATCAATTTTTTTAGATCTAACTTCAAAAGAAACTTTTTTAGAATTTTTTCCATCTACTTCAACATCAAAAAAAGATTTACCTGCATAACTTCCAAAATTCAGTATTCCTGTTTTTTCAGTTTTAAATTCGGTTTCAAGAACTTTAAATTCACTATTAATTTTATTTTGAACAAATGGAATTATTTTTATTCCAGTATAATCACTAGAAGATTTAAAAACTATTTGATACTGAGTTTCTTCAAGTAACATTATAATAGGGCCATTACCCAAATCGCAAATTTGTATTGGAGTTTCAGTATCTGGATTCTCAATTTGAAACTTATTTAATTTAAAATCTTTCTCATCTAAGATTGATGAATCACTAGTTCGAGTTGAAATAACCTTTAAAATGCCAATTGCTTCTTCCTTGTGGTATAAAGGAATACAAACTTTTTTATATCCCATGATATCCCCTAATTAGTGAATGAAACGAATCTTTGTTTGTCCAATATTTTTTGCATCTCTTCTAGCTTCTTTTTTGAAGATTCATAATCTTTACAATGCTCTAAAAGCTCATCGGCAACATGATCGAGTGTTCGCTTCGATCCATGAATTCTAGGAAGCATCTTCTGTTTTATTTGAGCATCGAAATAACGATTCCAATTAGCCCAGTTTAATGGTTTACCTTCATAAACCCATGAAACATACATAAAACGCATTATTTCATTTATAACTCTAAACCCAAAATCAAAACCTGCTTTTTTAAGGATATTCTGGAATTTTTCAAGTTGATCCCTCATTATATCCCAAAAATTACCTCCAGAAACAGTGACATTACCAAATAATTTCCTTAATTCTAATATAGATGCATTTCTAATTTCAACATTTGAAAGAGGATTCTCTAAATAATTAATATCACCATTTAACTTATTAGATATCTTTCCTCCATTCATATAATCTGTAACTGATGGAGTTAAAAATTCAATAGTATTTGCCCTATCCAAAACCTTAGGACTAAACATGTAAGTAGTTTCGTCTACATTTACAGTACCTATAACCATTAAATTCTCTGAAAACTTTATTTTTTGAGGCACATCATCTTCAATTTCTTTATTTTGATGTAATTCAATTGATTCTTTACTTTCCATTGCTGATAAAAAATCAGAAAAATATCTTTCAACATGAGAAAGATTCATTTCATCTAATATTAAAAAGAAAGGAACTGATTGATGATCCCCAGCATTAATAATTAAATTCAAAGATTTTGTTCTCTGGAATTCTTTGGTTATTACATTATAAAAGCCAACAACATGCCTGTTTTCAGTCCAATTAGCACCTACAGGCACTACTCCATATATATCCATTTCTTTAGAGATATCTGCACTTTCTAGCTCTTTGAGCAAATTATAATCTATTAATTGAGGTAATTTATCTCTTACAAAATCACTAGGGTAAGTTCCCACACTATTCTTAATTTCTGATACATAATCAGCGAATTCAGGTTTTGCAGACAAAATTTCAATTAATTTATCTTTATTTGTAAATTCAGGATCTATTTGAGATTTATAAGCTTCAGATAAATACTGTGCAAATAACTGTGCAATTTTGGTCTTTCCAGTACCTGAATTTCCAGTTAATATCACAAAAGGCTTAACTTTAATGGACAAAAGGAAGTTTTCTATTAATTCAGGTTCAAAATAGAATCCTTTTTTATTTAAATAGTCTAAAAAGTTCAAATTATTCCCACCATTATTTTTAATTCTATCAACTTCAAAAACGAAATTTTTCACTTTTTCGAGAAAATTCGGTTCATTTAATGCCCCAATTAGAATTAAATTGCTTTCTTTATCTCCTTCCTTGACATTGACCCATTCACCACCATAATTTTCTTTTAAAATTTGTTTTCCAACAAATTTGCCCCCTAATTTACCCCTATGTAACAGATAAATAGTATTAGAAGAATCTTTAGCAAAAACACCAGATACTTTATTACCCTTGAATGAAAAATTAATTTCAATAGTTGTTAAAGAGTAAGGCGTAGGTTTTCCGACTCCAAAAGGATTATAAAAATAATTTTGAGTTTCATTGAATGATGTCCAGATGCCTAATTTGGGAAACCAGATCTTATTATTTCTAAATTCAGAAGATATTGTTTCATCAACTATCTCTTTGAATCTATTTTCAAAGATTTCTTTAGCTTTTTTGATTTCATTTGGATCTTCAATAGCTGTCAAACCTTCATTTTTAGTTATTAGCAAATTATGTAAACGTAACATCTCTTTAAAGTCAGATATGAGTTCTTCTTCAGAAGGTAGATTTTCTAAAGTATAATATTTTGAATATATAGATGCTGCTTCAAAAATTGAACTACTTGTGGCATATTCAGAACCTAGATTCATAATATCTGAAAACTTATCAATAGGACCTATTTCGTCTTTAGCCCTTTGAACACGTTCTTTAATATTATCTTTTAGTTCATTATCTTTAAACCAACCTTTCCATTCTCCTTTTTCCTTTAAAATTTCTTTCATGTAGCCTTGGCCATGATTTAATGATAAATAAATGCCTTTTCTATCTTCTCTTAAAATGTAAAGTACATAATAGTTATAATCCTTAAAATTATCTTTTTGCTTTTCTGTTTCATCAAAAACATAAATTTGAGGTAAATATCCAAATTCATCAATTGAATTTGTTTGTCGTGTTCCAGGCACTCCCTCAACTTTATACCTCTTAGTATCTCCCCCAATAGACTCATTAGCAATATTTTCCAGATATTTAGGAATTCCCTTTTCAAATAAATAACGAATTTCGTCAATATCTTCCTGTTTATCAGAATTGTGATTTTTTAAAGCTTTTTCTATAAAATATCTAATTTTTAACTCGGAAGGCCCATTTCTTATTTTCTCTAATATTTTTTCCCCTTCTTCTGTCGCTGAAATAGTATGCAAAAACAAATCTATACCTAAATAAGTTAAATTAAGTTCCGGATCAATATCTTTTAATTTTTTAAATAAATTCATTATTTTAATATAAACATCACCAGAAGTATCACCTCTTTGATAGAAAAGATTAGCCCATTCTAGCGCATTTAATCCCATTTCAGTTTTACCATTCCATAAGCAATATTTATCAGGTTTGAAATCCATTAAAAAAGCAGTTATTAACGCTTTTCCCATTCCATCGATATGTTTTTCATTATTTGAATATAGTAATTCATTTATCCTAGTTTTAATATCTATTTCTTCATTAAGGAGATATAGTAAAGAATCTCTGAACTTTTCGCTTTGAATTATTCTGTCACGAGGGATAGCGATTAGCTTTTGTTTTTTTCCAGTGCCATTGTTAAAATAATCAAGATAATGTTTTCTTAAGTCTTCATTGGACATTTCTTTAATTAATTCGGGTTGTATCCACTGGTGATTAAATCTTTCACATCCTATTCTTTCTTGCATCCAATTTTTATAAGTTTCTGAAGAATTAACAAACCATCTAAGTAATTCCTTTATCTGATCGTCATTTAAGCCCATATTCATCCCCTTTTTATCCCTCAAAGTCAAAATAACTCTAGAAAATAAATTATATTTTTAATCTAACTATCCTCTCATATTTTCAATATAATCTTGGTATTGACATGTAACACCCACTTTTATTCTTCATCCATAACTAAAGCCCACATCCTTTTAAGAGGTAATTCTGCTTGTAATGAATCCGATAAATTATCATAATTTTTAAAAATAGCCTTTATCAAATCATCAGAATCCCAAAGTCGAACATTAAAAAAGCTTCTTTTAGATTCTTTTAATACTGAATCTTTAAATCCTCCCCATGAAACTAAAAGGCCCTGATCAGCGTTGAAATCATTCATTGTGCCCTTCAAACTTCTTAAAATATTGACATCTACTGGAGATTGAGATGATTTAACTTGTACGCAAATTCTGGGATTATCAAAACCCATTGGCCCAGCACCAGCTAAAATATCTACGCCTCCATCTGGTCCTGGCTTTGATATTTCAGTCATATATCCTTGAGCTTGAAGAACGCCTTCTACTAAGCGTGGCAAGTCATGCCCCTTAAATTTTTGAATAATAAATTTACTTATTTGATCCTTTGCAGCCTGTTCAATATCTAGAACTGAGTCTGACTCTAAATCTTCATCCAAACTACCGATTACATTATTAGAACCATTTGCGTTTTCTGATTCTTCATATTTTCCCATTAATATCTTTTTAATCCTATTTTCAGCATTATTACGTTTAATCTGACATACAGTCATAAATGCGCCCAAAGAATAAAGTAAATCTTGATCGAAAGCAGTTCGGGGAATGTCTGTTTTAATCCATTCAACAGGTCTTGTGTGGAAAGTATTTGACGAAAGATCAGTTCTGTATTTATAGGAGCCATTAACTGTTCCAATTGCAATTGATGCGTGAAATTTAGATGGTAATATAACAAGATCACCAATTTTAATCCTTTTTAGAAATGACCAAACTTGTCCAGCTTCATTTGCAGCGGACATTTTCTTTTTTCCAGGATATATCTTATCAAAGAGTTCTTTAAGTTCTTCCCTACTCTTAATATGCGATAAGTCTGGTAATTCTACCCACCCTATCGCTGCAATATTGTTGTTTAATACCTCTTCCTCACTTTCACCATGTTTACCTGCTCTAACTAACCAAATAGTCATTCATATCCCCTTTTAATCATATATCTCTTTAAATCCATGCATTTTCGATGTTTTCATAAAACAAATGAATGTGCATTAAATTATTCTTCATAACACGTTTAAAATTATAATTAATCATATAGATTAAGTTAATTAATAATTTTACAATCTATATTTATCTGTTTGATGAATAAAATTTAAATTTTTACTATCTGCATGAAATAGAAATATTTTTATAATTAAAATGATTATAGCTTAATTATAATAGTTTTTTTATTTTAAAATGTTTTAAATGAGTATTTTAAGCATATAATCCTTTCATTTCTCCTTCAATAATAAAAAACATATGCTATTACCATTATTAACAGACTATTATGGTATCTATTGATTTTTATGGCGGTGTAGATGAGATAGGTTGAAATAAGATATTAGTATATGATAATAAAAGTTCCTTCTTTTTTGACTTTGGTATGAGCTTTTCACAAGTAAACAAATACTTAGCAGAATTCCTTCAGCCCCGAAAATGCAATAGAATCCTTGATTTTGCACAATTAGGTCTTTTGCCTAAAATAAAAGGGATTTATAGAGAAGATTATCTAAAACATTGTGGATTAGAATGTGAAATCAGCCCTTCTGTTAACGGTGTTCTGATAAGTCATGCTCACATGGATCATGCAGCTTATATTCATCATCTCAGAGAAGACATTCCCATATACGCTACTGAAGAGTCTTTTCTTATTTTAAAAGCATTAGAAGAAACAAGTGTTATATCATTCAATGAACCCTTCATTTAAAAAAGTCGTTTACCTTTGTTCCAATGAAAAAAAGAGGTTTCCATGCTTTAGGACACGCTAACGGTGAGGAAATATTGGATATGATCATTGAAGTATCACCTGAATAGATCTATCCTGTGCATACTGATTATAAAAGAAGAGTTCGATATTTTAGAAGATGAGGGAATTGAAGTAGTTTATCCTGAATTAAACAATAGATTTGAAATTAGATCTACAATGAGTACATTAGGTGGCATTGAATGACAAAAAGATATCAATAACAAGGTTTAAAAAGTGAAAATTTAAATTTATTTACTTCATATTTCCTTAACAATTTTAGAAAACTCTTCATCACTAAGAACCGGCTCAATGTCTTTAAGAGAAATATTCTCATTTAAATTAGCAAATATAAGCGCCCTACTTCTTTCGGCCATTACTGGATTTTTCAGTTTATAAACTCTCAAAATCCATATATGAGCTTTTCCACTGCCCAAATATGATTTAACATGATTTTTTGTCCAAATGTGATATTTATTAAAATATCCTATTCTCTGTGAAGGCTTTTCAATTACTTCTTCGACTTTCGCAAAATATTTGACTTCAAATTTATTGCTCTCTTTTTTTGGGAGGGCATTTTCTTCTACAAACGATTGATATTCCTTTTTAAAACTATTTAAATAGTTGTTTTTTGCAGCATAGCTAACAGTTGGGTACAAAAGAAATTCATTAAGAGCAGTTCCATATTTTCTTATTAAAATAGTTTGTTTTCCATGTCCTAATGCTTCTATAGTTGCGTTCCATTCATTAAGGCATTTTTTTGTTTTCATCATATAAACACGACCTAATTATACATATATAATAATATTAAATTCATTAAATAAATATATAATTTTTAAGATGTGATTCCTTGGAGATCGTAAATATAATTGCAGTTGCAGAAATGAAAAAACCATTTAGTTTAGAATTACTATTTAATAAATTAGACAATACTGAGTTTAATTCTTCAAAAACGTGGCTAAAAATGAGAATAACGCCTGAAAACCGTTATATAGCGTTTTATAAATCGGGAAAATTTTTAATAACCGGTTTAAAGAATTTTAAGGAACTAAACAAAGTTAAGAAAAAAGTATTGGATATTTTAAAAGAAAATAATATAGAAAACAGTTTCGCTGATTTGAAAATTAGCAACATTGTTTTGAAGGATAGTATTAAACTTAAAAGTTCTCTTGAAGACATTTTAGTATCTTTAAATAGTACTAAAGTTTCATATGAACCTGAACAATTTCCCGGCTTGTTTTATAAAGAAGAATGTGGAATTAATTATACTTTATTTTCTAGTGGTAAAATAATTATTACCGGAGTTAAAGACATTGAACTTGCGGAAATTAAATTAAATAAATTTAAAGAGTTAATATTACGTTTATGATGATTTAAGGGTTCACATTATTCAAAAACCATTATAAATTTATGCTCTTTTATAAATTTAATATTTACCCTTTATGTTTATTTATCATGCCAAATTCATTTTCATATATGTATTTACCTCTTAAAGCAACAAATCTTGAAGGTTTTACTGGATTTTTGAATTTTTCAAAATTTTCAAACTCAATCACGTTCATCTCAGATTTACCTTTAGCATACTCTTGAAGTTCCCTTTTAGTTATCATCAACTTTTTCCCATATTTTCTAGTAATATCACTCGTTTTTTGTTTACTTATGGATTTTACATCAGCCCAGCCTGTGTAAGCTTTAGCCCCATAGGACTCATATATTATGAACTTATCTCCTTCAGAAGCTTTTCCCAGGTGTGATTTACTCACAAAAACAGTTTTATCCTCATTATATATTCTTTCTGCATATTCTGTAGGTATTGGATGTGAAACTCCTTTAATTTTTCCCATTTCTTTCACCCTTTGTTAATTAATTTCTTAATTAATTATGAATCTATTTTTACTTTATAATAAATCTAATTATTGAGATTGATAGATTCCTGTAAATTAGACATTTTCAATGAACGAATTATAGTTATCAACTGCCTTAAATTCCACATCATTACCCAGGGCTTTAAAGTGCTTTTTACCACATTTTATTTTATCGGCTTCAGTTTGTCTTAAGGATTCATACTGAACATTGCCTTTAGTTTCCAGGATAAAGTACAACTTCTTTTCATCATTTTTGTTTATTAAAACCGCCCAATCAGGATTATAATTTCCTAAAGGAGTAGGTATTTTAAACCATCCTGGAAGTTTTGCATACAAAATGACATTTTCATCCCGTTCAAATCTTTCTGCAAAACTTTTTTCATTATCAGAATCATAGATTACATGATCATAGACTGAACGTTTACTTTCAAGCATATTTTTAGATAAATATCCAAATAACTCATTATTTTTGAAAAGTTCCTGCGCATAATACTCCTTATCTCCAATCTTAGTATATTTGATGCCATCGACAATCATATGATTCATTTGAGAAGAAATAATCTTCAAAACTTCTTCCATGTATTGTTGGGGATTTTTCTTAAATTGCCATAATGTTTCACTTTTAATTAAAATATCTACTAATGTACGGCGAGTAAGATAAGTTTCATTCTGTAAAAATGTAATTATATCTGGTAAAAGAACTTCTAACTCTTCAGAATGAACAACACTACGCTGTTTTTCATATGACTCAACGCCTTTACTTTTAATAAGTAAACCTGCTTTAGTATAAATTAGTTTGGGAGATTTAACATCTAAATATTCATTCATAGCTTTAAAACATTTTTCAATAAGTTCTACACTATCAAAATCAACAGAATATGTAGTTTTATATTTAATTTTATTCCAAAATTCTTTAAAATCTTCACTCAGATATACTTTTTTGTTGAGTTTAACTTTCTTTTTATCATTGAGATTTTTAATATCCAGTTTTTTAGTGAGTTTTTGAGCAACTGCAGTTATTTGAGCGTTTAATTTATTATATTTTTCCGGTACTTCTATCATATTTTGTTTAATAGCTATCTTTAAAGCGTCCTGAACTTTTCCTCTGGAGTTAATGTAGCCTTTATCTTTAAAGAAATTAAATATTTCCTCAGAAGACTGACTTCCCAAGTGTTCTAAATCGCCATTTTCATTTTTAAAGCTGATACTGGCAAAAGTGTGCTTTTGAATTATTCCAAATTTAATTCCCTCATCATCTTCAATTTCTTTTTGCAGAGTCTTTGCAAAATCGTCATAGCTTTCATTGGCCATTACCGTGAGAGTATTAATCTGATTATCTTTGATTCTTTCTCCATCCTGGTTAACACAAAGTCTTAAACCTCTTCCAATTTCTTGGCGCTTCTTTATAGTAGATTTAGTTTCATTTAATGTACAAATCTGGAATACATTGGGATTATCCCAGCCTTCACGAAGGGCCGAATGAGAAAATATAAATCTAAGTTTACTATTAAAGCTTAAAAGCTCCTCTTTATCTTTCATAATCAGATTATACGTATCATCATCAGCTAAAGTATTTCCGCGGGTATCTTTAAGTACTCCCTTTTTATCTTGGGAAAAATAACCATTATGGATATCTTCAACTGGTGTTTCTAAGTCAATTTCTTTAAGTAGAGTACTATACTTCTGTTTACTGATTACTTTTTTATATTCTTCTTCAAATATTTCAGCATAAATACCCTTTTGTGGATTACCATCTTCATCATAGTATCTATAATTAGCCACTTTATCTATGAAAAATAAACTCAAAACCTTAATTCCTAATGGGTTCCTTTTTAATTCCTTGTTTAAATGTTCTTCAATAGTTTTACGAATCTGCTGTCTTTTTATAACTAAATCATCAATGTCCCCTACAGGTTTTCCTATACTAAGTACTTCTTCCCTATTAGTAAAATCAACATACTCATTTCCTTCTTCACAGTATATTTCACCGATCACGTATCCTTCATAGATTTCCCTGTTTCCCAGTTTTTTAGAAGATAAATCATCACCCGGGTAGAC
Organism: Methanobacterium sp.; assembly: GCF_038562635.1. Classification (NCBI taxonomy): domain Archaea; kingdom Methanobacteriati; phylum Methanobacteriota; class Methanobacteria; order Methanobacteriales; family Methanobacteriaceae; genus Methanobacterium; species Methanobacterium sp. The sequence goes on along the minus strand of NZ_JBCFBO010000004.1, from coordinate 35,381 downwards.
AGTTACAGGTTCTCGCTTGATTTTACCATTTTTATACATATCTATATCAATTCTAGCGCTTATACGGGATTTTTTATTATCTACGGATACTAATTTTAAATATGCTTTATTATGGGCATCATTTGATTCGATTCCATCTACTTCAATTTGTTTCACAAGACCCATTTTAAAGGCATCAATTGCATCCAATTTATAAATTAAATTATGAATTTCTGCATGAGTAGCTGAATATTGCAAAGTACAAAGCGGATTTAAAGAAGCTATTGCATCTTTCGCTTTTGAAGTTCTGGAAACAGATTGAGGTTCGTCAATAATAACAATAGGATTAGTTTCCTGTATAAGTTCAATAGGTTTCATACCACTTAATTTATCATTTTCTCTGTGTATAATATTAGCTTTGGTTTCTTTTGTTGGATCGGTAAAGCTTCGGCGGAATGCATCAATATTGATAATCATTATCTGTATATTGCTGCTAACTGCAAAGTTTCTAACCTGTTCGAGCTTTTGGCTGTCATAAATAAAATAATCGTAAATAACATTATTATATAACCCCTTAAAATGGTCTTTAGTCATTTGAAGAGCTTTATAAACACCTTCCTTAATTGCTATACTAGGAACAACAATGATAAACTTAGTAAAACCATATTTTTTATTGAGTTCAAATATGGTTTTTAAATAAACATACGTTTTACCAGTCCCTGTTTCCATTTCAATATCAAAAATAAGATTATTTGAGCTTAAAATTTCACTAGGAACTAAATAATTCTCTAACTGGATCTTTTTAAGGTTTTCTAGAATATCTTCTTCACTGATTTCCAGTCTGTTTCCAATACCTTGCCCAGAATCCAATAAACTTACTTGAGCGCCAGGAACTGTAAAAAAAGATTGTATGGAATTCTGACCTTCAAATAAATTTACTACGGCTGAAATGGCATCATCCTGATATTCTAAATTAGGATTAAATTTAAGCTTCATTTTAAAACATCCTATATTGTTACAAATTCTTCAATTCCATGAACCATAAGGGTTTCTTTAATGTTAGTTTTATCACTATCGTTTGCAAATCCATTATCTTTGAAAACGACCCGCATTATTTCCGGTGAAAGCTCATTTTTCAATTTGATAATTTCAGTAGCAATATTAGCCTTAATATCATTTTCAAGACAAATAACAAGAGCCCCAAGACCTATAGAATAAATAATATTATTTTGAAGATTATATTCTATAATTGGGAGAGTTAAATCGACTCCATATTTTAACATAATTTCATAGATTAAATCAAATTCACAACGGCCAGGAATAATATTTTCAACACTATCTAATAATTTTTGCTCAAGATTATCATAATCAGGATTCCATTTTGCAAGGTTAGAACTATCAAGTTTGAATACTTTAAAACCAATATCTAAGTTTGAAGTACTATCATTATCAAAAGTTTTTTGTTCTTCCTTAGATTTATTTAATATTTTATCTCCAGCTCTACGAATACGCTCCTTACTCATTTCACATATGTTTTTATAGCCTATATTATATGCCTCACTTTCTTTAGGTATTGATTCAGGTAATTGAACCATGATAAATTTACGTGCACCTTTATCTTCAGCATTAACTTGAATTACAGAATGGGCTGTCGTTGCAGAACCACAAAAAAAGTCAAGAATAATATCATTTTTTTTCGAAAAGTTAACTATATAATTTAATAATTTTGTAGATTTAGGAAAATCAAAGAAATTGATATTTAATTCATCTAAATCCTTACTTCCTCTAGTGTTTTCAAAAAATATTGAAGGAATTTTTTCATAAGTTCTTTTTTTAATTTGAGGATTAAATCTATCATTTTCAAAGTATATTTCAACAATTTCTCCAGTAATCTTTGCTTTTGTAGGTTTACAATCATTAGCAAAAAAGTTTCTCATATCATTTGAACTTCTCCACCTTGCAATCAACCTAACATCTTCTTTAAGAGCCCCATTTTCAATAATAATAGGATCTAAATTTTCTATATTTTCTAAACTACCATCTATTTTGCGTGTTGCTTCATAAACTCCGTCATCCATCCCATAACATTTTAATCCTGCAGGAAAAGTTATTTCGGGCATAGTTTGATTTTTATTTCCTACAGTTCCCCTAGAAATAGTAATTTTTGTCTTGTTAAATATATCCAGATGATTTATACTTTTAGAATATACTATTATGTATTCATGTTTTGATACTGTATAATTTGAAGCTATTTCACTAGTTCTATTGACACATATAGTAGATACAAAATTTTCCTCACCAAAAATCTCATCACAAATCTTTTTGAGATTTTCTAATTCATTATCATCAATACTAATGAAAATTACGCCATCTTCTGTTAATAAATTCCTTGCAAGTCTTAAACGTGGATAGATCATATTAAGCCAGTTTGTATGATATCTCCCACCAATATCTGTATTAGTAGAAAGTTTCATGCCTTCCTTGTCAATCTGTTCAGTCATTTCAAGGTAATTTTGCAAGTTATCTTTATAATTATCTCTATAAACAAAGTCCTTTCCGGTATTATAAGGAGGATCTATATAAATCATTTTTATTTTGCCATAATAAGACTTTTGAAGAAGTTTTAACACTTCTAGATTATCTCCTTCAAGATATAAGTTTTGAGTCGTGCCCCAGTTCTTACTTTCCTCTTTGCATGGACGTAATGTTCCTGTTGAAGGCGTTTGAGCGATGCGTAAAGCAGCTAATTTACCTTTCCATGTAAAATTATAACGTTCTCTATCCTCTTCTGCATATTCCCCTAAAACCTCTTTTAATTTATCAAAATCAATTTTATCTTCTGTAATTATTTCTGGAAATAATTCTTTAAGTTTAGACACATTTTCAGCTACAATATCTAGACTTTCCCCATTAAGTTTAGTTTCTTGCATTTTTTCGCGTGTTAAATCCATAGTTTCCCCATTTGAATTATTTTCTTGCACTATTAATCCCCCGATCACATTAATCCAATTCATTAAGCATTTGTTCTTTTTTCTCTTCCAATTCTTTAATCTGCATATTCATTTCCATTTGTCGATTAAATTGAGTTTCTTTTTTGATTTTGCCTTTTATAAGTTCAATTTCTGCATCAATAAGCTTTATATCATCATAAATTTTCTTTATTTTATCAACATTTTGTTCTATATCTTTTCCAGTAAGCTTTGAAGCATTGTATCGAACTATATTATCAATTATATCTTTATAAAATATATAAAAATTAGTAAAGCTCAAATTTTTTATACTAAGGCTTTCAAAAAGTTTTTTATCTGGGTCATCCAAATTATCAAGATCTATCCATTCCGTGGAAATAAACTCTTCAATAGTGTTTTTGTTATTATCTGCAAGATTTATCCTTTGATGAGCTGTAAATATCTGTATTTTATTCTCATTTTCAAAAACAATGATCATTGGATAAGGAATAGAACGCATTATTATTTCAGCTAAGCGTTTGGTTTTATTAGGAATTTTAATTTTAACCGTTATGAATTCAATTTCACTATATTCTCTAATATCATCTTTAAATGTTTTAATGCTGATATTTGTAGGCTTCAAGCAGTAATCCCATTTAATTTTATCAACATGTCTAATAAAAAGCTCTTTATCCGATTTATTTAACTTAGCATTCTCATAGAAATTCTTCTTAAATATGGTGCTTCCTAACTCACATTTTGCAGGAATATTCATATACTCATAAATATTAAACATAATTTCACCATATAGCTTTAAATAAGTCCAATTACTTTAAAATTAAAAATGTAACTAATTCAAATTCTTCTAGTCCCGTAAAATTATTTTTAACGTGAGAAGTGCCTCCTTTACTAAAAAGACTTGCAACTCCCTCTTCCTCTTTTTTGCCAAGGATATTTTCAATGGATGTTTCAAGTAAACTTGAAAACTCACTCATATCTCGACCATCATTTGTTTCCTTATCAAAGTCTTTTACAAGTTCTTCGAATACTTCTCTCTTACCCGAGCAAAGTTTCTTATAATAATCAAGTATTTTTTTGGCATGAAGATAATTAAGTTCTACAGAGCCATCTTCTTTAACATAAACCATATAATGAGGGAAAAGAGCATTTTGTTCTTTGGTTTGTTTAAAACCTTTAATATGCTTTAAAGTAAAAATAACTCCAGGTTTAACAGTATCTCTGAGTTCATCATCTATTTTTACAATAGAATACATTCCATTAGGAGCTTCTTCTAGTTGCTTACGATTATCCTTCATATATTCCATAAGCTCTATTTTAAAATCATTGAAGGTTAAATCAGTGATGGAAATACCGCCAGATATATCTTCCAAATCAACTACTTCCTCTTGTAAACGTTCTAGTTGTTTTTTACGGTATTCAAGATCATTCATCTTCTTTCTATCGCCATTTTCAATTATATTTTCTTCACCAGTAGCAGATACATCAACCATAACCATACGACTTTCTACACGACCTTTAAGATTAATATATTCATCTAATTCAAGATTAGGCCAGAAATTAACCAGTTGTATTTCCTCGTTTTTAGAACCTATACGATCTATACGTCCAAAACGCTGAATAATACGCACAGGATTCCAATGAATGTCATAATTAATTAAATAATCACAATCTTGTAAGTTTTGACCTTCAGAAATACAATCGGTTCCAATTAAAATATCAATTTCTTCATCCATTGTGCTGTCGATTTTAGCACGTTCCTTTGAGATTGGAGAGAAGTTTGTGAGGATATTATTTAAATCTGTGGACCCTATTCCATTTAATGTAGTTTTATTAGGACCAGAACCTGTAACTAAAGCAGAATGTAATTTATATTTTTCCATAGCCCAATCAGTTATATTTTCATATAAATAGTTAGCAGTATCTGCAAAAGCCGTGAATATTACTATTTTTTTGTTATTATCATTAATAGGATGTTTAATCTTGTATTCAATCCTTTCTTTCAAGTCTTGAAGCTTAGAATCACGTTCAGGAGTAATTTGCTCAGCTTCATCAAGAATTATTTCTAGTTTTTCTTTATCTGACTTTAAATCTTGTTTCCATTTGATTAAATCCATATCCTGGAGAAGAACCTTCTTCTTTCTACCAAACATCATATCATCAAATTCATCTCCATCAGGATCAATTAAAGAAATATCAATGTCATGATCATAATTTATGCCATTATTTTCTATCCGATCTAATACACTGTCAATTTTTTCAAGAAGAGTAGCAATTGTTAGCTTAAATGAATGAATAGAACTTTCCATACGTTTTAACATGTTAATTCGCATTAATACTACAATTTGTCTTTCACGATCAACCTGTTTAAATACACTATGCCCCTCTCCAACAGCGACATCATATTTCTCACTGTAAGAATCCCTTTTATCAGGTAATATATACAGTAATGGAGAATAAATTCCCAAATTAAGTCTTTTAATGGCCTTATTTACTTCTTTAATGGGAAGAAATTCATTTTCAACATCAATTTCAGAATATTGATTGATTGGAGTCTTACGAATAGGAAATCTTCCTATTTCATCAAGATTATAGTATTTCTCAATATGTTTTCTCGAACGGGCAATTGTAACTGTATCAAGTAGCTTGAAATAGTCAAGATCCATCATGTCAACAAATACTTCACCAGTTCGTTCCTCATCTGGAAGTTTAGACCACTGATTGAAAACCATTTGCGCCTTTCGAAGAATTATCTCAATACTACTTAATCCAACATCTAAGAACGCATTATCATCATCTTCAGTAATAAATGCTATTTGATTCTTTATATCTGCCATACGATTATTAACAGGTGTTGCAGACAGCATCATTATTTTAGTTTTAACTCCCGCTTTAATTACTTCATTCATCAATCTTTCATAACGAGTGGTTCTATCTTTTACAGCAGGGTTGTTACGGAAGTTATGCGATTCATCTATAACGATTAGGTCATAATTAGACCAGTTAATGGTTTTAAGGTTAATTTCACCAGATTGACCGCCGGCTCTGCTTAAATCAGTGTGATTTAAAACATCATAATTAAATCTATCCTCAATAAATAGATTTCTTTTATCATTTTGAGTGTAAATTGTCCAATTTTCTCGTAGCTTTTTAGGAACTAAGACAAGTACTCTATCATTCCTAAGCTCATAATATTTGATAACTGCAAGCGCTGTAAAGGTCTTACCTAAACCTACACTATCTGCAAGTATACAACCATTATGCTTTTCCATTTTATCTATTACACCAATAGCAGCGTCTTTCTGGAATTTATAGAGTTTATTCCATATTTTGGTATCTTTAAAACCGGTACGAGTTTTAACAATATTATCTTCAGTCAATTCATCGAGATATTCGTAAAATATATTATACATAGTCACAAAATAGATAAATTCGGCAGGATTTTCTTTATACATCACTTGCATTTGTTCTAAAACTTTATCTTTAACGTCTTCAAGTGCATCGTCGTCTTCCCATAGTTCATTGAAGTTATTTAAATAAAATAAAGTAGCCTCTTTTCCATAAAAACATGAATTCATATCCGTACGATTAGATTGTGTAATTCCTAAACCATCAGTAGTAAAATCAACACTTCCATTAATTGAAACATGCTCATCAGGGTTATCAATATAAATCATACGTAACTGAGCCGTATTAGCATTTTTAAATGATTTGATTTCCGCTTTATTTTTAAGCCATTCCGCACATTCCTTTGCAATATGACCTTGTTTCATTTCATTTCGAAGTTTTAACTCAAATTCATTCCCAAAAATATCTCTTTCATTATTTTTATCTATGTAATATTCCCTAACTTGCTCATTATCATTTTTTAGAAAACTAGGCTTTGTAAAGATAAAACGCATCCCATCAATTTTGTTAAGTTCTTTACGTAGCTCATAATATGCATACATTGTAAAATAAGCTGATATTATGGAAAGTTTAGATCCTTTTCCAAGATTTTCATTTAATTCTTCGCATACTGTTCCATTTTTTTTGTTATCGAGCATTTTAGGTGGTTTCACGCTATGCACTATCCCCTTTCAGTTTGAGATCAAAATTTAATACATAAATAAAGTAAAGTACTATTATTGATCGTGATCTCTAGTTTCCAGTATTAAATATCCATTAATAATATGAATCATCTTTTTAAATAATATTATTTACCATTTAACTATAATAAAAAACTTTATAAAATAAATTAGATAATTAACAATGATTAATACATTTTTAGAAATATATTATTAATTTGATTACAATATAAAGCCATTAAAAACAAAACTGAATTTATTAAAATTAACATTAAATTTAGATGTTTTTTTTGTTGAATATTCTTTATAACTATAAAATCTGTTAGAGGCCATTTTAGATAAGTTGCATTCTGTTAAGCTTCTATTCATTAGTTAATCTTCTTTTCATCTGTTTAAATTAAAAGTATTAAACTTTTATGTAACTATTTCTAATACTATGAAATATGTCTTCAAAAAAGCAAGAACTACTGAAAACACTTACAATGAAAGAACTTAAAGAAGTATGCAAAAACAATGGCTTAAAAGGGTATTCTCAGTATAAAAGAAACGAACTGGCGAAATTCGTGGCTGAAAACACCAATCTATCTATAAAACAGATTGAAAATCTTGTTAACAAATTACAAGAGGATAAAATGGCCACTAAAGTTAAGGACTCTGGAGATTTCATCCTTAGAAAAGCTGTTAAAATAGAATCAAATGATCCAGAATTAATCATTGCCAGTGTTGACAGTTTAAAATTGAAGATATACAACCTGGGAACCCCAGAATTTTCTTACCTCTGTGACGGAAAGTGTAAAGATTATATTTATCGAGTAAAACAGGGACAATCTCCTTTTTGTAAACATTATCCCGCAGTTATCGCAGAATTGATCCTTCAAGGAAAGTTAGATCCATCTGTAACAATACCTAATCATATTTCAGGTAAATCTATGGATGCTTTAAATGAAATACTGGAAAAAAGGAAAAAAGAAGATGGAGCAATAATTTCTGAAGATAGGAACATCGAAAACACTTTAAAAAGTCTTAAAGAAGATTTAATGGAAATTTCCTGTAAAAATAGCGTTCTCGCAAGGGAAAAATATCATGAAACTCCCGAAAAGGTTTTTAAAACAATGATCGATGACTCTTTCCAGTTGTTAGAATATGAAACCATCTTAAACAGACGTAATGAAGGTTGGGATCTTTTAGTTCTTGGAACATATGCACCTAAACCATACATTGCGGTTGTAGATTGTAAACCTGCCAGTTTAGGAACCTATAATTTTAGAAATAATTCAAATCCTATGATTACATTAAAAAGTTACTGCACGGATATGTGCAAAGAACAATTAATGGGAGTCTATAAAGATTACGTGAAGTATATGGTCATCGTTGCACCTGATTTTCCTGAAGAAATAACTCAGTTTGTTCCCCAATTTACACAAATTACAGGTGGAATAAAGCTTTCATTTTTACCTGTTTCCACATTGTTATATTTAGTAGAATGTTATCGTGAAAATCCTATTTTAACACATTATAATTCAGAAACCCTCTTTAAAAAGGACATAATAACAAAAGAAGATGTTGATGAATTATTTAAAGTATCAGAGGAACATATTGCAGAATTATGCACCACAGCACGCAGTGTTCTTAGAAGTAGAATGACTGAAATCTGCCAGCATCATACAGATGCTTGTTATATTAAATTAGACGAAGTATTCTTGCAGCAAATCATAGAAGAAGTAATTTCAATTTTAAATCCCCATCTACTTAAACAAGGAGTAAATGGTACTACTGGAATTAAAACATTTAGTTTAAACCATGATTACTATTTATTATGGGAAAAAGTTCTGAACGCGTTGACTGAAGAGTTCGCTAACATATTAAAAGAACAGTCATTACTTCAAATTAAAAGATCGGATTTAAAAGAGGATATAATAAAATACTTAGAATAATTTAGAGGAATTAAAATTAGATAATTAACTCCAATAAATTTTATTAATTTAAAATTTCTTTAATTTCTTTTTCGATGTCTTCAAAGTCATAATCAGGATAAACATAAATTAAACTACAACCATTCTCTTTACATTTTTGTAACTTTCGCTCATCGCGTTTTTTCTGCAGTTTAAATGCCTTTTCTCCACCGAAATATTCATGTGGTTCTTGATGTTGCTCTCCTTGATATTCAATTCCAATATTTTTTTCCTGAAAATAAATATCAAGATGTTGTCTTCCTAACCATGAAGGCCTTCCATGATGAACAATATTATCATTAGGGAATACTTCTTTAATTTTATAAAATAATTCGGTTTCGCTTATCCACCCTTCACCAACCTTCGGAAGATCTTTTTCTTCTCTATATGTGTTTTCGGCTTCTCTTAATATGTGTATAACTTCATATCGCAAAGCTTTAAGAATAATCTCAGGAACAAAAAGATCTTCTCTTTTTATTATCATGTATTCATCCATGTTAGAAGGGTAACCTCTAAAATAAGTAGATCTGACAAAATCAGGTGTATTAATAGATTTTCTTCTAATATAATTGTTTCTCATTTGTTCATATTCGTCCAGTTTGGGATAGAATATTTTTAACTTATTCAAATTTGCCTCGGTTAAGCCTTGAAGGTTAAAATCTTCTAAGAAATAAGCAACTAATGTTTTACCATGTTCATGGAAAAAATCATCTAAAAAAATATTAGCAATTTTTTCAATTTCCTCTTGATATTTTAGACCAAACTTTGTTAAACCTTGATTTCCTAACATACAGAATAGATCATGGCCATTGATATAATTATTTTCACGATAAGACAAAATAGTGGCATATTTTATTATATCAATCATGTAAAATCCCATTTCTTTTCTAGTATTCAATGCGTTATCATAATCACCAATATACATATAAGCATCTGACTTCCAAATAATGAGATATTCTTTTATTTTTTTAATATGACCATATCCTTCACTAATTCTATTAAAACATGTCTCTAAATGGTTAATATCATTATCTTTTAAGAACTGTTCTAAAACAGAATACAAATAAACAAAAATATAACTTAAATTACCTTCAAGATCAATATGATTACTTTTTTCTAACTCAAATAACCAATTATTATAAAATTCATTTTGTTCTTTACTGGCATGTTCTAAACTGGGAAAATATTGATTCCATTCAGGTACTTTATTTTCTTGACTGATCATTCCCATGCTTAAAAGAGCATCTTTAGCATTTGTCCTAACTTGAGGATCTTCATCTTTTAGTAGCTTATTCAATTCAGTTGCTGTGCTTTCATCTTTAATTTTACCTAAAGATTCAGCTGCTTTAGCTCTAACTCTAGGATTTTCATCATTTAAAGATTTCAGCAGAGATTTTAAAACTATTAGATTCATATTATCCGTTCATATTTATTCTAATTTCTAACCTTTGGTTTTCAGCTAGTTTACTCATCTCTTCTCTAGTAGGAAGTTTTTCACCTGCACCTAGGAGACCAATGACTTCTATTGCTTTTCTTCGTACATTTGCACTCTTATCTTCTAAGCATTCCGAAATGGGTTCTAATGCTTCTTCATTACCAATTTTACCAAGTCCTTCTATTGCTTTAAATCTAACATTCCAATCAAGATCTTTAAGAGCATTAATTAGTGGATCTAAGGCTTCTTGCTTGCCCATATCCCCCAGTGCAAATACTGCTCCTCTTCTAATATTCTTATTTTTACTATTTAAAACATTAATTAGAGGTAAAAAAGAATGGTTTTTAAGATATACTAAATTATATGCACTTGCTCCTCTAGCACCTGAATCTTTATCATCCAAAGCATCTATAAGTGGTTCAACACCTCTTGCATCATTTAAATGACCAAGACACCACATTAAAGGAATTCTAACTAATCTTTCTTCATCATTTAATCCTCTAATAATGGGATCCATTGCTATTTTGCGAGTTAATTCATTGAATTTATCAATTCGATCTTGATATAACGGCTTGCCACCCATATCAAAACCTGAAGCTTTGGATTCATCGCTGAATTTTAATGCCGCATTTTGCCTAATTTGAGTATTTGGACTTTTTAAATCGTTTACTAATTGTTTAACTAATGCTTCTATATCCTCATTTTCGTAATCTAATAATGACATTTAATCCCCTCAATATGCCCTTAAACCAAATTACAATATTTTAATAAAATATAAATAAACAGTTATATATTCAACTAATATTATAACTTAGATACAATTAAATAGTAATATAATCCCATATTTTATAAATTAATAAGTTTATTTATAGAATATATTATAATCAAGTTATAATTCATTCATAATTAAGGTATTATAATTAATAAATCCGTTAAAAATAATTCATAAGATCCTAAAAATTCAGAAGTCTTCCAAAACTTAAGATGACTCCATCATCACTTACAAATGCCCAAAAAGAGGCCATTAACCATTTTGAAGGACCATTATTAATTGTAGCAGGACCCGGTGCAGGTAAGACAAGAATACTTGTAGAGAGAGTACTCTCACTTATAAATAATAGAAATGTAAATCCAGAGAACATTCTACTAACTACATTTACAATAAAAGCTGCTGAGGAATTAAGGGCAAGAATAAGTAAAGAAATTGGATCTAAATCTGAAAATATCCAAATTTCAACTATCCATTCTTTTTGCAGACACATATTAGAAGAATACTCCAATTACCATAATATTGGCCCATCTTTTGATATCCTTGATACTCACAAACAATTAATATTCTTAAGAAGTAATTATGAAGAAATAGGGATAAATAACAGCCGCATACCTGACTATATTGATTTTTATAATAAATGTAGTGAAAATAGGATTGATCCAGAAGAATTAGTATCTGAAATCAAAAAAACACATCCTAATGTAAAGAGATTTCCAAAAGTTTGTGAATCTTATAATGGATACCTCAAATTACTAGAAAAATACAACAAAATTGACTATCCTGGGCTTCAAAAATATACATTAGAACTTTTAGAAAATAATTCTGAAGTTCTTAGTGATTTAAGGGAAAAATATCAGTTTATTTTAGTTGATGAATATCAAGATACAAATCCCATACAAGACAAAATTTTTGAATTAATTGCACATCCTCAATGTAATATATGTGTAGTTGGAGATGATGATCAGAGCATATATTCCTTTAGAGGAGCAAATATCGATAATTTCCTGAGATTTCCTAAAAAATACAAAGATACTAAAATAATCACACTTAAAGAGAACTTTAGATCAACAGCCAATATTATTGGCGTATCTGAAGACTTTATACATGATTATAGGTATTTTGATAAAAAAATTTTACCAAAAAGAGATGATGGAAATAAAATTGTTCTATTGAAAAGTGAAGATGAACAGGATGAAGCTAAAAAGGTTGTAAATCTTATAAAATTAATGAAAAAAAGAGGAATTATCCCCCACTATGGATATGTAACCTTATTATTTAGAAGTGTTAAATTCCATGCAAGAAAGATAATTACTGAATTAGAACATAATAACATACCTTTTGAAGTTAGAGGAGACGGATCATTTCTTAAAAGAGAAGAAATCCGGACAATACTTTACTTATTAGCATATGTTGATCCACCAGAATATGAAAAAAAATTTAGGAGTAAATGGAGAGACTGGTGGAACATTTCGACATTTGAAAATGAATTTTTAGATTTGCATCCATTTACCAAAGATATTCTTCAAAACCTTGAGAAAGATTTTAGTCTAGGTAGACTTAATAAACCTTCTGAATTAAAAGAAATAGGAATTCAAAACGAGGAAGATATTTCTAAGATATTACAGCTGAATAAACTCAAAAAAGAATTACCCTGGAGCAAAAAATCTTTATCAGAACTGTTTTATGATATAATCAGAATATCAGGTTATTTAAAAAGACTAATTGATGATGGAAACAGCATAAGTGATGAGAAACTTTTTAATTTGGCCAAATTAAGTTCTATAATTAAAATATACGAAAATTTAACCAACAAGCCCAATGTAGAAGATTTCCTAAAATTTTTACATGATTTACCTAGAAATATGCATTATAATGCAGAAATATTAGAGGATCCACATGCAATTAAGTTAATGACTGTTCATCAAGCTAAGGGATTAGAATTTCCAGTAGTTATTGTTTGTTCTGTAGTCAAAAGCAAATTCCCCATGAGAGCAAGAAAAGAACGTCAATTAGTTCCTATCCCTAAAAAAATGCTTATTTATGGTAATGAAAAGTTTACTGATGAGGAAAGAAGAATATTCTATGTTGCATTATCCAGGGCACAAGATAATTTGATCATATCCACATTAGAAAATACTAATGCTGGCAAAATAGGATTATCACCATTTATAAGTGAAGATATTGGCATAGAAAAATTTTCAGACATTGATGCACTCATCGAAAAATGTGAAGAACGAGAACCTTCAAAAAATCCTACAAGGATCAGTTATTCATCAATTAATGCTTATAAAAACTGTCCTTTAATATATAAATTAGCTTATTTTTATTTATTTGAGTTTATTTCAACCTATCAACAAAATTACGGTACAATAGTCCATAATTGTTTAAATAGAATCCATATGTCTATGAAAAATAAAGAAATTATTACTAAACATGAGATTGATAAAGTTGTAGAAGAAAACTGGATTAAAATACACAATGATGATGAAATAGATGCCAAAAGAAAACAAGAATTAAAAATGAAGCTTTTAAAATATTATGAAATCATGAAGGACTACATTAAAGAAGTTCTTTCTACCGAAGAGCCATTTTCATTATTTGCGAATGGTATGTTGATCGTTGGTAGAACTGATCTTATCTTTAAAAATCATAATGATGAAACTGAACTTTTTGACTTTAAAGCCCGTGGAACCGCAGGTATAACTGAAACATTCGTTGAAATGCAGCTTAAGGTCTATGAATATGGTCTGAAAGGTAAATATGATATTGAAAAGTTATGTGCTTACCAATTTGAGGAAAATAAAAAAACATATTTTGAACCCAATGGAGTAGATTATACCAATATTAGTAATGAAATAGATGATATATGTCAAAAAATTGAAATGGAACATTTTGAACCCTTAAAATCAGGATTATGTTCCCAATGCTTCTTTAAGTTTTGTTGCGGGTGATTAAATGGATGGACAATTTAAAGATTATTACGATATACTAAGAGAAAATTTAGACTCATATAGAGGAAAATATGACAGATTCATTGATTATGGGCCTGAAATGTACAAACTATTAACTGATATTCTCAATGAAGAAAATATTGAACCAGATGCACGATTAAAGATTTGTGCAGCAATTGCATATTTTGTTGCCCCTTTTGATGTTATTCCCGAGCAAATTTACGGCCCACAGGGATATGTAGACGATATATATCTTTGTGGTTATGTCATAAACGATCTTGCAAATTCCTTAGGTTGGGATATCCTTGAAGATGCATGGCAAGGGGATGAAGAACTTAAAGAAGTTTTAAATGAGAGTTATTCTAAATCCAAAGAAATATTAGGTGAAAAAACTGAGGAAATACTAATTTATGTTGGCCTAAAATAATTTTTTATTCTATAATTAATCTAGATTATAACAATGCCCCAATTAAGTCATAAAACAAATATTTCCTTAGAACAATGATTAAACCAATTATATTGAAAAATATAGGTATAATTAATTTTCTTCAAATCAATTCCAAAAATCAACCATAATTAAATCATTTCACACTTCCTATTTCAAATTAAACTCACAAAAAGATTATTTAAACATTAAATTTATATTATTGTGATTTTTAACTAAATTTATGGATATAGAAAAATCTATCAATCAGTTTTTAGAAGGAAAAGATAAAAACAAAGGAAGAAAACCTGATGAACGGTATTCATCATTTGATTACTGCTACAACTATTTTTATCATTCTACAAACAAAATAAAATATCTGAACTCGCAAATGATGAAAATTTGCAGCTAAGCTGCTTACATTTAGGTTTTTATTTAGCAAGTTGGGGAATGCTGAGAGGCTCTTCTTTTCTCCTTGAAAAAAGCGCAAGGAGCTATAAAAATCTAATTACAGCAATTTCAGAGATGGATCCAAAACTTTGGGAAATTGACATTGATAACTATAACAAAGAAAACATTGAACTACTATTAAAATGCAAACAGCAAGTAATAGACTCCTTTGGAGACGAAAACAAACCCACCGATACTCTAATAACAAAAATAATGCTTGGGGTTTTTGCAAATGTTCCTGCTTTTGATCAATATGTTAAAAAGAGTCTAAAAATTTATGATCTCAATGAAAAATCTCTTTTAAAACTCAAAACTTTCTATGAAAATAATAAATCCATTATTGATTCATTTAAGATACATACATTTGATTTTTTAACTTCTGATGAGACAGATATCATATATACTAAAGCAAAGCTTGTTGATATGTGTGGATTTATAGATGGGCAGTAATAATACCATGATAAAGTGATTATACTAAATTATGAGATGTTAAAAGCTATTTTAACAAAAATAATCCAAAAAAGTTATTTATGGCCTAATTAATTTCTTAGACATAAAAAAGATTATATGAAGAAATTACTACTTTTTAGAAATAACAATTTCAATTACCTGACCATGTTTAGGCTTCAATTCATTCAACAGCTCTTTTAAATCAATTTTATCTCTTAAATCAAATTCGCCAGTTTTGTATTTTACAGCACGAGTTTCTTTTTTAATAGATTCTACCATTTCGTCATCTCCTATGATTTTCACCAAATTCATTTCATTTAAGTTTACGTTGTTAACTCATTAGCCAAAATTTTTTTTGATTTGTTATTCAATTTTTCACCAAATTCTGAATATCTTTTATGACAGTTCAAAACAATTAAATTCTTCCGAGTCCTCGTCATCGCAGTATAAACTAAATGATCAAGATTTTCATCACCATTCCAACGTGTAGGAATCAACATAATAACATGAATAGCTTCCCAGCCTTTAAAGCTGTGAATGGTACTTATCTTTAAACGACTGTCTCCAAGCCAGAATGCTTTTTTATGACGATGATATTTAGCTTGTTCTTCAACTTCAAAAACATGATTAACTTCAATTTTATGTTTTTTAAATGATTCAACGGCTTTCATACCCATTTTTCTTGTGGGAAGCAAAATAACAATGTCCGAAGCGTGACCTTCTCCCAAATCAATTTGTTGATGTTTAATTGATTCATATGCATCCATTACAGATTGGAGCCAATTTTCAGGTTTTATATTTTCCCATTTGAAAATTGGGGGCTTTTCAAAAAGAGTTAATTGTGCATATTCTTCAATTTCTATTGATTGATCTAAATTAAAAGTTTCACTAAATTTATTTGCTAAATTACCTATTTTTTTAGGTAATCTGTGAACTGTATTAAGTTCTCTCCAAGGGCCACGGAATTTAACATTCCTCATGTTATCGATCCAGCTTAATTCACGACCATAAATGTTCTGATTTTCATCACAAACAAATAGAAGTTCATCTCGCTCGTTTAAAAATTTGGATAAGAGATTGTACCATTCCCATTTATAATCTTGTCCTTCATCAATGAGTATAGCATCAAATTTGAATTTATCAATATTCTTATTAGAAATAGCATTTTCTACTACAGGAACTATCTTATTTAAATAATCTTCATGGGGTTTAGGTACTGATAAATCAATTAAAATATCATTGCAAAATCCATGGAAATGCTTAAATGTAATATTTTTCCAATCAAAATCAAATGGAGCCCGAGCAATCATGTCTCGAATGTAATGCCAAAGTGTAAGGTTAAATGTGATTACAAGAACTTTATGTCCTTCTTCTGCAAGTTTCGCTGCCCTATATGCCATAATCAATGTTTTTCCACTGCCTGCAGCTCCACGCAGACGCTGATGTCCAGGAGCAGGTTTTGCATGCTCTTTTTGTCTTTTAGTTAACTCAATATTTTCTATTTGTTCTTTACTATGAAATGGAGGATTAAGCCAGAATTCAATTTCATCAGCCCATTCTTTTTGCATGTATTTACTTCTTTCAAACTTAACACCAGGGACAATGTAATTAAGATTATATTTAGTTAAATCATCATATCCAACTATTGTAGGATAATCACAGTTATTAAATAATTCCTTTGCATCATCGCCATTTATATTATGCAAATAAATCCCCGTTTGTACAAGGGCAAATATTTTTTTATTTTTATCTATTTTTTCACCCATATCTGGAACCATTTGTTCAATTATTTTATCCCTGTAATTATTTACTTGTCGTATATTGGCTGAAGTTCCCATTGAACGTTTTTCATTCCATTTATAAGTTGTTAGTGCCCAATCTTTGACTTCATAAATCATTACTCCGACTTGAGGATTAAAAACAATAATATCTGGACGACTATTGTTTAAATATGGCTGAACAAAAATTTTCCAATCTTTGGGTAAATTATCATCCAAAAAACGAGCTAATACTTTTTCCCCTTCAGTTAAAGTATCATGAAATTTTTCAATTTCCGACCAGGAAGGATAAATTCTTCCATTATTCAAATAAATACCCCCAATTTAAAATATCAATCCCAAAATTAATTATATAATCTTATAATAATGGATTATTGTATTATAATAAAAATCTTTCCTTATTTTTTTCTAGTTTACGAGTTCAGAGACTATTTTTAATTAATATAGTAATCAAATTTAATAAAATAAGTATTAACTAACTATATAACTAAATCAATTCCAAAAAATCAAATCCTAAAGAACCCAACTCATACTTCCCATTTAACTTCAAAATTAAACTCCTATCCTGAAGACTTATTTTATAGGATATTCTATCTAAAGATTGTTGCATTATAATTTTTATTAGGCGTAAGATGTAAAAAATAAAAAAAGTGATTATCGGTGATAACGTGGACATAAACAGAGTAAAAGTTAGTAAAACCATAAGAGAGTTAGCAAAAATTGATTATGCAAATTTAAAAGAAAAAACAACACTAATAGATAAAACAGAATCACAATATATAAAATCAAAGATAAATACAATAGATGAAGACTTTAACATCCATACTGCTGGAGATATAATAAGAATAGAAGTTAAAAGGGGAAAATATTTATTTACACGAAATTTTGTTAGTCAAAATATTGACAACCGCTTTGATTATACAATAAGCCAGAAAGGAAATAAAGTAACCATATTTATAGAAAAAGAAACCGTAAATGAACATAACTTTGAAGATTTAATGAAATTAATGTACATACATTCAGTATTATAAGAATACTGTTCTTTTTTTTGTTTATTTTTAAATTATAAGGTGGTTAAAATACCAGAATATAAAAAGATATGTTCAATATGTGGAGAAGAATTTATAGCACATAGAAAAAGCACAGAATATTGCTCACATAAATGTCGATCTAAAAAGTACCGCATGAAACAATTAAAACAAGTATCATGTAGAGGATGTGGAAATTATTTTTACAGAAATCATAAAGAAGATAAAAGATTCTATTGTTCTGATGAGTGTAAAACTAAAAATAGAACAGATGGCGTAAGATTAGCTCATAGGAACTACAGCAATAAGTCCAAGCAAGAAAAAGGATCACAAAATAATAAAGAGACAATACTTAAAGAATATAGACAAAGTAAATTTAAAAATTGTCTGGTAATCGACCATGATACATGGGAAAAAGAATTTAAAGATGTTAAAAGACTTGTAAATGCCATGAAAATACGTGGAAAAAATTTTAAATAATTTATCTAATTTTCTATTATTCCATTTTTAACTAGGAAACTATGATTTTTCTAAAATATCAAATTAATTCTAAAAAATTCAGATAATAAATCAAATTTATTTCTTAATTGACTCCTTAAGCCTATTCAATGTTTTATCCATCATTTCAGCTTCAATAAGAGCTTCTTTTTTACTTTCCTCAAGCACATCTTCATATTTTAAAATTACAAGAGGTAATCCTTCGCTTACAAGTGATCTTATTGATTTTCCTGTTTCTCCTTTAATTTTTGTAAGTAATTTGTATAAGTCTGCAGGCACATCAATTGTGACTTTGCTGCTTGTTGTTTTTGGCATTGTGTCAATCCTCATTTCCTCTTTTGATTCTGTACTCTTTATTGACACAATCTTTATTTTACTCTTATCATATGATTAGTGTTCTGATTATTTAAGTGAAGCTCTTATAAGTTTAAGAGTTAAAGAGTTATACTTATATAATGAGAGTAATAAATGAACAGTACGAAGGTGGTTACCAAAAATTAAGGAGCCTAAAAAATGCCACTTTTAATCAACTATAAAGAAACCCAATCTGCCAAAGAAAAATACCTCAAAATGGGAATAACAAACGATATTGAGATTTGGCTGGCCATGCACAGCTGGAAAATAAGAAAACTCGGACTTGAATTAAACGGAAAGCCACTTGCGGAACTAATAAGATTAGATGAGAAATTACTTGTCGTTATAAATGAAGAAACTAAGAAAATGAAGGTTTTAAATGATGTTGAAATTGATGAGATTTGATTTTTTCCATTTTCTCCGCAGCAGAAAAGCAAATATAACCTATTATAAATTTTAAATAATCTGCAAAATCAGTATGTTATTATGTTCGCTAAATGTCAGGACATGTTTCATTATCATTTAGTTAAAATGTTCATAAAAAAGGCAAGTATATTAATATAAATAATTCCAATATGATTATGAGCCCAATTGAGTTTAATGATCTCATCATTGAAAAATTAGAAGATCATCATGATATATCCTGCTTTGAATGTGGTAATCCTGATCTCAATGAATTTTTAATGGAAAAATCACGTGACCAGATGAATAACAAGGTAAATGTGACTTATTTATGTAAATATGATTCATATCTTGTGGCATTTTTCACATGGTGTGCTGACTCAATTATGCTTAAAAAAATTATAGATAAAGATAAAGAATATTTAGAAGAATTAGGGATAAATTATGAAACACTACCTGCTTTAAAACTCTGTAGACTTGCCGTTGATAAACAGTATCATGGAAACCGAATTGGACCTGAATTAGTAGAATTAGTCATCAGTACTGCTTTAGAATTATCTAAAACGATAGGTTTAAGGTTTATTACAGTTGACGCTTACTGTAATGCCAAATGGTTGTATGATAAATATTTATTTAAAATGTTTCCAAAAGAAGAACGAAAATTAGTCAAATATAAGCGTAATCCGCGGCCAGAACATACTATTTCAATGTATCTTGACATTCATAAAGAATAAGAACACTTTAAAAGAGAGGTTTATGTTTTTTTCTAATTTTATCTAACATTTTCTTTTTCTCTTCACTTGCTGGCTTGTTCATTTCCAGCAGGAAATTAACGGCATCTTTACCTTCCAGTACTGGTGTTGGAGTAATTTTTTTTGCCATTTTATCACTTTCCTTTAGCAATAGTAATTTCAGTCATTTTATTGATCTAATTATTATGATATAAATGTTTATTTAAATATAAATATTTTTGAATTACAAGGGTCATTTAGACTTCACTTCGGATTCCATGAATTCCTTTAAGTCCCTAACCGTTGCCATGAAGCTTGCAGGGAATATTATGGTAGAGTTTTGCTCACTTGCTATCTCACTCAGCACCTGTAAATTACGCAGCTGAAGTGCTATAGGGTGTGCGGTTATAATGTCTGCTGCATCACCGAGTTTTTGAGCTGAAAGAAATTCACCTTCTGCAGAAATAATTTTAGCCCGCTTATCCCTTTCTGCTTCTGCTTGCTTTGCCATTGACCTCCGCATCGTCTCAGGCAAATTAATATCTTTAATTTCTACTGCAGTGACCTGTACTCCCCATGGTTCGCTGTGTTTATCAATTATTTCTTTAATTCTTTCATTTATCTTTGAAGTTGAAGATAACACATCATCTAAAAGGAACTGCCCTATTACATTTCTCATTGTGGTTTGAGCAATCTGGTTAACAGCAGTATTGTAATTTTCAATGTCAACAACTGCATCGTAAGCATTTACAACTTTATAAAATGCAACAGCAGCCACATCAATGGACACATTGTCCTGAGTTATTATTTTTTGGGCAGGAACCGGCATAGTAACAATTCTAAGTGATATTTTTTCCAGCTTATCTATTACAGGGATAATAAGACGGAGCCCAGGATCTCTAACTCCTATTATTCTACCAAAGCGGAAATGCACTCCCCTTTCATACTGGGTTACTACACGTATTGAAAGTCCCAAAATGATCAAAATTATGATCCCTACTATAAAAAGAGTCACTAGATCTACTGCTGCCATTTTTCAACCTCCAAAAACTGTTAAAATCTTCGATTTTGACGCCACGAAAATTGAAAATTTTCGTTGGCTTTGTTTTTGGGGTTTCGGAAATCTGTCAAATCTTTGATTTGACGCCACAAAAATCTCTGATTTTTATTGGCTTTGATTTCCTTCAACCTCCAAAAAATTTTCTATTTTTTGGGGGTTATCAAACACTTCGTGTTTGGTACGTCGAAAGCTTCGCTTTCAACAGTTCCAAAATTCATTCTGAATTTTGATAACCTCCAAATCTCTGATTTGGGGTTCAGAAAATCTCAATCTTTGATTGAGATTTTCTTCAACCTCCAGATTACAATTTTCTTTTATTGTATTATGTTAGACTATGTAAATGAAATTATCTATCATGATATGAATCTACCAATTTGCAACCTAAAAATAAGTTAATTTAAATCTAGAATAATTTCAAAAAGATATGACGAAAATAATTTTAACAGCTGCTACTTAATTCAAACTTTCTATAAATAGGAATTCAGTTTTGTTTGCTTCCATTTTTCTGTATTTTGATCCATATTTGACTACCTATTCGACAACTTATTTGACTACGCTAAAAATCCTCAAAAACCAAAGGTTTTTGGGACTGTCAAACGCAAAGCGTTTGAGCATTGGAAATCGAAGATTTCCAAAGGTTAGAAAAATGTTTTACATTTTTCTAAAATTCTACGAATTTTTGGTGTTTGCAAAATGAAATTTTGCAACCGTGAAAAACTTTGTTTTTCACATGCCCCGAAAATCTCTCAAAAACTATGTTTTTTGCAAGCTACGATTTTCGAGGGTCTTCCTACTTCAAAACATAATACGTGGAACGGCTCCCGCCCTTCTTTTCAACCAAATCCAAATCCATCAAAGCCCTCAAATATTTATAAGCGCCCTGTCGAGAGATTTTTAAGAGTTCCTGGACCTCAAGGTTGTTGACCTGCCCGTTTAAATGTATAAACTCAATTATTTTCATCTGCTTTTCAGACAGTTTCACCCTTTTTTTAAGAGCCTCAGCCGGTGAAAAGAGCAGTATTCTATCTTTAATTTCGCAAATAGAAATCAAAAACCCTTCTAAAAAGTATTCCAGCCACTCCGTTAAATCCTTTGTTTCCTCGTCAACTGAATTAAGCGCCCTATAATAAGCCGGCCTGTCGTAATCATAATATTCATCCATAGTAAAAAACCTTTCAGTGTCAAACTCTCTCAAGTAGAGTAAAAGGGCTGCAAGTGCCCTGGCTGTCCTTCCATTACCGTCCACAAAGGGGTGAATCCTTACAAATTCGTAGTGGATAATTCCAGCAGCCATAACAGGATTCAATTCTTTAGAATCCCCATTTATCCATTCAATGAGTTCATCCATATCTCGACGGGCCAAATATGCAAGTGGCGGAGTAAATACAGTTTCACCTTCCTTGTTTACAACGTGAACTGGTATAGTCCTGTACTGGCCTTCCATATAGGTGTCTTCCAGTGTAGAATAAGTTATATCTCCCTGAAGTTTTAAAATCGTTTTTTCTGTGATTTTCCCCTCTTCCAGGTATTTATCCATATTATTAAGCACGTTGAGGTAGTTTATAACTTCCTGCTGGGCCTTTTTCTGGGCGTTTATTTTAAGCCCCTGGGCCAACCTATCAACCTGGTTTAAAGTCAAAGGGTTCCCTTCAATTGCCGTGGAGTGGTGGGCTGATTTTAGCAGGGCGTCTCGTTTTAGCGAAAGTTCCATCTCCACAATAAGAGGTGCGTTAACTATGAAATCCCGCGTTGAATTAATTTCAAGTAGTGTATTTACTATCTTATTGTTGTAGCTGAAATTCGGCCGGAACATGATTTTAACACTCTTTAATTTTTATCAAAATCTCTCAAAATCTCTATTTTGAATGCTATGATTTTGACTACACTCAAAAATCATAGATTATGACTACTTTCTTGACTACTATTTTGCATATTCTAAAATAAATATTTGATCTTTAATTTACTGGCTTTCTGCGTGTTGAGGGGAAAGTTTATATCCCTACACAATAACATAATCATATTATGGTAAAAATACCATAGTATCTGAAAAATTAACCATAGAAGGTTAAAAAAATGGACAATAATGTGAAAGTCTTAATTAGTCTTTTGGAAAATGAAGGTAAAAATATCAGTATTTCGCAGTTATCCAACTGCTCAAAGATAGATTATAAAAATGTATACAATATAGTAAAACAACTTGAAAAAGAGAGTATAATAACCTTAGAAAAATTTGGTAATGCCTTTAACTGCATTTTAAATAAAAAAATTCACCCCCTGATTTTTGAAGCTGAATATGAAAGAAGGAAGAAACTGTTTAAAAATAGCGACCTTCAAATTCTCTACAAGAAAATTAATTCTCTTAATTTCTCATTTATAGCTATAATATTTGGTTCATATGCAAAAGGAACCTCGTCAAAGAATTCAGATATAGATTTGATGATTATTGGCGAAAAAAACAGGAAAAAAGAAGTTCAAAGAGTTATTTCATTACTTCCACTCGATATACACCTGATATTCTTTACATACGAGGAGTTTTTAAGCATGGCACTGAGCAAGGAGTTTAGTGTTGTTTCGGAGGCTGTTAAACGGAATATAATTCTTATTGGAATTGAAGACTATTACAGGTTGATGGAAAATGTTGGATAAAGAAAGGGTAGAAAGAGCTAAAACATTTAATTTAGAGTTAGAAAAACTTTTAGAAAAGTTATAAAGTTATTCCTTTTCCAACAAAAAATACTCATTATTTTTAAAAATAGTAGATTAGTGTAAAAAAGAACTCAATAAAAATAATATCACAAATAAAATAACTTAAAATATCGTGTAAAAGAGTTTAAAAAAGAATTTAAATGATGTAAAAATTAAAGAGTTCTAAAATTGTTTCCTTTTCTCCGCAGTGAAAAAACCGTCAAAATTCAGAGAATTTTGGTGCAGCAAAAATTTCATTTTTGCATGTTTTTTATTTTTTCGCGAGGCCGTCAAAAAATCTTCGATTTTTTGGGCTGCAAAACGTAGCTTGCAAAAACGGAGTTTTTGCAGCATCAAAAATCTTCGATTTTTGATAGTTTTGCAAGATTTTTTTGATCAATCCTTTTTTTCTGAAAAAAGCCCTCAAACACTTGTGTTTGGGGCACCAAAATTCAAAGAATTTTGAGTGGTTGAAAAATAATTTTAAAATTGTAGGATTAAATGTTATTTGAAATACCTACAATTCTTGCTGAACTCCAGTTTCTTGGCGCTCCAAAGGAGTTTCTTTTACTGGTTGTATCAGCTGTGACCCATTTACCGTTTACTTTTATTTGGGCCCAGTAGTGACCGTAAACATGGCCGCTTCTAAATTTAGCTTTAGCGTGGACATACCTTGCTGGTAATCCTGCTGATCTTGCAAGGCCAACGACTAAATGTGCCTGGTCAGCACAGTTACCTGCCTTGTATTTAAGGGTACCTGCAGCTCCATGTTTAGTGTTATAATAGAACTTGTATCTAACGTGAGTTTTTACCCAGTTAAATACTCGAGCTCCTTTAGTGTACTGTGAGCTTGTATCTTTTGTAAGTGAATGTGCTAGTGCATTAACACTGGCTGAATTTGAACTTTTAACGTGTTTATATGATCTGTGTTTAGCATAATATTTGCTGTGACCATATTTGTTCCTTTTATGTGTACTTAATTTATGATGTTTATAATATTTAACATGTTTATATGCATGTTTATGCACAGTATTATGGTGAGTATACTGCGTGTGTGCAGCGCCTGTATCTGCCGCGCTTGCGCCGGCAATACCAAATAGTGACATACCTGCCACTAAGAAGACTGCAAATAACAATTTACGTATAATTATACCGCCTCCGATTTCCCATTATGCAAAAAATCTTTAATTTTTTGCGGTTGCGAATTTCAATGGATTTTAAATTCGCAAACATCGAAAAACCAAATTTGTGTTTTTCTCAGGGTTAGCACTACATATGCCCACATACTATATAAAGGTTTCGGAAATAACGTTTAAATAAAGCATTCTTAAAGGCCTAATTTAGATTTAAAGCGTTCTTAATGGTTTTCTTAAAATCCATAAAATAGCATACAATGGGGGTTGAACTGACATACAGTCAAAATACACCCTAAGTGAAATCTGGAAGGAAACCATACCAATAACATATTAATACTATGTAACTGGCAGATATTAATAAAACAGAATAAATTAATCATAATATTTACAACGCACCATCTGCTCCATCCATTTAAACTATCAAACCATTATGAAAAAACAACATATGCTCCGAATTGTCTCTTAATGGTCTTAATTTAATATAGGCATGATTTAAACTCTCCAAAAACAATAAAAAAATAAACTGATCATAATATTAAAAACACACCATTTGCTCCGTCCCTTTAAACAATCAAACCATTATAAAACAGAGTTTTCCTTCCAGATTCATTTTTTAAAGATGCAATTTAATATAGAAAAGCTTTAAAATCAGGTTAAATCCTCAAAAAGCTCATAAATTCTTTTAAAACTTAATAATTCCTTTTTGATGAAAGTTTCATTTCTAAGCTGCATGAACTTAAAAAATAGTACAGTAAAAAATTACTGTTATTTGCAAAATCAAAAATCAAATTTATAAAGCTAATGAAATCCCATAAGTCCCGCAGAAGCCCTTCAAATTATCATCAGACTTTAAAACATACTTATCCTCATCTTCAAGGTAAGTCAGGATATCCAGCTCTAAAAGGACCCACATATAATTTTCAAAGACGGAAAACTGCTGTTCTCCAATTACAACTTTAAGTTCATCCTTTGAAAACGGTGTGTCCAGATCTATGTACTTGCTCAGTTCTACAAGTCCCTGTGCAGCATTCCTTTTCCGAGTACAGCTTTTACACCGTGATGTATATCCCCTTTCATTGGATTTGGTCTTGTAAAACTGGGAGAGAGGCAGTTTTCGACCGCAGTCTTCGCAGACAATATGGGTTTTTAAAGAGGCATCGTCCTTGTTTTCGCCGGAAAAGTCCACAGTTATGGTTTTGGCCTTGTTTTTCTCCTTCAAAGCCAGGTATCTTTCCTTTAAATTGAAGTGATCAACTTTTAACCTGTGATAATCACTGTTCAGCTCGACATATTGAGTTTTTAATTTGGAGTCTGGGTCATCATCTACTTTAAGATCTTCTTCCAACTCAGATAATCTGGCTTTCAACTGGTTAAAATCAGTTTCCAACCTGTAATTATCATTTGATAATTCTTCATTGTGTTTTTCAAGGTCAGCTGTATTACTGCTTTTTTCCTCTAATTGAGAGTACTTCTTCAGTAATTCACTGTATTTATTTTCCCGGTCTTCATTTTCATCTTTGAAACTCTTCAGTTCAAGATTCGTTTCCCTTAAATTAGAGAAGTTGTCCTTAAGCTCACTTAATTCACTGTTTAGCTCGCTGTTTTCCTCTTCCAGTTTCGAAAACTTTTCCTGCAGTTCATTATAACTGGTTTTTAATTCAGGATTAGAATTAACACTTTCTTTTAATTTCAAGTTTTCTTCTTCTAATTTAGAAAATTTTTCCTCCAATTTAGCGTAATTTTCATATAGTTCACTATATTTATTTTCTAATTCCGGATCTAAACTAACATTCCTGATTAGTTTAACATTCTCCTTTTCTAATCTAGAAAAGCTGTCATTCAATTTATTGTAACTCTTACCCAACTCAGCATCTTTAGCTAACAGCTTATCGTTGTACTTCTCTAAATCAGCGTATTTCTGGTTTAAATCTTCATAATCAATTGCCAGTTCTTTTAATTTGAAATTTTCCTGTTCCAGTTTAGAAAAGTTTTCTTCCAGTTCTTTGTGGTTTTCATGTAATTCCAGGTGTTTATTTATTAATTCCTGGTTGTGCTTTTCTAAAACAACATATTTGAAATTCAGCTTTTTATGGTCCTCTTCAAATTCTTTTAACCTCAAAATTTCCTGTTTTAACTCAGAATTTTTATTTTCTAACCCGTAATTAAACTTCCTTAAATTTGCGAGTTTAAGGGACTCGTGGCCCAGTTCTGTCTTTAATTTCTGGTTAATCCCTATTAATTCCTTTAATTTTTTCTTTAAATTAGAATCAATGCTGCCTAATTTATTTATAGGGCTTGGGGCCTCTTTTGAATTCAAATTATTGTCCTTTTTAGATAAGTCAATCACGTCAGAATTTTCTGTTTCCAGTTCCTTGCCCTTATCTTTTAATGTGGAAAGCTGCTCTCCAGAATAGTTTACAGATTTAGAATTCTTATTTTCAAGTTTCGAATATCTGTCCCTAATTGCATTTATCTTATCCTTTAATTCCAGGTTTTCTTCTTCAACTTCTGCATTAATATCTTTTAGTTTGTTCTGGAATTCTCTAAGTTCCTGAATTTCACTTTCAAGTTCCAGCTTGGCATCTTTTAGTTTAGAGTAATCCTCTTTAAGGTCCCTGTTTTTTTTCTTCAGCTGATTATAACCTTTTTTAAGGAGTAAGTTTCCTTCCTCAGATTTAAAATTACTTAAATCATAGAATTGACTTACAAAATCTTGTAATGTCTCATAATACTCCAGGTTTCCGCCGCACTGGCAGGTGTCAAATTCCGTTGGTGATTCTCCGTCCTGTAATTTGTAAACATCATTACAGGTATCACATATTAAATAGCCCATTATATCCTCTGATTGATAGTATTTAGTTAATTTACAACAATATTACCTGTAAAACATCTAATCATAGTTTTGCAATGGTTTACAGACATTAAACTCCTTCATCCCTTTGTAATCTTTACTCCAAATATTCTAATTTGATTGTTTGCAATAATTTATAGATGCTCCATAATAAATAACCCATTATATCATCTAATACTTGATAGTCTAAGAGTCAATTTAAAGTACCATATGACACAATCCAACAATAATTTAGATTATTACCGTAACCTCTAATTCTTGATAGTCTTTAATCTACTGTAAATCCTTTAATCATTGATAGTTTTGCAGTGATTTATTATTTTCTATATTGATTAAAGAAAAATTTATTAATTAATGCACTTAGATATTTTTATTTAGTCAAGATACATCTTATGGCTTCTTATTTAAAAAGCGAATGTTACTTTTAAAAGGCGGGATTCATATCAAGCAGCAAACATTACAGTCAGCAGGTGAAAGTTCAAAATACTGGATTTGCCGAATAGATGAGGAACACTTAAGCAAGATAGATGAGCAAAGGATATTATATATCACAAATCCAGAATCGAATGCCGTAAAATCTGTCAAGGCTGAAGATAAAATATTATTTTTCACTCCATTTCAAGAAAGTATTTCATTTATAGGCTACGGCCCTGTAGAGGAAACACTGGATGATCCAGAGTACCTTTTAGACTCATTAAAATCAGGGAGAAAAATTAAATTAAAGGGAATAAAATATTTCACCGAACCAGTGCCTGTAAAAGACATTGCCAGTGACCTTGAATTTATAAAAAATAAAGAAAATCTGCCATATCCATTTAAATCTGAATTTACAGAAATTAAAGAGGAAGATTTTAGCTATATAACCCGCAGGATGAATTCAAGTAAAACTTTTCCTGTTTATTTTGAGAAGATGTCCTTTACAATGGATGAATTTTTAATGGGCTCAATTAAAGGTACCTATGAAATAGTTAAAAATACTGAAGAGTCCAACCAGATTGAGATAAAGGAATTTATCAGGCTTTTACATAAATTTATAAATTGTTACGGCATTTTTAAGAGCTATGAAGACCTATTTGAATATTACTCGCAGAACGTCTGGAAGTTAGGGTTCAAGCACAGCCCGTCAAGAAATCCAGATAATTTAGTTAAGTTATACGGCCCAAGGGGCAATTCACAGAGATTTGGATATATAAAACTAGTTTAGGGGTATTACATGGACGACTATGAAGACATTATTCACGCTTTAAAGGAAGGCAATGTACCGCCAAAGGGGACTTCCGAGATATGTGTAGGTAGAACCCTTGAAATTGAAGAGATGAAACGCTTATTTGAAAAAATAAAAAACGGCAAAGCTGCAACTAAATTCCTTGAAGGTGATTACGGCGGGGGAAAATCGTTCCTGCTTAAAGTAATCGAGGAAATTGCATTTAAGGACAACTTCGTAGTTTCCAAAATAACCATAACCCGTGATATCCCATTTTATAAGTTTGAAGAAGTGTATAAGAACATAGTCCAAACTTTAAGGTGTAAAACAGGGACCTCCATGGAACACATCATTGAAAGGTGGCTTACTGGACTTAGAATGGTGGCAATGGAAGAAACTGATGACCCTGCAAGACAGAATGCTATTGTAAGTGAAAATATGGTCCAGGACCTGGAAGAAACTCGAAAGTATTCTAATTCATTTGCAATTGCCATAGAAAAGTACCATGATGCATTAATTTCTGGAGACACCGAAACTGCAAATTACGCACAGGCATGGCTCCGGGGAGACTCCAACATCCCATTTGCAGTCAAGAAGAAGTTCGGGGTCAAAGGGGATGTGACCAAGGAAAATGCATTCACATTTTTAGAGGCATTGTCTGCATTTGTAAGGTCTTTAGGATACAGCGGGCTTGTAATATTGGTAGATGAAGTTGAATATATCCGGTCTCTCCAGATGACAAAGCTAAGGGATGGAGCTTACGATTACATCCGTTTTATATTTGACGAGTGTAATTTAGGCAACTTTGAAAGCACTTTATTTATATTTGCAGGTACAAGCGAGTTTTTCGAAGACCAGAAGAAGGGAGTACCTTCTTACCAGGCATTGTATGACCGGATAAAAGATGCATTAGATACAGACCATAAAGACCTCAGAAAACCTATAATGAGGCTTGAAGGGTTTAAAAAAGAAGAATTGAAAGAATTAGGGTCTAAGATAATAGAAATGCATGCCCAGGTTTACGACTGGGATGCGGGTTCCAGGATGAACTCCATCATAGATGAGCTTGTTGACATACATGAAAATAATGCCCTTTTAACTGGGGGTAAAACAACTCCAAGAGAATTTGTAAGGACATTTTTAAGTGTCTTAGATACTATTCAGCAGAACCCTTCAGAATTAGATTCAGATGACGCTATTTTGAAGATATTTGAAGAAAGAGAAGTAGAGGAAGAGTGGTAGAATAACCCACGTTTTCAATACTTTAGATCCCAGGCTGCAGAGGTTTATAGCAAACCGTATGAAATGGAAGGATTTAACCCCCATCCAGAAAGCCACCATACCTCGTTTTAGAGGAAAAAAAGACATGCTAGTCATAGCTCCAACTGCATCCGGCAAAACAGAGTCAGTTTTAATTCCAGTCTTTGATGATATCCTCAAAAACAATTTAGAACCTATGAGCGTGCTTTTCATATCCCCCCTTAAAGCACTTATCAACGACACCCACCAGAGAATTGAATTCTGGTGTGATCAGTTTGATCTAACCGCAACAAAGTGGCATGGAGATGTAACAGCATCACAAAAATCATCATTTATTAAAAAACCCACAGATATACTCGTGATCACTCCTGAATCATTAGAAGTCATTTTAATGAATAAGTCCAGTGAAATAAAGAATTCCATCTTTAAAAATTTAAAATACATAATCATAGATGAAATACACTATTTTGCTGATTCAGATAGGGGAACACAGCTTAATTCCATTATAAACAGCAGAATTAAAGCTTACTGCAGCAATGATATTTCCAGAATTGGGTTATCAGCCACGGTAGGAAACCCCGAGACAATTTTAAACTGGCTGACTTCAAATGAAAACAGCGAAGTTGTGGCAGATAAAAACAGCAGGCCGTTCCAGTACAAAGTGATTTATGCAGATGATTTCAAGATAATTCAGACGGTAAGCAAATATTTGGATAAAAAAGTGGTCTTTTTTGTTCATTCCCGTAAAGAAGCTGAAAAATACCATAATTTATTTAAAAAACACTTGAAAGTAAAAAATATATTTATCCACCACTCTTCCATCCATAAGGATGCGAGGGAAGAAAGTGAAAGAAATTTCAAGCAGGTTAAAAATGGTCTGATGATAAGTACCAGTACTTTAGAACTTGGAATTGATATAGGAAATATAGATGTTGTAATCCAGAAGAACCCACCTTCAAATGTCAGCTCTTTCCTGCAGAAGGTTGGAAGAAGCGGCAGGAGAACAAAGATCCAGAGAACTATACTTCTCTGCGACGGCGAGGAAGAAATTGTCAAGTCACTTGCAGAACTAGCTCTAGTAGAAGAGAAAAAATTAGAACATATTAAATTACCTGAAAAGCCAAAGGATATCTATTTCCACCAGATATTAAGCACTATATTTGAATATGGAAGAATTAAAAAAAAGAACCTGTTTTTAATTCTTAAAGAGGCTTATGTATTCTCTAAAATCTCCAAAGATGAATATCAATATTTCATAGACAATATGGTTGAAAAAGGATTTATAGAAGAAAATGGTCCATATCTTAGTTTAGGAGATGCTTTTGAAA
Organism: Methanobacterium sp.; assembly: GCF_038562635.1. NCBI lineage: Archaea > Methanobacteriati > Methanobacteriota > Methanobacteria > Methanobacteriales > Methanobacteriaceae > Methanobacterium > Methanobacterium sp. The sequence goes on along the minus strand of NZ_JBCFBO010000004.1, from coordinate 3,620 downwards.
AAGAGTTTGGAAAAAGGAATTTTTTAGAATTTTACAGTGTGTTCTGGCCGACTTATGAATTCACAGTCCTAGACGGGCGCAAAACTATTGGCAGTTTAGATTCAGCATTTGTTATCGGCACACTGGAAAAAGGTTCCAATTTTGTTTTAGGTGGGGAAGTCTGGACAGTAGCTAAAGCTGACCATGATAATTTCAGGCTGAAAGTTAAAAAGGCAAAAGAAGGTGGGATTCCAAACTGGCACAGTGAAGGGGGAGTAATGGATTACCTGTTAACCAGGAAAATCTACGATATCCTGCTTGGAGACTACAATAAAGAACTTTTAAATGATTTTGATGAGGTCAGCCTTAAAATGATAAAAGATCTGGAAGAAGAGGGCAGAATTTCAGGTTTTGAGAATGGCAAAATACCAGTTCAATTTTATTTTGAAGAGAACAAAGTCTTTATTTACACGTTTGCAGGTTTTAAGGTTAACTCGCTAATTTCTTCCATTTTTAAATTTTACTATGATATAGTTAGTGTTCACGACACTCCTTACTATTCTTCATTTAAATTTAAAGGTATTCTAAAAATGAGCGATGTTGAATATATAGCAGATAATATCAAAGACATTCTGGATGATGAGGAATTAGAGAAATTCATGCTAGAAAAAACAAAGAAATTCATCAAAAACAAATTCATCAAATATTTACCTGAAAAAGACCATGCAGAGCTTAAGATGCAGATCTTGTTTAACAAAGAAGATACAATTGATGTTTTTGAAAATAATTCTTTAAAATTAATTGATTCTTCTGTTTTCAGCGCGTGGTGAATTATTCATTTTTATCATCTGATTTTCTAGATAGACTACTGCCAAACTGCATGTACCTCTCATGACTGTTCAATACAATCAAATTTTTCCTAGTTCTAGTCATTGCAGTGTAAACCATAGAGTCGAGATTTTCATCACCGCTCCATCTTGTGGGAATCAGCATGATAACATGGATTGCTTCCCATCCCTTGAAGCTGTGAATGGTACTTATCTTTAAACGGCTGTCTTCAAGTGGAAACGCCTTTTTATGGCGAGAATATCTGGTTCTATCCTCTTCAAAGACATGGTTCACGTCGATGTTCCGTTTTTTAAACAGTTTAACAGCTTTCATTCCCATTTTTTTAGTGGGAAGTAAAATAACGATATCAGATGCCTGGCCTTCTCCAAAGCCTCTCTGTTGATATTTGAGTAAGGTGTATGCATTTTTTATTTCATGGAGCCAGTCCATCTGCTTTATATTTTTCCATTTAAAAATTGGCGGCCTTTCAAAAAGGGTTAACTGTGCATATTCTTCTGATTCAATCATGTTATCCAGGCCAAATGTTTCGCTGAATTTATTGGCCACTGAGCCTATTTTTGGCGGCAGCCTGTAGATTGTGTTCAGCTCTCCCCATCTACCTCTGAACTTGACACTTGCCATATTGTCAATCCAGCTGAGTTCACGCCCGTAGATATTCTGGTTTTTATCACAGACAAACAGGAGCTCGTCCCGTTCATTTAAAAATTTAGATAGTAAATTGTACCATTCCCATTTACAGTCCTGACCTTCATCGATAAGTATAGCATCAAATTTGAACCTGTCAATGTTGATATCAGAAATTGCCTCTTCCACTTTCGGGACAACTTCATCGAAGTAATTTTTACTGGGTTTTGGTACAGATAGTTCATTTAAAATGTCATTGCAGAACCCGTGGAAATGGTTGAATGTAATGTTTTTCCATTCAAAGTCAAATGGTGCCCTTGCGATCATATCCTTGATATAGTGCCAGAGTGTGAGGTTAAAGGTCATTACAAGAACTTTATGTCCTTCAGCTGCTAATTTTGCTGCCCTGTATGCTATGACCAGAGTTTTTCCACTGCCTGCAGCCCCTCGGATACGCCTGTGTCCTGGCTTAGGTTTTGAGTGGTTCTTTTGTTTTGCAGTTAGTTTAAGTTTTTCGCCCTGTCTTTTACTGTGAAATGGAGGGTTTAGCCAGAATTCTATTTCATCAGCCCATGCCTTTTGCATATAACTGCTTCTTTCAAAACCTGCACCTGGAACTACATAGTTAACATTTTCTTCAGTTAAGTCATCGAAACCTGCTATTGTTGGATAACTACGGTTGTCAAATAGTTCCCGTGCATTGTCTCCACTTATATTATGTATATAGATTCCAGTCTGTACAAGTGCAAATAATCTGTTATTTTCATCGATTTTCTCACCCATATCTGGAATTATTTGCTCAATTATCTTGTTTCTGTAATTATTCACCTGCTTTATATAGGCTGAAGTTTCTTCCAGGTTGTATTCAGGGTCATAATTTACAGATTTCCATTCCTTGACAGAGTAAATCATTAATCCTACATTAGGGTTTAAGATGACAATATCAGGACGGCCGTTATTTAGGTAAGGCTTTATAAAAATTTTCCAATCTTCAGGTAAGTTGTCATCCAGAAAACGGGCCAGTGCATTTTCACCTTCAGTTAAAGGTTCCTTAAATTTTTTGATTTTCTCCCAAGAAGGATAAATTCTCATGTTACTCAAAATAAAAAGCTCCCAATTTAAAACTAAATTCAATTATAAATTCAGTAATTCTATAATAATAGTAGTGGATTATACTAAAAATAGTTTTTATAAGTCTGGTTATTTTATTATTTAAAAAATATTTAGAATAAACAGTATATTAATCTTAAAGTAGTAACGCGTAAAATTAAATAATTCAAAAAAGGATTTGTAACGATTACATAACAAATGATAATATGATTTACATGATAGGTCACAGCAGCATGACTCAAGAATCTTTTGTCGATATACTGAAGTCATTTAAAATAGATATTGTAGTAGATGTGCGCAGTTCACCCTACAGCAAGTTTGTATCCCATTTCAACCGAGAAAATATCAAGAAAAGTTTGATAGAAAATGATATGCGATACATATTCCTTGGTGACTATATCGGTGGAAAACCAAGAGATAATAAATATTATGAAAACGGTAAAGTAAATTACAGGTTAATATCAATGAGTGACCGTTACAGCAAAGGGATAAACAGAATAATTGAACTGAATAATGAGAATGATATTGTTTTAACGTGCAGTGAAGAAGATCCTTACAACTGCCACAGGCATAACCTGATAACACAAACCCTTGTTAAAAAAGGTTTAGAAGTAATCCATATAAGAAAAAACAGTAAAATAGACAAAATAACTAATTTAGATAAGAAAGATATTCAAACTACTTTGTTTTAATGAACTATTTTCCGGAGTGAAAATTTAGTTTTGCAGGCAGCAAAAATTTCAAGTAATTCATATTAGAAAGAGTAGTTCCGATAAGATTAGTAAGCCTGATAAAAAGATATACCGATGACTTTGTTTTAGTTAACTTATCCCTATATTAAATTTAAAATTATTTTTGAAATTTAGAGATAATCAGGTTATACCTGTAAAATTTGTTAAATTATATCTAAGATTTTAAAATTCAGTATAGAATCTCAAGTGAACCTTTACAGTCACCCTCGTGAAATTATTAACTTAATAAAAATATTATTAAAACTGTGTAAAAATACAATTCAAATTATTATTAAAAAAAACTTTTAATTAATTATAAAAAAAAAA
>NZ_JBCFBO010000003.1 GCF_038562635.1 Methanobacterium sp. | reverse complement strand
TTTTTTTTTTATAATTAATTAAAAGTTTTTTTTAATAATAATTTGAATTGTATTTTTACACAGTTTTAATAATATTTTTATTAAGTTAATAATTTCACGAGGGTGACTGTAAAGGTTCACTCACAACACAATAAAAAAACATTTTATTTTTAGTTCTGATTTTACAAATTTTATATATTAATATAACAAGATTATCAAAGTCTACTATCTGAAATAAGATAATATTATTTGGTTTTTTGGCTTGTGGAGAATATACAGAAGAGTCAGATATTACCATTGAAAACTTGTTTTGGGTATGTGAAATTTATAATTTGTTTTTAGAGGAATATAACTCGATTTTGTTGAATCTTTGAAATTAAAATTTCAGGGTTAATTGTATTTTGTTTAAATACTAATTCAAAAGTGATTTATGGGCCTTAAAATTAAAGTAAATTTATATGAATAAACAAATCATCGACCGCGCCAGAGGATCCATCATAGGCCTCGCAGTAGGCGACGCACTCGGTGTCCCGCTGGAATTCAAATCTCCCGGAACATTTGAACCAGTCGAAGACATGATCGGGGGCGGATCGTTCAACTTAAAACCTGGAGAATGGACAGATGACACAAGCATGGCATTATGCCTGGCTGAAAGCTTGATTGAAAAACAGGGATTCGACCCCGCGGATCAACTTGAGAGATATACTCTGTGGTACCGTGAAGGGCATTTAAGCGTCAACGGCAAGTGCTTTGATATTGGAAACACCACGCGTGAAGCTTTACATAAATTTGAAGAGACGCATGGACATTACTGCGGCTCAACCTACGAACGCTCTGCTGGAAACGGTTCTATAATGCGTTTAGCCCCAGTTCCAATTTTCTATTTTTCAAGCCCAGAAGATGCAGTTAGTAATGCAGGGAAAAGTTCAAGGACAACACACGGCCATATCTCAACTGTAGATGCATGCAGATATATGGCGGGGCTAATTGTCGGTGCAATGATGGGTCACAAAAAGGAGCAAATACTCTCTTGCAGGTACTGCCCCGTTTCTGGTTTCTGGGATACACATGAATTAGCCCCAGAAATTGATGAAATCGCATGCGGATCGTTCAAGCATAAAAATCCTCCTGAAATCGTGGGGAGCGGCTATGTGGTAAAATCATTAGAAGCGGCATTATGGGCTTTCTACAACAGTGATAACTTTGAAGAAGGCGTATTAACGGCTGTTAATTTAGGGGATGATGCGGATACAACAGGTGCAGTTTACGGTCAGATTGCAGGTGCTTATTATGGAGAAAGTGGGATTCCTGAAAGCTGGAAAAATAAGCTGGCCTGCTGTGATTTGATCCAGTCATTTGCAGATAGATTGATTGGGAATATAAACGCTAATTATAATAAGATTTAAATTATAAATAATAACAGCTTGTATTTTATTTTTAAAATGGTTTGGGGGTCAAATATGGGTTCAGAGGGGATTGTTGAAATGGCTGTTAATGACCTGGCTGATGAATTCCGGGAAAATTCAGATGAATTTTTTAATGAATATGATTTTCGCCATAGATTTTTCTGTAAGCTGTATCCAGAGTTTAAAAATTTGATTCATCCAGAATATCCAACTAGAAATAGATTTATTAAGGAAAAGGCTTCTGGTGAGAAATATATCTCAGGTAAGAATTGTTTTGAACCTGAAATTAAAAAAGGCATCAGGGATAAATATGCTTTAGCTGTCTTTAAAGAAGAAATTTACAATAAACATAAAAACGAGTTAAGTCCCGGGAATAGGCTATCAAATATGGATCTTGATATTAGAGATATTTACCTAGATTTTGCTTTTGAATTTAAGTATATAACAAGTGGAAATATTAGTGTCATTCGTGAGATTGAGTTTGATATATTCAAGCTTAAAAAAGCCGCTGAAGCAGGGAATAAATATTTGATAATCTTTATAAAGAAAATATTTGGTGATGAAGGATTTAAACAGATTATTGAACCTCTTAATGAATTTAAAAAGAATGAAAATGTTGTTAATGTACTTATATTTTCAAAATAGTGTACTGACCTGATTGATTTTGTAAATCTTTATATACAAAAAATTAGGAATGTATCTCTATGAAGTTCTGTCCAGAGTGTGATATGGTAATGTTACCTCAGGATGATTACATGGTTTGCCGGGCATGCGGTTACAGGGTCTCTTTAAACCATGAATCTTCGTTTTCTTACGATGTAAACCAGAAATTCGGTAAATCTGGTTAACATTTTATATTACAAATCAGCAACCAGATACTTTTCATGACATAACCTTTCTATACTATATTCAAAATAAAGGCTGATTTATGTCTAAGAAATACTGGGGCTTAATTTTAGTTTTAATACTACTTTACGGCACATTTTCTTATTATTATATAGTAACCTTTGATAATCCTGATTTTAACTGGAATTATCATGAGCTTCAAAAAATCAGTAAAAATGAAAGTAGTTTTTCATTTGCAGTATATGGAGATGATGATAACTCTGGCGGAAGGTTCGATCATTTAATAAAGAGTTTAAATGAAAAAAACGTGCTTTTTTCGGTAGATAATAGGGATTTAACCACTTCGGGAACTCCAATGTACTTTGGATACTTTTTAATAGATTAAAAACAGTTAAAAGCGCCGTTACTTATTAATATAGGTAACCATGATCTTTCAGGAAGCGGCACCGAGTCTAATTATATTAACGTGTTTGGAAACCATTACTACTCATTTTCTGAAAAAAACAGCTACTTCATAGTCCTGGATGATGCAAACTCAAATGTTAACGGCACTCAGATGAACTGGCTGAAAAACGAGCTTAAAAAGAGCCAAAATTATAAATACTGATTTATATTTATGTACATTCCTCTATATGACATTAGGTATAATTCTAAAGGTGAAGGTCTCAGTTTAGGCAAATTTAACTACTGCAAAAATCTTCAATAACCTTTTTGACGAGTACAACGTCACCATGCTTTTCACATCACATATCCCCGGCTATTTCCGCGGAGTGTGGGGCAAAACATTATTTATAACAACGGGAGGTGCGGGATCTACTCTAAGCAATCCTCATGCTGGTGTTAATAATGCTGAAAACTATTTTACCACTATATTTTAGTTAATGTGACAGACAATGGAGTTAATTATGAAGTGGTGAGGTATAATTAAATTTTTACCTAAATTGGGTGGAAGTCCAGTAATAATCAGAGAGGGACAGGGGTAATGGGGCTGTTATTTCCCTCTCTGTTGTGTTGTACAACCCAAAATAAAGTATATATATCTGCAATAAACTATTTTTGGATTTTGAAGCGTATGTACTGGATTATATTCATAAATATTTTCATACATCCAGAATTATGTGCAAAAAAGTGTTAAATGAACTTTTGTGATTAATTCAACTTTAAAACAAGACTCATTAGTGACAAGTCCTAAATTTAGTTTGTTATAGTTTAGTATTAACCTTATTTGAATGTATTTAACATTAAATAGTTTTATATGTGTTGGAAATATTTGTGTATCTTGTATTATATAAAATTTTTATCATCTAATTTTATTTATACCGGCTTTAAAAAGGAATATATAAATAGAAATGGTTTGCATAAGCATATAAAACTAATTGGAGCTGGAGGATATTTGATGCCAGAAATCAGCGGTGTTAAACTTAACTACATTGAAAAAGGTGAGGGGTGCCCTTTAATTTTAATCCACGGTTTATCTGATGATTTGAGGTTTTGGGCTCCTTTAATCCCTCAATTATCAAGAAATTACAGGACAGTAGCTTTAGATCTTAGAGGGCATGGTAGTTCCGGCAAACCAAAGGGCCCTTATTTCATTGAACAGTTCAGTAGGGATGTATATTCTCTTCTCAATGAGTTAAACATAAGAAAGGCCCACTTCATAGGTTTTTCTGTGGGAGGGGCTGTAGTCCAGGATTTGGCAGTTAATTACCCTGAAATGGTTTCATCAATAGTTTTGATGTCCAGTTTCAGTTTTGTTGATTCTAAATTAAATGAAACTTTCCTGAAGCTCAGGGAGTCTCTGATTGGAGGGGGATTTGCGGCATTTTTTGACGAGATATTGCCTTTAGTTTTAATTCCCAAATTAATTAATGAGAATAAGGCAGAACTTGAGCAGATTAAGGAAGAAAAAGTTAAAACAGAGTCTGTAGAATCGCTGATCAATACTGTTGATGCGTGTATGGAATTTGATGTTAAAGACAAAATATCGGTGATCTCAAAACCAGCTTTAATAATTTCTGGAAAAGAAGATGTTTTAATTCCAGATGAACTTGCAGGGCAGACTCATAGAATTATAGATGGATCAAAACGTGTAATACTTGAAAATACGGGACATAATGTTCTTATCCCTGAAAATTTACAGTTTCTGCTGGAATTAATTTTAAAATTCCTTAAAGATGTTTAGGGAAAAAATAAATCTGTTTTGGCTCAAAGTCCATTTCTTTAAATTTGGAATATAAAAATTCGATCTTATTAATTTCTATTTTAATTATGTTCATGTTAAACTGCAGATTTTTTATAAAATTCTCGTTTAAACCTTTCATTTTAATTACATCGTAATATTCATCTGTATCCTCTGGAATGATATATGCAGAACCGGTTATCTGCATGCCTGCAAGGCTGTTCATACTGGTATAATCGTCATAAACTGCTACGGAGATATTTTTGTTAAGTGGGATATTGGAAAATTTTTCTCCCCCTTCACTTAGAAAGTACATAAATCCGTTGATGTAGAGGTATTCTATTGGTGTTGACCTTACCCTGTTTTTGTATGAAGTGGAAAGTGTACAGGTATTATGGGTTGTTAAGAAATTTTCTATTGTTTTTTTGACTTTAGGTGACGGTGCGTTAGGTATCAGGTCATCTTTAATTAATTTAAGTTCAAGGGCATATTTTAGAACTTCATCCAGGTTAAAATTACTAATATCTTCTATTTCGAACCCTATTTTTCCGCTGAACAATTGGAGTGCTTTTTTGTCTTCTTCATTCAATGTACTTTGTTTTAATACACCCCCGCCTGAGTACTGAAGTTAACATTGCATGGAGAAATGCCCTGCGGGCTGAAGATGGGTATAAACATCACTTTAGAAAAATGGAAGTGGCTTACAGGTTTCGTGAAGGCCTGAGACTGCAAAAATGGGGTCATGTTTTAGATTCTATGGTAAAATACCGTGAAATACGAACAAAGCTCTGCAGGGATTATATGGGAGGTTCTATGGATTTGCTGGGGCGTGCTGAATTACATAACTGCACTGCTTTTCCTTTAGGTGCAGGGGGTGGAGGGGGAGTACTTTTATTTTCTCCAGATCCCGAGTCTTTAGAAAGCCTGCGCGGAGATCTTCAAGGTATATATCGTGAAATCCCCTTTAAAATCAGGTCTAAAGGATATGAAATTAATAATAGATTGTAGAGATAATTTTAAGGTATTGGGAGTGTAATAAGATAATGGAAAGATAGAAATAGGTCAGTAGTGATGGAAATGAAAAAATTTTCTTTTATAGCAAGAATGCCTAACGAACCAGGTGCTTTACATAAAGCTGCAGAGATAGCAAAGGACTATAACGGCAACATCCACAGGATTCACTACAATAGAAAAATTGATCCAAACACCGTATTTTTTGAAATTACAGCTGATGATTCATCATATGGAAAAATAATGGATAAACTTGACGAAATTGGATATCTGCAAACTACACTTAAACCTGCAAATTATTTGAAGTTTAATATCTCACTTCCACATTCTCCTGGAGCTTTATTTGAATTTTTAAATTGTATAACATCTGCAGGTGCAAATATTGGATTTCTGGACTTTGATGATAAAAGCAACAGGCATGATAAGTTAACGGTTGCGTTGACTCTGGATAAAATTTCAAGTGTGGATACCCTTCTGGATAATTTAAAGTCACGTTATCTCTTAGAAATCGTTGAATATGATACTGAAGGTGAAAAACTGGACGATAACGTGTTTTACATATTTTTTGCCCAGAAGTTAAGGGAGATAATTGGAAACACTGAGGATGATTTTTTAATTAAGCTGCTGGGTGATGTTAATCATATTGTTCAGGAGCTCACGCGCCTTGGTGAAGACCCTAAACGTGTATTTGAAAGTATCCTGCTTACTGGAAATACATTAAAGGATACTTCTGGTGACGGCTTCTACGCCGATATTCAAAAGATAGATTTAAATCAGGATACTCAACTTTACTGCTTCCAGCCGCCATGTGGAGGGAATATATTTGTTATCAATGCTCCAGAAGAGGTGGTAATGGTAGATTCGGGTTATGGGATTTATTACCCTGACATTTTAAAATTATTCCAGCACTGTGGGATTGACCTCAAAAATCTTAAAGGTATCTACATGACCCATGCAGATGCAGACCACTGCGGTGCAGGGGGTTTTTATGGGGTTAAATCATTCCTGCATAGGGGCACATCGGATATCATTGAGAAGTCTAACAGGGCTTACGGATCCAATGTGGAAGAGAGTGTCCTTGAAGAGGTGTATACCAAATTAATTAACCTGTTTTCAAGATTTAACTCTCCGGCAGATGTGAATATTTTTTCTGAAAACGTAATTAAAATGAGGGGTTCTTTTCCGGTTGTTCACACTTTTGAAGTTGGGGATATGGAATTTGAAGTGCTGGAAAGCTTAGGTGGGCATCTTTATGGGCAGGTTTTTTTAGCATGTCCAGATGAAGGGATTATTTTTACAGGGGATTCTTTAATTAACTTTGATAGTTTAAGTGAAGATAGAAGGAGGTACAACCTCCTTGCAAAAAACTTAATGACTTCTGTAAATGTAGATAGGAAGCTAGCTAAAGCGGAACGAAAAGCCATTTTAAGGATCATTTCTAAACTAAATGAAGAATTATCAATTAAAGATAAGAATTGTTTAATTTGCAGTGGTCATGGAGCTGTTTCACTACTTTCTGGAGATAAGCTAAAAATTTATGGGCAGATCTATCATTACCTGCCAAAAAAGATGTAAATATTGGGCCTCATTTTTAAATTAGTTTTTTGGGCACAGTATGATTTAGGATAAAAGGCTATTTATTTTTGTTAGTATTCACATGTTTTTAGCTTAACTGATTTATTAAAAACATCTAAACAGGTTTTTTAATTTATATGTAAGTGAGGTATATTTTAACTTTTTATTTTCATTAGTTTTTCTAGGCATATGTTTGTAAATTTGGATAGTAAATCCTTTTTTTGTATTCATAATAATATTAATATAGTAAGTAATAACATAATAACATTGTTAGAAAATAATGTTATTCAGTTACATAATAAGCGCGTTTAAAATCATCGTGTAGTTTAAATGGATATATGCATCTTGATCTGTTTTTTTAAGATGTTAAATTCGGTGAAATGGTTTAAAATGCTTATTTGAATTGTTAAATATTTTCTAACGCTTACTGATGTAATGGGGGGTGAAAAATATTAGAAAAAGACTGATAATGACAATTTCAATGCTCCTTATTGTATTTGCAGTTTTCAGTATAGCTGTAACAGCAAATGAGCAGCAAAATCAAAGTAAAAATCAGGCCTCAACCAGCTATATAATACCGCAAATAAATGCAACGCCAAACTGCACTAATGCAACTCCAAGGAATGAGACCAATTGTACACTGAATATAACCGGACCGATATTAAATCAGACTTTTAACTGTACAAATTTAACAGTGACTAATCAGTCCACAAACCAGACTTTAAATCGTTCAACCATAAGGGATATAATTGGACAGTTACTGGCCCCAGTTTTAAATGACACCACTAATTTAACACAGACAAATGCAACTGGACAACCATTAGACAAGCTTTTAACCGATGTCAATACAATGCTAAGTAAAATAGCACAGTTAATAGGTATAATTCGAAGTGGTGGTTTTAATATAACTGGTTAAGTCCTCGAAAAAGTGTTGGGAGTTAGGGAAGAATTTCCATTTACTTATCTTGAGATCGAAAATCAGTAGTGGTAAAACTGGATATTCTGTATCTATTCGGTTAAAGATAGGTTCCAATTATGTTTAACGCTCATGTCTCTAATGTAATATTTTCAGTAAATATCTAAACTACACATTTAACATAATTCCTATTTACAATTTAACATGAAGTATAATTCAGGTGCATGTCTTAGACATGAGCAATATTGGTAATTCAGCATGATTAAAAGTTTATGGGAATGGAACTCCCTATACTCCAATTTATCTTAAATAAATCGTGGAATAATCAGTAAATGGCGGATTAAAAAGTAGTATTATGAGGGGAATGGAGGTAAAATTGATATCAATTCCCGCTCAGTGTCGTAATGCCAAAATTAAATTTGTATTTTCTACATAAATTTATTTTGATATACACATATCATTACGTTCATAGATGTAATTATAGGTCATGTAAACAGATACATACCTGTCTGATATTTCCCATAAAATCTCCTTTAAATTCATAAAATAGAATTTAATTTATTTTTATTAGATAAAAATTATCATTAGGGGGTATGACATACTATTATATTATAAAAAGCAATAAGGAGCGAATGAAGAGGTAATGTTTAGTTTTTCTCCCTAGTATGATACTGTGTATCAAAATCAGGTTTATATTTCTCCATTAAATTAATTTTTGATATGTGCAGGGGATTACATGCACAGATACGTTTATATTCTATGCAGGTAGTTTCTAGGATTTTATTGAGGTGTTACAAGTATATACGCTAATGTTATTCAAATTTTTAAATTTGAGCCGATTAAAATAAATTATATCTGTAAAAGGTAAATCACATAGTGTATATCCTCGAATTTGGGCATATAGAATATGTTTTGGGCACTAAGATCTATTGCTGGAGATATGCTTGGTGTACTTCCGTAATAATTTTAGGTCTTAAACTACAATAATATAATGTAGTTAATATTCGAAATAGGGTGCAGAATTAATAAAATATAATGTGAATTACCATAATTAAAACCAATAAAATGACTTTTTAAAAAGGTTTTAGAAAGTTTTAATGTCTGATGTAAAAGCAGCGTATTAGAAATTAAAACTAACTATACTGGTTATCAGTTAATTATAACATAAATGCTGTGATTTTATGTATAATGGACGTTTGAAAACTTTGAAGATTGCAGGAATTATTATTTTAGTAATTGGAATTTTAGCTGCATTATTTTATATTGTGTATAGTTTTTCGCTCTTCTGGCAGGCATTTGCAGCAGGAATCACCATATCTATCCTATTGATCATTATATTTATACTCCTCGTACTGGCAGTATATCTGTGGATAAAAAATTTTCTGCTTAAAAGGGAGTTAAAGAAAATGGAAATTGAGCTTGAACAGGCTAAAATACAATTAAATATGTATAAAACTCAGCTAAGAAAGGAGGGTACTGAAGAGTCAGAATAATTTATATTTAGTTCCATTTAATTAAAAAAATGATTAATTTGTATTTGGGCGAGTTATATTTCTAAATAAAACCGCATAGGGTGAGTATGTACAATTTAAATCCAGATATTGTGTTAACTTTGGCAGGATTAACATTGACATTTTATGCTTTATTTGCAAGAATGCTTATTAGATTTCATGATAAATACAGCAGAAACTTGTTATATTTTTTACTGGCTAATATGGTATCTGTTGGGTTTACAGTTGTATTTGTGCTAAGTGATATTAAACAAGCAGCAGAACCGAATTATGCATATCTTGGTGATATACTGGACGTCAGCTGGGCATTTTCGCTGGTTACAGTTGTTCTTTTTGCTTTTATTTTGCTCCATAGAGAATTAAGTGAAATGGAGGATCCTGAGGAAAAAAAGAAGCGCTTTAAAAGGGTTATATTAATTATTATTTTTTCACTGGCGCTTTTTTTAGGTTTACCATTTATTTTAACTCTTTTTTAGGTAGTATCTTTGAGGAATAACATTTTTGATTTTTATTAAATAATTGGGCGATTTTGAGTATTAATTTTCATATTTTTGTGTAGTAACCTTTAAATAGTACTATTGATCTATGTTGTAATAACATGTTAGGTGGTTGGAGTGAATTAATTTTGAAATTAAAAGAGAAAAACAAACAGCAAATAGTGGATTAATAGGTTAAGGTGACATTAAAATTGCTGCTTTATTCATTTAAATTCATTTATAAATCGTTTTTTAATTGAATGCCGTGCTGAAGCATAGCATTTGTGATATTTAACTAATAATAATGGGCTTGATGATATTTATTTTGAAAAAATAAAAGATTAAGCTTATTAATTTTTACTAAAAAATTTGGAGTTGATTTTTACGTTTGAAATTATGAGTTATACTCCCATAATAACAACAATTGTAGGTGTTTTTATGGGTTTAGGTTCCAGAGAGTTAAGCGACTGGCGTAAGGCTAAAAAAGCTAGAAAAAGAAAAATTAATTCTACCCGTACGCTAATACTGCTTGAAAATGAAAGGAATCTGGAATCACTTAAGGAATTCTGGTATAAATTAAATAAATCTGATGAAAGTGAAGAAAATATGGATGAGTCAAAGATTGATATTGCCAAAAGATTGATTAAAATGCCAATGCCATGTCTAGATGACTTCATGTGGAGAAAACATGCTTCCCTGCTTACAATAACCTTTAAAGATAAGGAAATTGTGGCTGTTTCCACTTTTAATAATTGTTTAGAATCTCTTAAATCTATTTATTCTAAATTGGTGGATTTGGATACTATGGATAGGGAGTTTAACAGCACTTATGCCTCAAGTGGGGCTGAATTATCTTCTCTCCCACATTCTAATCGTTTTAAAGAGGAAGCTCCGGGTTTATTGGATGAATTTGAAGAAATTACACTGGGTCTGCTTAAAAAGGGTAATCCTCTTGATAAAAAGAAAAATTAATGTTATGTATTGAAATCATTAATGAGTAATATTCATTAATGGAGCTTTTTTGGGTTCAAAAGCTTTAAATTTAAATAGTGTTTTAAATACTATTTTTTTTATTTTACGATTTTTAAATCATATTAGTTGAATTTGTCTTCACTTTATTCATTTAAATAAATTTAATGCTTTTTTTAATCGTTTTTTTGAGTAGTTATATGGAAAGATGGTTACTGCACAAATCTAATTTTTTTAATATCATAAATAATATATTTTGGTATTAATATAATATAATTTGAGTTAAATGAAAAAATGGGCTCTAGTTTTAGGAATTCTTCTGGTAGTGACATCTACCTTTGGCTGTACCAGTAACACACAGCAGGAAAAACAATCGGGAAACAATATTAACTTTTCAATACCTGAGGGGTGGGAATTGCACTGGATGCCTGGAGAGGGTACAGTGATCTGGATGGATGGTGATCCACGTATTCGGGTAATGGAGATGAGCAAGCAGAAATTTGATGCTAAGCATGATCAGGCATTACATATCGATAATACAACCTTTATGGTGAAAACACACAACAAGACAATGGATGGAATAAATGTTGAGACATTTTGGACCACTGATGGTAATTCTGGGGATATTCAGGATTATTATTTCTTCTCTAAAAATGATAAATATTATTATGTGCTAGCATGGGCTTATACTGGCTGGGATTCAAGTAAACAGTCAAGGTTTCGGCAGCACATAGATAAGGCCGTAAAAAGCATTGTTTCAACCATAACTTAATCTGAAACATATTTTTTTAATTTTATTTTTTGATTTATTAGACAGTAAATGATTATTACTTTTCACATGCTCTTGCTTAAATCACTTAACCCTTTAAATATAAGGATATATTATGCTGCTGACCTTTTGAAACTGGAAACATGGTTTACTATCTGTTTTATTTTCAAAAAGTTAGCTTGAGGGTTATTTGATGTAGAAAACACTGGCCGATGCCAGTTAATATAAAAGTCATTTTAATGATTTAACGTTATTAAATGGTTAGATCTGGCTTATATTTTTGAGCCAGGGATATGTAGAATGATTCAATGATTTTAGGTATGGACATAAAAATTTAGTTAATTAGTTTGGAAACTGGTAATTTTGGAAGATTTTCAGTTTTACAAACATGCGAAAAAAATCGAAGATTTTGTGAACATGCGAAAATTGAAAATTTTCGCGGTTGAAAATCTACGATTTTCAAACATGTAAAAAATTGGAAATTTTTTACGGTTGTGAAAACCAGAGGTTTTCACAAACATAGAAAACATAGGGATCATAGGTTATTTCTATGATTTTTTTTACATTTGGAAGATATGGTGAAAGGCATGAATCCATTTAGAAAGAGAACAGGTATTTTCCCTTCTTATTTCACCGGCAGAAAGGATGAACTTAACGAGCTAAGGGAAATTTATGAATCTACGAGGGCTGGAGCTGCAGGACATATACTTATTTACGGTCCTAAAGGTATTGGAAAAACCTGTTTATTGATCAAGTTTGAGAAGCAGTTAAATAATGTGGAAGGAGTATATACAGTACGTATTCCTCTTGTTGAGGGAAACTTCAATGATATTTACAGTTTGATTATTGATAAGTGTGCGGATGCACTTAAAATCAGTGAAGGGCACTTTTGGGACAATATAACTTCGCTGGGAGTGAACATTCTCCTTGCAGGAGGATTTACCGTATCTAGGGAAATACCAGCCACAAGTCCATCTGTGGCCCTTGAGAAAATATTAAAAACAATTTATCTGGAATTAAAAGGAGAAAATCCGGTATTAATTCTCTTATTTGATGATCTCCAGAGAATAGTTTCAGATAATGGTCCAAGTAGAGTTTTAAGTATACTGCAGAATGCTCTGGTGGAACTCAACATCCAGGGCATGAACATAATGTTCGTTGCAACAGGGGCCCATGACATATTTTTGCAGATACAGGACCATCTGGATTCTGCTGTGAGAATATTTGAGCCGTATGAACTTAAACAATTATCTAAAGAAGAATTAAAGGAAGCTATTCTTATACCTGCTGAAAATGAGGGCATAAAATTCGAGGAGGGTGTTATAGATTTGATATATGAATTATCGGAAGGAATTCCTTATTACATGCAGGTTATAGCTTACAACTGTTTTGCAGGTGCTGTAAATGGTATAGTTAAAACTAGCGAGTTTAAGTTTTCGTTTAAAAGGTCGTTGAACTTGCTGGCTCAAAGAGAATTCAGGGGCATGTATGAAAAGGCAACTCATGAAGAAAGAAGGATCCTTGGATTAATGGCAGAAAGTGATAAAGAGGTTTTATCATATAAAGAAATTAAAAAAGGCTTAAATTTAAAATCTGAACCTTCATTCTGGTTAAAAACAATGTTGGACAAAAATCTCATAATAAAGAAGGAGAGGGGTAAGTACCACCTTAGGGATAAAATATTTAAAGAATATTTAAGGGCTTTAAAACCGTACAGTGAAAATGGAACATATTAGGTTGGATTTATTTAATGGGCTACTTAAATGTGTCAAATTGAACACTTTAAAGGTAATCTTGTATAAACTCCATTCAACCCCTAAAATCCTCAAAAATCGAATCACTCGAAAATCTACGATTTTCGGCGCGTCAAATCAAAGCTTACGAATCGAAGATTAGTGCCCCAAAAATTCGAAGAATTTTTGAGGGATTTGACAGATTTTTGGGAGTTAGGAAATGTTTACAAAATCTCCGATTTTTAACAGTTTGATCAAAAACACACTTTTAAAAAGGTAATCTTGTATAAACGCCTTTTATTGCTGCTGTAACTTTATACCAGTTATTGATGACGTTAAACTCATTTATATTGTTGCTTGCATCCATATTGTACCATTTGCCATTGATGTAGGCCTGGACAAAAACATGTCCACAGACACGGCCGCTTGCAAATTCTGCAGTGACATGGACGTAGCGTGCAGGAATCCCTGCCGCCCTTGAAAGAGCCACTAAAAGGTGAGAAAGGTCAACACAATTTCCCTCCTTATTTTTAAGGGTTTTTACAGCACCATATTTTGTATTATAATAAAATGAATAGTCCAGGTTGTCTCTTACCCAGTTAAATATCCGAACTGCCTTTTCATATTTGGTGGTCGCGCCTTTTGTTATCTTTGCTGCCAGTGCCTTGATAAGGGGATCATTTGACTGGGCATTGGACGTTGGTTTAAGGCATTTTGCAAGTGATACCTTCGCTTTAATTGGAGGTAATTCTCCAGTTTGATTTAAAGTCCTATTTATGCCAGAATCTCCCGCAGCTTCATCTATAACGTATGGATTTAGTTCTGCTTTAACTAGATTTAATGATATGCTGTCAAAGAGTATATCATCGATACTTTGATTTGAGGGGGTATCATTTATTATAGTCGGGTTAACTGGATTTATGGTCTGATTAGTTGAGTTATTTAGCTTTAATGTGAAATTTTCTTGTCCAGTACTGTTATTGCAGCTATTATTCCATGTGTCAGGGTGTATATTTGATAATTCGCCAAAATTACATGATATGCTTCCAAAAACGAGAGATAATGATATTAAAAACGTAAAAATTACATATAATTCCTTTTTTATTCTCATAATACCACTTTATACTGCTGGAAAATACTGATTAGATAAAAATTACTCTGTTCACTAATTAATATATTATTAAATAATATTAATATATAATTATAGTATAAAAAATGAATTATCAATTTTTAGGAGTATATTGGAGTTAGAAAATCGATTTTTAACTTAAAAGAAGATATGAAAATTTGATAAAAATAAATGTCAGCTAAAAATAGTCATTTTATTTTAAATTATTTTAGAGGGTAAACGAAGTAGCTAATATATTCTAGTTGTTATTTATACGAAAACAACTGCATCGATATGCTGGATGAAAATAAAAAATTTAGAAATTGAATGATTTAGTGGGTATTTTCAAAAAATTAAAAAAGAAAGGATTAATTAATCCTTTTAGGAACGCGAGGTGTTTTTGTTTTGGCGTCCAGTTTAAATTTTCTATCTGCGGATTTTCCCCTATTGTAATTCCTTTTGAGCCTGTTTACGTATGTGTGCGCCCACATGTAAGCCAGTATACATCCGCATGCTCCTCCAACTACAATTCCCCACCATACGCCCTGCGATCCAATACCAAGGACGAAAGCGAATAAATACGCAAATACAGAAATAAATGCGACTTCTCTAATTATGGTCAGGATTAATGAAGTTGTCCCTTTTCCCATGGCCTGGAATATTGAGCTTGCGGTAATCCCGAGGGGGACTACGATGTAGAACAGACACATTACCTGGAGGAAAGAGGCTATTGATGGTGCAAGGAAGGCACTCTGGGATGAATATGCAAAGATACCTGAAATATTCGGTGCAAATACGTAGGTAATGATACTGGTAACTGCTGCAATGGAAATACCTAATTTTACAGAGTAATTAAGTGCAGTAGAAACATTTTCGTATTTTTTGGCCCCATATGCAGCACCGGCAACTGTTATTGCTGCAGTACCTATCCCTATGGCTGGGATCATGGCAATGTTCACTACTCTCCAGCCTGCGGTATATACTGCGACTGCGTCCGTTCCTCCAGTTGTGACCAGTATAATGTTTAAAATTATACCGAGAATGGACATTATAAGGAACTCAGCACTTGCAGGCATTCCCACCCCTAAAATATCTTTTATAACCTTGAAATTTGTTTTGAAGTCCTTCATGGATAAAGATACATAAGTGTCGTGTTTCAGGACCAGCCAGTAAATTATCAGCGCTGATGAGACACTTGAAGATATTACTGTTGCCCATGCAGCCCCTGCAACCCCCATTCTAAGGGAATAAATGAATATTGGGTCTAAAATTATGTTCAGGATTGCGGTTGCAGCCATTGCATATGTTGCTCTTTTAACATCTCCTTCAGCTCTCAGGATACCTGAAGCAACACTTGAAAGGATTAAAAATATTAGCCCTCCAAATACTATTTGGCCGTACTGAATTGCAAGGCCAAGGGATTCACCAGCCCCCATAACTGTAAGAATTTCTGGAAGAGAGATCAGTATGACTATGGTTAAAACAGCGGCAACTATAATCGTCATGATTAAAGAGTGTATGGCTGCATTATCAGCACCTTTTTTATTCTCTGCACCTATGCATCTTGCAATTAATGATGTTGCACCTGCCCCAAGACCATTGCCTATACCTACAATGATCATGAACACGGGTGTAATGAAACCTAATGCAGCAAGTGCATTTGAGCCAAGCCCTGCAACCCATATACTGTCGGCCAGGTTGTATGCCATCATAAGTAACATGGATATTATCATGGGCATGGCCAGGCTGCGGATTGCTTTTTTTGGATTTCCAGTAATTAAAGAGATACGTTTATTTATATTATCCTCTTTTTGAGATTTATCTAAGTTCATTTTTATTTTTCACCATTTTTGTGTACTTTTTCAAGGCTTTTTGTAGCCAGTGTTTGTAATGTTTTAACTAGGTGGGAGTATTCTATATCTGATAAGTCGAAGCAGACTGATTTTTCCCATTCATTATCAATTTGATGAATTTTAGGTACTATTTGTCTTCCCTTTTCAGTTAAAAAAAGAAGATATTTTCGACGGTTTTGTGGGTTTATCTCACGGTATATAAATCCATTGTCTTCCAGCTTCTTTAAAGCGCGGGCAACAGTTCCCTTGTCGATGTGTAAATGAACTGCGAGATCGTCCTGTGTTATGCCTTCTTTGTGTGATAAATGAATGAGGAACGGTACTTGACCCGCAGTAAGTTCTAAATCTTTCATTTCGTTGTTTAAATGTATTATGCGGGTCCTGTGTATTATGGATATGAATACTCCGAGCGGAATATCTTCGGGAGTTTTTTCTAGTAGTTTTTTAGTGTGATGCAATGTAAAATTCACCTCAATACTTAATTTGAGTTTAAATTAGCTCTAAAAATCGGTATATCTATTAAATCATGTTTTCAGTATTTTAAGAGCATGTATTCTCTATAAATAGTTATAAAAAACTGTAATATCATTAATAATAGTTTTAAAGTCTTTTAAATATAAATAAAAAAAGATTTATTATTAACATTTGCATATCCTATTCTGTTTTCATGGTATATAAATATGTTGTTCATGCAACAATTGCAGGTGCAACAAAAATGGCTTTATTTTAATGGATTTTACCTTACAAATCTGCATATAACTGTCAAAAAAATAAAGGATTAAAACAACTATTATTCTTTTATCATTAATTTATAAGTTTATTTTATATTTTTATTCCTTATTTGGAGGTATATATGAAAATAAAGCTAAATTGGGCTTAATTTTAAACCAATAATATTAAATACAATAGAAACATACTTAACTTCATTAATATTAAAATTTTAATTTATTTTTTAAACTAATTAAACGGGTGGTATTATGGTTTTAAAAGGATTAAAAGCAGGTATAGACAGTATAATCTTTGATAAACATACTGGAGATATTGTAATTAAATTTATGCCCTTAAGAATTCCACTTAAGGATCTAAACATGCTTTCTGATGATACGGCCGAAATAATAGAAGCTTCAAGTGAAGAAAAGCTTGAAAAATATGTTTCAAGATTTGCTGCTTATTACATAAAACACAAGGCTCATGAACCCAAAGCTATACGAGATCGTGCAAAAGAGCTGGGATTAAGCCCTAAACAGTTTGAAGAATTGATATGTGAGAGGATTAGAGAGTGGGGTAATGTTTCTTCCCTTGATCTTGATGAAGAACCTCCTGCTCGTGTCGACGGGGATTAGAATTCGAATCAAGAACATTTAAAAGTACTACAGGTGATTTTTTTGTCAGATGCATTTTTAAAAAAAGATGGGACAATAGTTGCATTAAAAGATATTAAAAAAGGGGAAACTATCAAAATAGACCTTAAAGATCTGTACATTGCAAGGGAAATTCAAAGCGGCCAGCTAAAACCGGAAGAAGAGGGGGAAACAGCAGTTGTTAAGCTTCCTGAGTGGCTTGCCACCAATAAAGGATTGTCCAGCGAAGTTGTTGGTATAATTAAAAAAGAAACTAAAAAAGCAATACTGATGAAAGTGGGCAACGAAGAGGTCTGGTTGCCAAAATCAGCGATTGATATAGAAATTTAGTTGATTTTGGAACAACAAAAATTTTCAATTTTTTCGACGGCTTCCGAAATCTGCTATTGATATTGAAATATGATTTCGGAAGTCCGAAAATCCCCCAAAATCGAAGATTTTTTCATGCTACGATTTTCGACGTGCTCAAAAATTCTACGAATTTTTGGCACCACAAAACTTTTAGTTTTGTAAGATTACCAAAATCAGCGATTGATATAGAAATTTAGCTGATTTTGGAAGTTTGTGAAATAAATTTCGCAATCACAAAACTTTCAGTTTTGTAGATTACAAAAATCGGCAATAGATATTGAGATATAAAAACAAAAAAAACTTTAAGGACTGATTTAGCTAATCAGTCTTATTTAGTTTTACTTTAATTTAAATTTAGTAATTTTTCACTACTCCCACTATGTCACTTATGGAGCGCCATGTATCAAGTGGAGTCTTTGTAATGTTTGAAATTTCTACTACTCCATCAGAAAGTGTTGTTTCTTTGATGTAATTGGATATTTCCCTGTTATCACTTTTTAAATATACTTTACCGTTTTCTATGGTGGCCACTCTTTTTACTATAAGGCCGTAGGTAGGGTGTCTGGATATTACTATATCTCCTATTTTGATATTTTTTGTTTTGAGAGCTATAACTTCCTGACCATCTTTTAAAGTTGGAATCATGGAAGTTCCACTTACAATTGCTAAAAATGGCAGTTGGTTAGTTCCAAATTGTGAAGTTAAGGTAACATTTGCCGTAAAATTATATTTCTTTGCAATAGTTTGCATGTCTGATTTTAAGCTGCTGGAAGTACTGGAATAGCTTTGAATGTCATTGTATGCTTTATTTTTCATTTCTGTAATCATTTTAGATGGCACCTGGACATCTGCAGGAACCGATGTTGCTTGAACTGCTACGGTTTTCCCGTCGGTTTTTACAGTTAGGCCTATCTCATTTGTTTGTTCTGCTTGTGGTGTTGACTGCTGGTTTGAGTAATTTTCACTGGCATTATGCGATTGTCCTGGTAAAAAAGTAGCTGCTGAAGCTGCAGCTATAAGAAGTATAATTGCACCTATTACTATCGCTGTTTTTGATTTCAATCCTTCACCACCGGTTGATAATTGTTAAAAAGCATGAATTATTAATTCACAATGTGCTGGAACAAAAAAATCTTTTAATCTTTTTATTTATATGTTTTGATCTAAATTAAAATTGGAGTTAGTAAGTGCTAGAATAAGACATGTTGTGTTTCTCATATTAATGGCCTTTTATTGGGAATCGTATATAAAATCTAATTTTAAATCCTTTTTAAGTGTAAAAGTTATATGGCTTAATTTTTAATAACTTCATAGCTAATATAAATTAAATCAGGATGCTTTTATATTTATTTTAGAAAATTAAGTTAGTATTATATAATTATGCATGTTTATAGTCCTATTTTAAGTTTTTATTATATTAAAATAGGTTTATTATGGTTTAATTATGGCTTAAATTGATGATATGGTGGAGAGCTTAAAAATTTTTAACTTAGTTTAGTATGATATCTATATTGCTTTTTATAGCTTTTTTAATGCTTAAAAAAGATTATTTACGCATATAATTTGTATTTACCTGGTTTAATGAGCCTGATTGTAAATGTTGTAAATATGGAAAATTATTTTTATAATCAAAGGCATATAATGGGCCAATGATTTCAAGTTACATCTAAAGCACGGGGTGATACTCAATGAACAAAATCGTAACGCTTTGTCTTCTGGCAGTAATTATTGGATCAGTTCCAGTATACGCGGCTGACTCAAGTAACTCCACAATAGAGCATCAAATCCAGAATATGAATCCCAATGTGTACAGTGAAATTAAAAACACATTTACTCAGATTCAAAATGCAAGTCCAGATATATCTAATGATATCAATAAGTTAAAAGCAGATTTCATGCAGGATAACCTGCAGATAACTGATGTAGTTAAAAATAGCGATGTTCAGAATTTAATTGTTGATATTTTGCAGAACAAGAACGTTAGATTTCAGATACGCAGCTTAATACAAAATAAGGACGTTCAAGATGAAATTAGTAAGTTAATGCAGGATAAAGATATTCAAACTGCCGCTAACATCTTAATGCAGAATAAAGAAATTAACGACGCTGTTAATGAAATAATTAACAGTAAATAGTGGGGAAATTTTCCCTCATTTTATTTTTAATTAATTTAATTATTTTTTTATTTATTTTTGAAATATGCTTTATGAAGTCTATCATCATTGATTTTAAAAACAGCATATGCATCAAATGAATATAACTCTTTTAGGATATAGCTAAAAATTTATGGAATGAAAAACAAAAGATTAAAAGCATAGGGAGGTTAATCCATGAAATATCAATGTATTGTTTGTGGTTACATATACGATCCTGATAAGGGAGATGAACGTTCTAATATTGCGCCGGGTACACCCTTTGAGGATTTACCTAAAGGGTGGAAATGCCCTAAATGTCGAGCCGGAAAATTCCTGTTTAAGCCTTTAGAATGATTTGAAATTTTTTGGTGGGTAATATGGAAATCGAATTTAATGCGGAAAATATTGAAAAATGCCGCTGTCTTGAGTGTAAAGTACAAAAAAGCCAGTGTGTACATGATAAAGTGTTACTTCTTCAAGAAGAGGCGTTGGGCTCTTCGCTGATTGAACCTAAAGAGTTTCCTGCACTGCACTGTGCATCTGGAATAGAACATTGCCCTGATCTGGACCGGAAAGAAGAATGTTTATGTAGAAACTGCTCTATTTATGCAGAAAACGATCTGGAAACAGGAACTCCTACGCTTTACTTTTGCCTGGACGGATCATCAACTTCCTGCTGTTTGGGTGAGGAAAATTTTGATGAAGAACGGGTTGCAGAGACTTTGAGGCACTATTACCGGCGTACTGATTGATTTTATAAATAAAAATTTTTTTTAACTTTTTAAATAATAAAAATAATGACTGAGTTTACTCAGCCTAATTTTATATGAAATTTAAATTAGAATACTGGAATTAAGCCGGGGTTATTTCCAGTGATGCTTTTACCGCCTGCAGCAGTTACTATAAATGTGTTTTCAATTCCTACCATTCCAATATCTTTAATTCCATTTTTGGGTTCTACTGCAAAGGTCATTCCTTCTTGAATGGGGCTATCAAATCTTTCTGCTATTACCGGCAGTTCATCGATTAGTAAACCTATTCCATGGCCTAAAAACTTGACCTTGCGGTTACCAAATCCCATGAAATTCTGTAGAAAATCATCGTTTAAACTGTTCATTATGTGGTTATAAATTTGTGATGGAATTGCTCCAGGTTTTAGCATTGCTGCTATTTCATTTTGTATATCCACACATTTTTTGTGGATATCTATGGCGTACTGGGGAAGAGAACTGCCGAACATGTATGTCGTGGTTTTATCTGTATTGTAGCCTTCTACTCCGGATCCAATATCAATATATACCAGATCTCCCTTCTTCAGCTTCCGTTCACGGCTTCCAAGAAGCGGCACTGCCGGACCCATCCCGTAATTTCCACTGGCCCCATCAAAATAAGATGGGTAGATCGAACTTTCACCAAAACCAATATGGCCAAGTACCATTTCGGTATCAAACATGCCAAAACGAGTTATTCCCTGATATCCTTCATCTACCATGACTTTAAACAGCTCTGCTGCAAGATCTGCTTCGCTCATTCCCTCAACCAGTATCTCTGGAACTATATCTTCCAGCACGCGCTGGTGGATTTCACCTGCTTTTCTCATTAACCTCAGTTCATATTCACTTTTAACAGCTCTTACTGCAGCGATACTGGTATCTACAGGTTTAACATCCTTAAAAGGAAAATGCTTTTGAAACCGACCATATAATGCCAATGGGACTGTTTCAGTTTCAAGGTAAACTGTGTCTGGAAGTTTATCTACACTTTTTGCAGCATCTCGAAAACTTTTCATGGATTTTATCTGTGAAAATAATGATTCATAAGTCGCCCTTTCAAAGCTACGCCGTACCCAGAATGTTGCTTCACTGTCTCTTGGAATAAGTAGCATTCCATCCTGCATAGTTCCTGTAAAGTAATATTGATTTATTTTACTGAAAACTACGGCTATTTCCCATTCTGGATTGGATATATCCATCTGTGTTTTAAAACGTGTCATGCGGTCTTCCAGTTCAGTTGAAGATACTTTATTCATATTCTGCTCCTTTATTGTTCTATTTATGCATATTAAGTGATATTCTTTAAATAAGATTATATCAAATGTATAGCTTTAATCCATAATAAAATATATTGGAAAAGTTCTAATAGATACAGTTTAAAATTATCAAGTAGTTCAATATTAAATATTTATAAAAGGGGTTTTAAATGGAGTTTCAGGAAAGAAATATAACTGAAGAAGATGTTATGGGTGTAGTGGACTTATTTACCAAAGTTCCAGTTGTAATATTAAAAATGGCTGTTTCTAGAAACATGAATGTGGTGAAAAAGTTTAGATCTCAAATAGAAAACTATAAAGATCAGCTAAGTGATGAAGAAATTGAGAAAATAAAAATAGTCATTGAAATGCCGGTTCCAGAGCTTCAGGAATTATTAGCTAGATCTCACCCTGAAAAAGGACATGAACAGTTAAAAATACTTGCAGATCCAAAGGCAGAACAGTTTATAGGGGATAACTTGAGCGAGCTTAAAGTGCTATTATTCAAATAACTAAAACAGTATATTCCTTTATTAACTGATTTTTCAAGATAAAATTAGTTTTTTAATATTTAAAAAAATAACTTTCTAGATAATTTAAAATTTAATTTCTTATTTGAAACATCTTGCTAAATTTAACTTATTTATTCAGGTTAAAAATTTTTTCTGATTTTATGATGCCTTTATTTTCCAGATCCTGCATTAAAAAGGCTATTAAAATATATTCCTGTCCGGTGTAATCTGCCAGGTCTTTAATGGAAACATTCTGGTTTCTACCTAGATACTCAAGTGTGTTCATTATTAATTCACTTTTTAAATCCTCATTTTTCCATTCTACTTTCAAATTATTCACCTCTTGTCTTTAAATTAATTATCAAATTTTTTTTTGGTTATTCTGTATTTTAACTCACTGTTTCAGTTATATTTTCTAAAAAAGCTTAAAAATAGTTTTTCCCGAATTATGTCCAAATCTGTTCCAATTCATTACTCTTTTTCTATCATAAAATTCATGGATTGGTTGTGTTATTAAAAAAATAGGCGGGTCTTTAATCCGTTATATTTAAATAAAGGGAAAATTACCATAAATATAAATAAGTATGGGGGAAGGCATTTATATTGAACAAGTCGAATTATGGATGGTCAATTTTAATTTTTGTTTCTTTA
This sequence comes from Methanobacterium sp., assembly GCF_038562635.1. Lineage (NCBI taxonomy): Archaea > Methanobacteriati > Methanobacteriota > Methanobacteria > Methanobacteriales > Methanobacteriaceae > Methanobacterium > Methanobacterium sp. The sequence goes on along the minus strand of NZ_JBCFBO010000003.1, from coordinate 201,120 downwards.
GCATTATTTATCATAGGTTTAGATGCTACATTTATGAACGTGGCAATGACATATCTTGTAAAAGATTTGAATACAACTCTTGCCAATATACAGTCTATAATAGCCATTTATGCTCTTGTAATGGGCTGTTTTGTGTTATTTGGAGGTAAATTGCAGGATGTCATCGGTAGGAAGAAGACTTTTGTAGCTGGAGCTATCATCTATGGCGTGGGGGCATTAATTGCAGCCCTAAGTACAAATGCACTTATGCTGCTGGTGGGCTGGTCTATAATAGAAGGTTTTGGTGCGGCGTTAATGCTGCCTGCAACATCATCCATAATCACAGCTCATTACACTGGGTCTAAACGGGCATTTGCAATGGGATTTTCATCTACATTATATATAGCTGCGACAGCAATAGGGCCATTATTGGGAGGTTACCTTACCACATTCTATTCGTGGAGGTGGGGCTTCGCTTTAGAGACTATATTTGTGGTGGCCATACTTGTATTATCATATGACATTGCTGAATCTGAAATAACATTGAAATGGTCTGATTTAAATCTCAGGGGTGCCTTTCTTGCATCATCGGGAATTTTACTGTTTATAGTTGGTGTACTCCAGTTGAACAACCCTGCTACATGGGTTAATCATTATGGGACCGTTATAAATCCGCTTGGCTTTGCATTTGCCATGTCAATGATCATGATTGGGGCCATATTTTTATTTATCTTCTTTTATTACCAAAGAAGATTAATTAAACAGGGTAAAAAACCATTTATGGATGTGCGTATCTTAAAAAACCGCTCATTTACTTTTGGTAACTTATCTCGATTGATCCTGGCTTTAATTTTAGCAGGATTGTTTTACATCATACCGGTATATGTGCAGACAAGGTGGGGTGTCAATGCTCTGGTAACAGGTTTAATCTTGTTACCTACTTCTATTGGGAGTGCAATATTTGCAATAAGTATTGGTAAACTTACAAAACATATTAAAGCCCATTATCTTGTTGTTATAGGATTTGCTTTGTCTATCATTGCTATTTTGATGTTATACTATGCGTTCATGTATCCTGCAAGTTTAGATATGATGGATCTTATTCCTGGTTTATTTATACTGGGAATGGGTTTGGGGCTAGCTACCCCTAACATTACCAATATTGTTCTCTCAAGTGTTGATGATAAACAGCTTGGGGAGGCTTCTGGAATACACAACACTTTCATAAATGTCGGATCTTCAATTGGAACCGTTGCCATTGGATTAATTTTCTTTATGGCATTGTACTTTAACGTTGCAGCGACACTTCCTGTTGAATATTCTGTATATCAAAATCAGCAGGCTTTAAATCATGATATTTATTCATGGGTGGGAAAAACTTTAAGTCCGGATATGTCGACTATTATGGATGACCCTAAACTTTTTGCCCTTACATTTAATTCTGATAGTCTTGGGATGCAGGCTGCAATTTTAGCCTCTGCTTTCCTGCTGTTTATTGGACTGTTACTGTCTTTGTTTATTAAGCCTCCTCCAGATATTATAGAAAAAGAAAGGGTTGAAAAGTAGTCATATGATCTTAAATCACTTTTTAAATTAAAAAAGATAGGAAAAGTAAATAAATTGGCACAACTTTTTTTATTTATGTCCAATTAATTTACTCAATAGGTTCTGTTGCTTCCTGGTATATTCGGTTTATTATGACACTTAAATCTCCTGAATAGATGTATTCATATCCATTACTTGCCAGATACTGATCTGGATTTGCTAACCCTGTAAAGCTTGGAGGGTCAAAATCATCATCTTTTGACCTTGGCAGCCATGCTAAATTAGTTATATCAGTAGCGTATGGTGCCAACCAGACACTGAATACTTTTCTAGTTCCAACCATGGCTTTGTAATAGCTCTGCCCCATTTCGTATATGGTACCTGCACATGCTCCGCCGTATATATCTACTATTAGTGCATTTGCAGGGACTGTGCTGTTTTGAAGCACGCTGTAATGGCTGTTTGGACCTAATCCCCAGTTTACTGCAGTTAATCCTAATGCCTCTAAAGCATTGACGATTGTATTTGTCCGGTTAGTATCAGTTACTGTGTTTATGATGTTATCACTGGTTATATACACGGGTCTTGATTCTATAACTGGAGTAAGTGCTGTCCATGCCTTTACTGAAACATAATTTGGCAGTCCGTTGGTGATACTGTAGAAATCCAGTATCTTCGAGTACATGTAAACAAGTGATTCATACTGAATATTTCCAAGGGAACTTGATGCATAGTTTGGTGCGGCATTGTTTGCATCTATAAATGATTTGATTCTCTGTGCGATGTTTAGATATTCTGTTTTTGTTATTGACCCTGTTACAAGGTCACCTGTTGGATTTCCTGGTGAACTTATGTTTTTAAATGTTAAAGGCGTTTTACTTCCACTATTTAGCTGTAAGACGTTTGTAACCATCAAGTTCAACAGATCTTCAATCGAAACTTGAGTTGTACCAATTGTCACATAGGCTGGAAGTTTGCTGTTAGTCTCGATATATGCTCTGAGACTTGCTGCAGCATTTTGAATCTGCTCTGAAGTGAATGTAATTGAAGCCGAATTTTTGAAGAAAGCCTCTGTTATTTTACCGTATCTGAATAATGCATATCCAGATGCGCCATTTTTTACAGCTGAGTTTATATCGTTTTGTAATTCATTTACAGGTATTGCAGTTTGGTTGTTTGCTGAACGATAAGCTTGAAGGCCAGCTACAACTGGAGTTCCATTTGACTGGCTGACTATATATGCTATCGAACTACCTATCCAGCTGGTACCATTTTTACCACTGCTGCTGGTGCCTGTTGAACTGTTGTATCCGAAATTACCTTTATAAACCAGCGGAACCATGAAATCAAGATATTTTGCAAGTTGAGTGTAATTCTGTCCATAGTAATATGCATTCACTTTCCCCTCAGGCATTAAATCTGCTGAAACTGCTACTGATGAATTAATTGATTTTACTGAATTGTAAATACTCTTAACGAAAGAGGTAATGATCTGCGAGCTGTTAGTGTATTTGTAAGCTGTTCCGGGATAGCGTAAATAATCAAGGTTAATACCGTCTATTCCACAGTTTTTAACCATGTTAGTGGTGGCATTTATGACCTTGGTATTATAGGTGGTATTTAAGCCTGTTTTCTTTTGGGTGGTTGTGACATTTTTATACGTTGTTTTGGTTTTCCAGACGTATTTCCATTTGTAGTACCAGTGTCCCCTGTATTTGTACCATGATTTGTACCAGTATTTATAATGAGTCTTTACTGGAACTTTTTTGGTCACTTTTACAGTGTATGTGTAGGTTGTCCCTGCAGGGTTGATCCATTTGCTGTTTGCATCTAAAAAGCATGTTACCCATGCATTTATCCGTACTCCGCTGTTTTTGAACATGGATACAATATTTTTCAGGGTGTTCTGGTAAGTGCTGGAATAAATATTACACTTAACGAATATATCTGTAATTCCGGTGTTTTTAATTTTAGTTACATTTAAATTAGCTGCGTCTTCGGCGTTTAGCCAAATTGCGCTAATATTTTTATATTTATCTCCTGTGGTGTCGGTAGAATCTTTGATGCTTGTCGCGCTAAGGCTTTTAAGAGTTAATCCACTGTTTTGGATGGAACTTGTTGAATTTGGAGTCATGGACTGGTTCGTCACTGTAGTGTTATTAACAGGTTCTGTTGCATTTTTTTGTGCAGGTCCTGTTGTATTTTGAATAGTCACGTTAGATTGTGCATCTGTTGTATTGTTAAGAACAAGATTTGTGTCATCGTAGTTGGGTGGTATCTGTGAATTTTCTGTGGTGGCATATATTGTATTTACATTAAAGAGTGCTCCACATGTAATAAGGAGCACTAAAAGCAACGAAAGTCGCTTCATTATACTGCCTCCCATTTTTTCAGATGTCATATTAACACCAGTTTGGAGTTATTGACACGTGATTATGGTATTTTTGAGCATATATTTTTTTTGATTTAATTTTTTCATGAAAACATAATTATTATGCGTTTTTTTGAATTTAAAGAGGTATAAAAGCGAATTAAAACTGTGAATTAATGAAATATTAATCTTTTTTGTACTGCAGTTGTTATAAAATTTTATTAAATTATTTAAGATGAAAAATTATTTTTTCAGGGCATCTTTATATGTGCTATGCAGTCCTGGTTTAATCAATCATTTTTATTAACTGTAAACTGCTCCAAATTCGCGCTGGGCGCTAATTTATTTTATTTATCTGTTTGAAAGTAATAATTTTCAAATCAAGATGTTTAAATTAATTTTTGTGCAGTCTTTCAAATTCGCTGCTCAGGGGGCGGTTTTTATTATTAATTTGCATGTTGTAGTAGTTGTACTGGTATGTTGGTAGTTGGGAATACTGGTCTTCTAAATGCGTTTTTAAGTTTATATCTGACAGAAAATCTTTTATATTAGAATCATTCCTAATATTACATAATGTTATTATGAGTCACTATCACGAATTCCATATTAAGTTTGGAATACCAATTTACATCGATATGGTGGGGAGTCAAATATTTGAAATACCTGATTTAAAATTAGGATATGCACGCAAGTATATGAAATCATTAATCTTAATAAGAGAGGTTTAGTTTGATTAAGAACTCTAACATCCAGTTAATATTTATATAATGCTCTAAGTTGGGCATATGCTCTAGATTCAGTTGTGAAGTTTAAGCTTATTGGAAAATAAGGAATATAAATGGAGGACTGGTAAATATGGAGAGTAAAGAGGGTATAAAAAACAAAGGAAACGTAGGACCTAAAATGGAATCTAATCTTGTTAAATTAGTAGATTCCAAGTTAAATGAAGTAAGGGCTTTAAAAGAATTGTTGGAAAAATCGGATAAACTACAGGAATTATATGGTCCTGCACTTAAATTAGAAGGAGGGGTTAGTTTAATGGGTAACCATCGATTTAAAACAGCCAGGCTTTTTAACCCTAAATGTCAGGAAGTAATGGAATTGGAAAAGCTGGAAAAGCTGCTTGTAGACTTTAAAACTGATTATGAAGAACTTTCAGGCGGTATATCGAAATCCCTTGTAGAATACAACAACCGGAATAAAAAAGCATTTGAAGTATTTAAAGTTAAAAATGAGCAGTTAATTAATAAGATAGATTTACTTACTTTAGAATAATATTATGTAGATCTACTTGGAATTTTTTTAGTAGATCTACAGGATATCCTGTTATGCGATATCTATGGGAACTTCATTTTTCATGCATATCTGTATTATATAGTTTGAAGATAAAAATAAGCCATATCTTGATTTTATTTCCCGTAAAAAACTTCCTTTTGACTGCACTCCATATATTAAAATACCTATTAATTCATTTTTACTATTTAAAACAGGACCTCCGCTATAACCTGGGAATGTAGATGCATTTGTTTTGTAGTAGAGTATATCGTGTGAATTACGTACTTCTGATACAAGGCTGCCTGTGGTTGTGGAAGGGTTTACTGATAACTGAGATTGTGTCACATTACTGTCTGCGGGATAACCATATATGCGGATGTTTTCTCCATTCTTTGGATCATGGGAACTGATTTTTAATGCAGGTAAATTTCTGCCTGCAGGGTTAACTTTCAGGAGGGCAACATCATTATCGCTGCCTGAATTTCCAACATCAACCAGCTGAGCATTTAGTGGTTTAATTCCTGTAGAAGATGGAAATTTAACTTTAATGACCTGCTTATAATATTTTACGCTAATTAAATTGTTTTGAATCAACAGATCTGTAGTTGCACGTGTATTGGAGCTTAAATTACTTTGACTGACCATATTATTTCCAGATAATTCCGCGCCTAACTGGGGGTTATAATTTGATAAATAGGTAGATACTGCCGCCTGCTCCACATACGTCTTGATATCATCATCACTCATTGTTTTAAGCACATTGATGGTATTGGACTCTGGATCACCTATAACATGAAATGCAGTTATAATATATCCATTTTTACTTACAATAACTCCAGAACCAGTTTCTAAAGGATAAAAACTAATATTAAACCATACTGTTTTGTGAATTGATGGATCAGTTATAGCTACTATGCCTGAAACTCCATTTTCAACATAAACTGTTGAACTGGCCGATTTAGAAGAAAAATAATTTAAAGGAGTATTATCTATAAAAAAGGATTCATAAGTCACAAATACTGCCAGCAGGATAAGTATTAATGTTAATGTCTTTTTTAACAGCTTCACTTAATGGTCCACCATTACATTAAAAATTATTAAATTATTTAATTTAAGTAATAACTATGCTCTAACTTTTATTTATATTTTTACCAATTTCAAACGGGATCACTATCTAAATTGCTGTTTGTACTTGTACACTTTGAAGGTTAACTAAATAACAGTAAATCAGTTTTTAAAAATCTCTAAATTTATATCCAATTAAAAACAAAATAATAATACATGGATATAATATCTACGTTAGTTAATGCAATAATGGGCTTTGTAAATGCAGTTATTAATACAATACTTATTATAGGAGTCGCGTTGATATGGGGCATTATTGCTGCAATTGTAATTGGAGTAATAATATTTTTAATTTTAAAGGCCAGAGAGCGTGTAAAAAGAGAAAGATAGGCATTATAATGCTTTTATTTTAAGTAAGTAATATTTTGATTAATTAGTAAAATGAGAATAAAAATTAATTTAAAATAATAATTATTTGGTCATTTTTTTTCAAATTCTAGTATTAGTTTAATCTCTTGAGGTTCTATATCTATATCTGCAGTGGGATATGGGCCTTCGTTTGATTCCATATCAATTAATGTGAATTCATCATATATTTGCTTTCCATTATTTTCTATGGTTTTTATGGTGAATTTATCTCCTTTGCTGCTTTCAAAGAAATTTAGGGGCTTTTCTATATCTGAGCCTAGGACTCGTATAACAACTATAAGTTCAGTATCACTTATAAAACGGAAATCCTTGACAAACTCTTCAGGTATGACTAAATCACTTATTTTCCCTTCTATTTCTCGACTAAAAGTTACAGGTACTAATACTTCTGCCAAGCATAATCACCTCATCTATTACTTTATCTTTTTTGGAACATAAATATTTACATTCTATTATTAAATATATTGGACATATTTTACTCCATGTCTCATGATAAAGTGTTTTACAGAGTTTAAAAGGAGTAATTTACTGAATTAATTGATATGTACTTAAAAAAAGTAAATTAAGGTGCTCCTCCTGCACCGCCCACATTTTTGCCGGTTTTAGGGTCTATATTTATTTCTCCTACCCGTTTACCCTTCAATAAAACAGGAACAACATCTGTGCATTTCCCACCTATTTTGTATCGTTCAGGTTTACCTGCTACTGCATTATGTTCTTTTATGTACTTCTGCGCAATTGAACGTGATTTAGATGACTTGACTTTATGATTTGTATACTTTTTCGGGGTTGATGATTTAACATTAAGATTTGAGTGATGTAAAACCCTGTTTGATATTTTATTTATTGAACTGATCTTGTGATTATTATTTGCGGGATTTCCTAAATTTGACTGGTTTGGCTGTCCTAATTGGGAATTAGCAGATATTACTGGATAAGCAGCTACAGTAATACTTGTAATAACTAATGCGCTAACTAAAAATAGTATTTTTCCTTTAATTGCAACCACCTCTGCATAATTTCGTATCTTTTTTTATGTTTTTCATAACTAATAATAATTTCGTGTAACTACAATTTAGATATAAAATTAAAGGTGTTTGGAAGGAGAACTATTATAATTCCTTAGGGAATAATTAATATAATTAGTTGGATATAAATAAAACTAATAAAAATAATTCTAATAATTATGGTTTTTATGTCTATTAACCTAAATATTTATTTAAACGGCTATGAATGTCTTGAAATTATATTTGGGGGATGATTTAAGCTAATTTTTAAGTATAAATTAAATAGTAGCTATAAATTATAGCACATGATGATGCACTTTAATTGTTATAATGTAACACTAATTGTTTATTAGAATTAAAAGAATTATAAAAGACTGTTTTTGACAAAAAAACGTATTGTTTGAATTATCTGGGCATTATTTGGGATATGGTGCATTCAAAAATGATTAATGGTATGATCTAAGCTAGTAAACATTTATAAAAATTATATGGTCAATAGATATTAATGACATTAAATAGATATGTGATAAAATTATGGATATGATGATCACAATGATTTCTATCTCAGATCTGGAAAAGATGAGGGACAAAAAGGATATAAATGGCCTTGTAAAAGCATTAGATATAACCGAAGATAAACGAATTCGGGAAAAATCAGCATATATTCTGGGAGATATAGATGCAAAAGAAGCGGTTGAACCTTTAATTAATCTCCTGAATGATGAATACTGGCCTATTCGTAAAGCTGCAGTTTTATCGCTTGGTAGAATTGGGGACAGGCAGGCGGTTGAACCTTTAATCAATGTCTTAAAGGATGAACATTGGCACGTGAGGGAAACAGCAGCACTAGCTTTAGGTGTAATCGGGGACCGGCGCGCAGTTGAACCAATCATTAATGCATTAAATGATGGGTCTTTAAATGTTAAATGTGAAGTGGTGGATGCACTTGGAAATTTGGGCGATTATCGCGCTCTTGAACCGTTAAAAGGAATTTTAAAAGAAAATGATTACATTTTAAGATCCTGTGCTGTGCTGTCATTAGGTAAAATTGGTGATGCATCTGTAGAATATCTGGTCAGCTCTCTTGGAGATGAAAGTTATCTTGTAAGGGTAAATGCGGCAAATGCCCTTGGAACCATAGGAGATAAAAAATCACTTCCCTATCTTAAAGGAGCTTTAGATGCCTCAAATGGAGAATCTCATGAATTTGAATCTGCTTTGAAAAGGGCAATAAATAAAATCACTTCAAAGTGATTTAATTTTAATTTAACCTTTTAAATTACTGGATAAAAGTTTCTTATTTTAAATTCGTTCATGTTCACAAAACCGACGGTCTTCAAAAATCGAAGGTTTTTGACAGTTTCGCAAGCTTTGTCTCGGAGCCAAGAAACTATCGAAAATCTACGATTTTCGAGCAGCAAAAACCTTGTTTTTTGCAAGCTTCGTTTCGTACGGCACTCAAACACATCGTGTTTGTTAGCTATCAAAAACAAAGTTTTTGATGCCTGCAAAAACCAGAGGTTTTTGCGGCCGAGGAAATAAATTTCCTCCGGCAAAAGAAAATGTTGCACATTTTCTTAAGCTTCGTTTTGCGGCTGCAAAAACATAGTTTTTGCAAGCTTTGTTTTTTTCAATCGGAAAAATAAAAAATTTTTCCATACTGGTTAATTTAGGTTGAAATTCCATTTATTTAATCAAAAAATTACATAATAATTTAAATAAGAATATTTTGCACAATACTCTGGACATACGAGTTTAAATTTAATATTATAATAAATATTTTTATGTTAATTGTACTTTAAATCATTAAACAGTTCTCTATTTTCGTTTATAATTATATTTTTATAGTTTGAAAATGTAATATTAGTTTTAAAATGGTGTTTACCTTTTTTTAATAATTTGAGGATGTTTAATGATAATTAAGTTAGATGAAAATCCTAAAATGGAAGAAGTTTTTGATTTTATAAACGAAGCAATTTTTAAAAGGGCATTTATAATAATAGTGGCCTGCTGCAGGATAAAGTACAGGGGCAGGGCTACAAGCAGGCTAGGATCTGGAGACAGGACAATAATTATCAAAACGGACGGTTCATTTTTAGTCCATCAGGATTATAATCTGGAGCCTGTTAACTGGCAGCCCCCTAACTGTAAATTCAAGACAAGAATGGAAAACGGCAGAGTTTACCTCTGGGGGGTAAGGAGAAATCCACCTGAGTCTCTTGAAGTTGAAATATGTAAAACACATATGGTATCTTATCATATTGGTAAAGACATTAAAAAGCTTGAACTAGCAGGTTATGAGGAAGATATGCGTACCATGATAATGGAAAGCCCAGAAATCATTGAAAAAGGATTCAGGCCTACTTCTAAGGAATATCAGGTATCTACAGGTTTTATAGATATATTGGGTAAGGATAAAAACGGTAGTTTAATGGTATTGGAACTTAAAAGCAGACAGGCCGGTATCAATGCAGTTAAGCAGTTAAAAAAATATTTTGAAGACTTCACGGACCATAAAGATTTTGTTAGAGGTCTTTTGGTAGCCCCATCTATAACTGAAGACGCCCAGGAACTTCTTGAAAAGTATCAACTTGAATTTAAGGCACTTGAACCACCTAAGGAACTTAAAAGTGCCAAAAGTGTCACACTGGACTTTTTCAACAAGTAATCTGGGGGCAGATTGGAAAATGAATGATAGGGGCAAGGTCCTTTATTTGGACGTGCCTCTGATTTTGGATTTATTTTTATTTAAACTCGATTTGAATGGGAACAGTACTTTAAACATGTTTTTAAATGGTTTTCTGTATATGTGGAAGTGAATCAGGGTGACTATAACCATCATGAGTGATAATTCTACGTGCCAGTAGTCCAGGCCTTGTCTGTAAACCAGGCCAATACCTAAATTTATCATATAGATTAGCAGTACTCCTGTGACGCCGGATCCCAAGAAACCTCCCATTAACAGCAAGTTCCACAATCTTTTATGTTTTTGAGGTTTTAAAATACCTTTACTGAAAAGATAATGTGTAAATAGGTACGCACCTATAATTAAAAGACTTACGGGAATTATATGGTAGTCATTGCCGGTATTTAATGAATCACCAGTCCCTGAACTGGGATCGTGAACTGTAGTAGTGCTTGCATTTGTCTGGTCTGAAGTTCCATCTTGAACGTGTCCCCCATAATATCCATCACTGGATGTACTATTTTGAGTATCTATATCTGTATTTGAATCTGTAGTCTGAGTATTAGCATCTGTACTTTGAGTGCTTGAAACGGCAGCGGCCTGTGAAAGATCGCAGATGCCGTCTCCAGTACTGTCAGTATAGAGATGGCACTGTCCTGGATAGGGATCGTTTGTTAATCCGTACGGACAGCCCCCTGCACAAACTCCTGACATGGTTGATGCTGCAATTACAGGTACAGTTGCTGCAGCCCCAATTATTTTCTGTTTTTGAGGGGAAATATTTTGATTTACTGCATTTTTTAAATCAGCTAACTTACTTTTAATTTTATTTTTCAAGATTTCACCCTCTCCCTCCTGTAAACAGCCTTCTGGTACTTTTCCAGTAAATACTTATATGGAATACTGTAACTAATGCCATGGTGATGCCGAATTCTACATGCCAGTAAAGAAGTCCTGAATTAATGGATGTGATTATGCCTAGTTCAAGTAAAACCATAAGTACAAATCCTGCACACGCAGTTACTAAAAATGCACTGAATAATATAAAGTTCCATAAATTCACATGAAGTGATTTTCTTATTAAACCTGTCTTGTAGAGTGTATATGTTACTAAATAACCCCCTACAAACGGTATTGACGGTATAAGTATTTCATAAACCATGATGATCACATTATTTTTAAATGAACCTAACGCTCTTTAATTAAAATAGGTGGTGCGTAATAAAAATAATTTTTCCAGAATTACTCCCAAATCATTCCATAATTCATCCCTATTCTGTTCTTTTAACATTTAAAGCAAAATAAAGAGGTTTTTACATTTATTACTTTTATTATTCTGGTTTTTAAAAAGATTAAATATAAAATTCGTATAAAAATGAGTTTTAAAAATGAAATATTCGGACGATTCATGTTAACTGATTGTTATAAGTTTAACCTATCTGGCTTTGGCTTTATTTACAAGTATGATTCTAGTTAAATTTTTAATAAGTGTATTTTAGGGCTATTCTAGGTTTTGAATATGTTTATATGCATGTTTGGTTATTTTGGCGATATATGATGTATTTTAAAATGATCACATTTTAATTTTATTTTGAAATATTTGGATACATAGCCAGGTTGATAATAGTTAAATTGGCCTATAACTATTTATGGGATTATATCCATAATTTGAATAGAGTTATATAGACCAGTCATTATAATTGGGATGGTATAATGAAAAAAAGTGATACAAGAGATAGAATAGTGGAAGCTGCAACAGTTCTTTTTCAGCTTAAAGGATATCATGCTACTGGATTAAATGAGATATTAAGGGAGAGTAATGCTCCTAAAGGCTCTTTATACTATTATTTTCCTGATGGAAAGGAACAACTGGCACTCGAAGCTGTAAATTTAACAAAAGAATTTGTTGAAAAAACAATAAAAGAACGGCTTGCAAAAATCCAGGATCCTGCAGAATCCATTAAAAATTCCATTGAAGAAATGGCAGATCTGATATATACTCAAAAAGATGAAAAATTAGCACTTAGAAGCACTAAAAAAGTTTCGATCAACCTTATTGCGCTGGAAACAGCTGCAACCAGCGAAACTTTAAGAAAAGCGTGCGAATCTGCTTTTAATGTATGGCAAGATGCTTATACTCAGAAGTTAATAGAAGGGGGTTTCAACAGGGAAAAAGCAGAAACCCTTGGACTGGTTATTCAGTCAATGGTGGAAGGGGCAATAATCATGTCTTTAACGAAAAAGAGTGATAAACCTTTCATTGAAATTGCAAAGCAGATTCCCATTCTACTGGCTCAATAATATTATTATTGAAAGAATTTTAAATGAATTTTTTTAACAAAATTATGTAGACTGGTCTAATTAGAATAATGGGAAGTATCTCTATTTTTTCAAATTATGTAGACTGGTCTAATATAGGAGAGAATTCAAAAATGGTTTTAAATACAGATGAAGATTATCCACAAATGGGGTTAAATTCAAACGAAAATAAGTTTTCAGTTAACAAAAATAACACTAAAAAAATTTTATTTGTACTTTTACTTGGCGGATTCATGTCGATGTTAAGTGAAACCGCGTTGAGCATAGTATTTCCGCATATAATGTTACAGTATAATATTTCAGCAGGGACAGTACAGTGGTTGACCACTATTTATGTTCTTGTTTCGGGTATTGTATTTCTTATCAGCGCGTTTCTTATTGAGCGGTTTTCAACAAGAAAACTGTTCATGTATTCAATGGTATTTTTAATTATAGGAACGATTGTGTCAGGTATTTCATCAAATTTTCCGGTTTTATTTACTGGACGTGTAATCCAGGCAGTTGGAACAGGTATTCTTGTACCTCTAATATTTAACACAATACTAATATTAATACCCAGACAGAAGCAGGGATTGGTCATGGGACTTGTATCTCTTGTAATTCTTTCTGCACCAATGTTTGCACCAGTATTTATGGGCTTTCTTATAGGCTTTATGGACTGGCACTGGTTCTTTTTACTGGTTTTAGTCTTTTTCATAGCCACATCAGTTTTAGGCATTTCTTTTTTAAGGAATGTCACTGAAGTAACACGCCCAAAACTCGATATTTTATCTGTTATTCTGGCTGCTGTGGGATTTGGTGGAATTATAATGGGATTCAGTGCTTTAGGAGACTATGGATTAAGCTTGAATGTTATGCTGCCTCTAATTATAGGCATAGTTAGTCTTATATTATTTGCAGCACGTCAGTTAACCATGGAACACCCTTTACTGGACCTTCATGTTTTTAATTATCCCTTTTTCACCATAGGGATAATAATTAATGTAATTAATGTGATGGTCGTTTTTGCAATAGTGATTATACTTCCAATGTATCTGCAGAATGGAATTGGAACTACTTCTTTTGTTGCTAGTCTTGTAATGCTGCCTGGAAGTATTTTAAACTGTTTACTGCCTCTTCTTGCAGGCCATATATATGACAGGCATGGACCAAGGGTTATCGTTAGCTCAGGTCTCGCTATTATGTGCATTTCAATGATATTTTTATCGAACCTTTCTGTTTCAACCACCCTTGCTGCCGTGTTAATTATAAACTGCGGCTTGTATATAGGATCAGCCCTTTTAATGTCTCCAAACCAGACAAATACTCTGGGGAATTTGGATTCTAAACATTACGCTTCAGGTTCTGCCATAATGACTTCCCTGCAGCAGATGGGGGGTGCAATTGGTTCATCTCTATTTGTAAGCTTTATGTCATTTGGACAGCACAGCTACCTTCAAAATATCATTAATCCAGATCCAGCACAGCAGATATCTGCATTAATATCTGGTGTAAACTTTTCATTTTTAATAGGGGCAATAATACTTGCGTTTGTATTTGTGCTTTCCCTTTTTTTAAAGAAGGAAGCACATGCTTAAAAAAAACGCTTTATTATATTTTTTTGACTGTAATACAGTTTAAAACATTTAATAGTTAATTGCAGATAAAAACAGCTGTTAAAAAGTAGAGTTGTTGGAAAGACTTTTAATTAATCTTTCTGGAATAACATTATTATTCCAGTTATTAAAAGCCATAATCCAATTAATATACCTAAATACAGCGGATCTTTAATGAATGCAGCTACAATTATGTAGATTATACCTAAAATTAGAGCTACTAGTCCTGTCCACCTGCTTCCTGTAGTTTTAGATGCTATGGCAACAATTCCTGCTATTACCAGGAATATACCTGCAATGAACACGAATAAAGCTGCCACGAAACTAAATAATGCAGGATTAAATATAAATCCTAGGCCAAAAATTAATGCTAAAAATCCTAAAATGAGTTCTATAATGCCCATAACTAGACTTTCGCCCATTGAGGCTGCACCCATAAATAGAAGACCTAAACCCAAAAATAGCACTGCAACACCAGTTAGCACGCTAAATGGAATTACTCCTAAAAGTGGAAATGCTAAAACTATTAAACCTAAAACTATGAGAATTATCGCGTTTCCCGTTTTTTCCATACAAATCACCTCTTAGCCTTTTTTCCAACAACTCTATAATTCTAACAATAGTTAATAATTGCCATTATTAATTATTATATTTTGCTATAATTTAATAGCTCTAATGATTGGTTAATTTAAATTTAAAATGAATATTAACATTAATTCGTAGGTATTTGAACTATATTTTAAGTTTAAGCCCATTAAAATATTTTTATAAATCCAAAATTAAATAATAATGTTCCTTAACTATAAAAAAGATTATGCTGGATTTAAATATGTTGTATATTACAATTATAATATTGATTTTTGTAGAGTGCAGCTTCTATGATTTATTAAATATATTCAAACAGGGATAAGCCTTAAAATTGCATAATATTGTGTTCATGAGCTACTCACGGTTTTAAGATTTAACAATTTTTAAAATTAATTAAAATTTACTTGGATTATTTGGTAAGTTTTAATTTAATCCGCTCAGCCAACCCTTTATTTACAAGCGGAACCCTGGTCAAACCTTTAATACTTGCTTTTTCTAACTTTTCTATACTTGGAAAGCATTTATAGATGTTTTCAGTTATTTTAAGGCCGACACCATGAATATCCTTTAAAATAAGCCATATTTTTGTTTTTTCAGTGTTTTGAGTCCATTCCCAGAAACTTTCCAGATCTTCATAGGCGAGACCCCTGTAATAATTGCCGCTGTGGGCGAGGTAGTGGCATTCTTTACACAGCAAAGCTAAATTTTGGGCTTCATCCTGATCTTTAATTGTAGAACCCATTACTGGAATAATATGGTGTATTTCAAGATTTTCAAGGGATCCACAGGCTACACATGAATTTTGATCCCTTTTTAAGACGTATCTTTTTGTTTTTGCACTGATCCCGTTTCTACTGTCTTTCTGGATCACTTTCCCATCTAGAAGATAAAACTGCCTTGCATATCCTTTGCTGCAGTTTACAGCCCTTGTGATTTCTTCAGTAGTTATCTCTTCTCCCCACATTTCCTTTAATGCGATAATTTTGTCCTTTTTAAGATCTGTATCAAGATTATCATCTAAAAATTGAGTATATAATTCATTTAAACTATTCTTTACACAGCTTAAATCTTTTAAAAGGCTTTTAAATTCATCTGTGTTTTCTACAGCCATTAAAATGTCTAGTTCTTCCCTGGATTTTGTAATTTTGCCCATGTATTCATCCAGGTGGTTTTGTGTGAGTTCCCAGAGTTCATCCAGAATTTTATGTTTCCTGTTTTTAAGTTCAAGGTGATAATTTTCGAGATAGTCTGTATCCATGATTTTCATTTTGCTTAAGTTTAATTAAATTTTTACATTCAATAAGTAGGTCAATGACATAACTTTTTAAATTTATAAATTTTAGGTATTCGAGAATCGTATTTTCGAAAGCATATAAACAAATTATCTTATTAAATAGCGTCAAAAATATTTGGCCATTCACTATAAAAAATAGTAAAAAGGAAATTTTATGGTTATCTTAAAAAGTTAAAAATTTAAAAGTAGTTAATCCCTTGCTCTAATATGGGGATCAAAGTTTAATGCACCCCTTTTAGATATCTCTTTTTTATAAGCTATCTGGGCATTTTGAATTGGAATTAATTCAATATCCCACGGGGAATCTTTTTCATACTCAATTTTAATTATTCCCATATCTTCAATTATATTTATTGATTTTACGCTGTTTTTACCTTTTTCAAAGACTTTTTCATTTTCCAAAATAGATACTTTTAATTTAGTGGCCCATACCATGTTATTCACCATTTACCTGATTTTTGTAACTATTGTTAAGTTAGGCGTGATATAATCAGCTCTTTAGCTCCACATACGATTTTTAACCATCACTCATAAAAATGAGCAGGTTTAATTTAAAAATAAAATTTTTTTAAAATAAAAATTTCACTATACTATATTGGTCATCAGTACTATTATATTTTTTAATCAATGAAAAAAAAATTCACAATAGTTCACTGATTGAATTGGTGGTTGTATTTTAAAAAGAGAATAAAAATTAGTGTAAATAAAACAATTAATCGGTAATTCTTTTATTTACATCTTCTTTACTCAGTTTCAGTATAACATAATCTCCAAAACTGTGTACATCTTCATCAGATACTACTAAATGTTTTTTTCTGAAAGCGGGTCCTGTGGATATGAGCACATTATGGATCAGGCACCCTTTAGGGTCGATGAGCATGTCGCCTACTTTACCTACATCCATAGCATCGTAGGTTAAGACAGTTTTTCCTACAATATCCTTAAATAATGAGCCGGTTTCTGCAAGTTCGCCTAATTTATTAACCTTAGTTTTTTGATCAATCTCTTTTCCATTCAATTTTAGCTGTACATAGTCTCCTATTTTGTCCAGGTCTTCCTCTTTAACTGAAAAATATTTTTTATTTAAAGCGGATCCCGTAGCCACCCATATTTTATCTACAAGGCAGTGTTTTAGTTTTATTTCAAGTTCAGCTATCTTACCTGCTTCTTTAGCGTCATTATCTAAAACTGTCATTCCTATAAATTTGCTGGCTTTCATTTTTAACACGTTCCAATTATTATTTAATTAATATCAATTTTATCTTTTATAACATAAATAATATTTGATTAATGAAGTTTTATTGCTGTTTAAGTGAATTGTTTGAAATTATGCTATTTTTGCAGGATATATTTTAAATTTCGGGATTTATTATAATTTTTATTGATTTTTAAACTGTATATTGGTAAAATATTACCTTGAATTCTTTTTATTAGTTATGACTGTAATCCTGTTTTTGAGCTTTTAATATATGATGGGCTGTGGAAGCTTTGAATCTTTAGTATTAAATATACGTTAAAAATAATTACTTAAATAATTTCAAACAAAGTATATCTGGGGTTAGATATGACTGAAACGCTGGCATATGATGTAGAGAGTAAAGAAGATAATTTTGAAATAAGAAAATATGCGGATTATATTTTAGCCCAGGTGGATATCGACGCATCATTTGATGATGCTGTACGTAAAGGATTCGTGATCCTTGCAGGTTACATTTTTGGGGGTAACCTGAAGCGTTCCAAGATTGCAATGACTGCACCTGTTGTGGAAGAGGAAATGAGCGAAAAAATAGAAATGACTGCTCCAGTAACTACTGAAACTGTTGGTGCTTCAGAGAATATAGGCATGACTACTCCAGTTACTGAGGAAAAAACAGAAGCTAATTTTCAACGTATATCTTTTGCAATGCCGTCAAAGTATACTATGGATACTTTACCTGAGCCCAATGATAAAAGAATTCATTTTAAAGAATTTAAAGGTCAAAAAACTGCGGTCTTAAGATTTAAAGGCAGGGTAAAAGAAAAACTTGCCGAAGAAAAGATTGAAGGACTAAAAAAATGGCTATCTAAAAAGCAAATTAAGCCTAGATCACGTTTTATGGTAGCTCAATATAACCATCCTGCAGTACCTGGATTTTTAAGGAGAAATGAGATAATAGTGGAGATTTAAAAAATAGAAGATATTTTTTAATTACTTTTTATCATATATTCCCTCTCAAAGTTATTAAACATGCTCAAAAATATTTTAACCAATAAATACAATAATTATTATGGACAGTAAACAGAGAAACAGAATTTTAGCCCTGCTTTTTGTGGGCGTCTTTATGGGTGCCCTTGATATTGGTATTGTAGGGCCAGTATTACCTGCTGTTAAATCATTTTTTGCTGTAAATGATAGGGCTGTTTCCTGGATATTTACTATTTATATCCTTTTTTTCATGATAGGGACGCCGCTTATGGCTAAAATATCTGATGTTTATGGTAGGAGAAATATATACATAATCGATATATTCCTGTTTGCTGCAGGTTCTGTAATCACTGCATTTTCATCTTCATTTGAAATAATGATTCTTGGAAGGGCTATCCAGGGTTTTGGAGCAGGGGGAATTTTTCCAGTTGCAAGTGCATTTATTGGGGACACTTTTCCTCCGGAAAAACGTGGCTCTGCACTTGGTATTATAGGCTCCGTATTTGGTTTGTCAGCGATTTTTGGACCAATACTTGGGGGTTTACTTCTTAACTATGGTTGGCAGTGGCTTTTTATAATAAATATACCTATAGCTGCAGGAATTATCGCTGCAGGATATTTCATATTGCCTAAAACTAAAAGAAAATGGGTTTCAGGCTTTGACTGGTATGGAACCCTTGTACTGGGAATTCTTGTTGCTTCACTTGCATTTGGGGTAAATCAGATAGACAGCAGTAATTTTACTGAAAGCCTTAAATCGCTTTATGTATGGCCATTTTTACTATGTTCTATTGCATTACTGCCTGTCTTATGGAGAATTGAGAAAGGTGCTGAAGACCCCGTAATTCAGATTAATTTATTAAAAAATAGGGAAGTTAGACTGGCTACAGGTATATCGATAGGCTCTGGTTTAAGCCAGGTGGCAATAATATTTCTCCCCTCATTTGCGGTAATTTCGTTATCTCTGTCCACTTCTACTGCTAGTTTAATGATTCTTCCTCTGGTGATTACCATGGCTATCAGTGCACCTTTAGTTGGTAAATTACTTGACAAATTTGGATCAAAAAAAGTGATGTTTACAGGCAGCTTTATATTAATTGCAGGCCTTTTTATTTTAAGCTTCTTTGCATATTCGTTCTATATTTTTATCTTAGCTGGCCTCATTTTGGGCGTGGGGTTAATTACAATTATTGGGGCTCCTTTGAGATACATCATGTTATCGGAAAGTCCAGAAAAATACAGGGCCTCAGGTCAGGCACTGATCAACATCAATGCCAGTGCTGGCCAGTTAGTTGGTGGTGCACTAGTGGGGGGTATAATTGCTTCTAAAGGGGGAACTTATGCAGGTTACGAATTTGCATATATTGCAGTTGGTATTGCTGCTGTTATAATGTTATTTTTAACTGTTGGCCTTAAAGGTCGTTTAGAGCAAGTTAAAACTATGAAAATGCATTCAAAAAGCTAATTATATGATATGCTATTTTAATAGGATTACTTTTTTAATAGGGGGCAAAATAATTTTATGAAATGTCATAAATTGTCCATGTTTTATATTATTCCTGTTCCATATGATAAGGTATAAAAATAGTAAAAATAAACATATGGCTAGTGTAAGTTGGGAATATATATGTATAAAACATATAAAAATCTCCGATTTTTATTGTTTGCAAAACTATCGAAATTTATAATTTCGGTGTTTGCGAAGTAGAACTTCGCAACCGTAAAAAATCTTTGATTTTTTACATGCCGGTGAAATTTTCAATTTTTCGCCGGCTTTGGTTTTTGCATGTGAAAAAATCCTAGATTTTTTCAACATACTATAAAACAACTTGAAGAGCGTTATACTCTAAATTTTCCCTTAGACTTCGGTTTGGAGTAGTGAATAAATGGTACAGCTAATTAAGACCTCTGTAAAATGCTATAAAAAGAGAGCTAAAAAGACAGTGGGCGGTAAACAAAAGGTTTATGAGTATAATCAGTATCTTATCCCCCTTAAAAGATCTGATAACCTGGAATGTAAAGAAGGAGTGCTTATAATACCTGAAAAATACTTTAAAGAGTTATTCGGTGTGGAAGATACATGGGCAGTTAAGGAGTACCTGAGCAAGCTTAAAGGATATGAAATGAGCATTGAAGGATATAAAAATGAATTTAAAGAACTGGAACTTAGATACCAGAAAGAATTTAAAGATCTGGAATGGAAACACAGTGAATTATCAAAATCCTACAAGGAACTTTTAAGCAAGCATACCAAAGCTACAAAATTGTATAAAATGGATACCTCAAAACTCCAGGAATTAGAAACTAAAGCTGAAGAGCTGGCTAAACAATTGGAACTCAGGGATATTGAATATAATAAATTAAAAGAAGATTATGATCTGGTTTTAAATAAAAGTACCATTATTGAGGAACAGATTAAGCCAGATGAAGATAAAGGTGATGAAGACAAAGATTTCTGGTCCATGATAAAGAATCGCCTTGGAAAAAAGGAATTAGCGTCCAAAGATGAATAAATTTTTAATATTTTTTAATTTTATTTAATGAGCGGTTTCATGATTGAATACTCTGATTTTGAAAAGATAGTCCTGGAAAAGCTTGGAAGGGACATAAGGATCGAGGTAAATGAAGATCAGCATAATGCAATAACTTCTTCTCATGATACTTCTTTATTTATAGTGGCCGGTCCTGGAAGCGGTAAAACAACAGTAATGGTCCTAAAAATACTGAAATTTATTTTTGTAGATGGTATCAAACCATCTTCAATTCTAGCAACCACTTTTACAAGAAAAGCAGCTGCTCAATTAAAATTTAGGACTGTTGAATGGGGAAATGAACTGAAATCAACTTTAATGGAGAATCCAAAGTATTCATCTATCCGGGTTCTGCTTGAAAAACTTGATTTTAAAAGAATAGTTACAGGCACGCTGGATAGTATAGCTGAAGATATTTTAAAAAGCAGTTATTCGGGCTCTTCACCTTCTATAATTGAAGATCTTGTAGCTAATGCACTTATGATAAAAGTTGGACTGCTTGATCATGATCGTCAAAAAGATAAGGATCTACAGGGGTTTTTGAATCATATACGCGGTGCAAGAACAAGACTTAATGTTTCAATGATGAGCCAGATACTTCTTGAGATAAAAGATAGGATTTATCATGATAGAATTAATTTTAAGGAGTTCATAGATGATTATGAACATAGGGGAGCTAAAATAGCTTATGATGCAATATCGGATTATATCAGCGACCTGGAAAAAAGGAATCTTCTTGATTTTTCAATGCTTGAGGATGAATTTTTAAGAAAACTCCAGACTGACAGATTAAAAGGTTTAAAAAATATCAAAATAGTTTTAGTGGATGAATATCAAGATACAAACCTACTTCAAGAAACCATCTATCTTAAAATTGCAGAGACAGCAATCAAAAATAAAGGCAGTATCATTGTTGTTGGTGATGATGACCAGTCACTTTACAGGTTCAGAGGAGCCACTGTGGATCTTTTCACGGATTTTGGAAGTAGGTTAAATAGTCATATTGGAATAAATCCTCTTTTTGTAAACCTGTCTAAAAATTACAGGTCCACAGGGCATATAGTTGATTTTTGCAATGAATTCATACAGATTGATAAAGAGTTCCAGAATGCACGTGCAGCAGGTAAAAGATCCATTTCACCCAGCTTAGAAAATCCGCTTAATGTTCCAGTTCTTGGAATGTTTAGGGATGATATTAATACCCTTGCAGCAAACCTAGCTGAGTTCATACGTGAAATCACTCATGGCAATGAAGTTAATTTAGATTATAAAAATAACTCATTTAAAATTAAAATTGATGAGAAAGAAGGATCTCCTTCAGATATAGCATTTTTATGTAGTTCTCCCCTTGAACTAGATTTTAAAGGTAATCCAAGACTTCCAATACTCCTTAAAGATGAATTAAATAAAAATAATCCTCAAATACCTGTTTTTAATCCCCGCGGGCAGAGCTTGGGTAGAATACCAGTTATTGAAATATTGTGCGGAATACTTCTGGAATGTATAGATCCTGAATGTAAAATCCAGAATACTTTTGGTAGGTTACCTCGAAATGCAGTATTCAGGTTTAAAATCTGGAGGTCTAAAGCTTTAAAATACATAGATACTAACGAAGATAAATCTAAAGAAATAAATGCTTTTATAGATACTTGGAGAAGCTATTTTCAAATAAAAGAGAATAAAACAGAAGTGCCTCTGATTGAACTTATTTATAAAATGGTTAAATGGATACCTGAAATATTAGATGAGGAAGGCCTTGTTTATCTGGAGATTATTATTAAAACCATTACACAGACCAGTTTATTCAGCGATTTTAAATCAAATATAATATTAAATGGAAGAAATAGGGATCTAGATCAAGATTCAGTAATAGAGGCAATGTGGAATATATTTGTACCTATTGCATTAGGCGCTATAAACCTTGATCTGGATATTCTTGAGAATTTGCCTGAAAACGGGATAAATATAATGTCAATTCACCAGTCTAAAGGTCTGGAGTTTCCTATTGTTATAGTGGACGTGGGTTCTGATTTTAAAATGAATTATGCAAACCATGCATTTAAAAGGTTTCCTGGAACCCCTGGAAAGTCATGTACATTGGAGGATAACATGAGGAAATTTTCTAAGCTGGGAATACCCAAACGAGACGCGCTTGATAGAGCGTTTGATGATCTTATAAGGCAGTACTTTGTGGCATTCAGCAGGCCTCAGGGGCTGCTTTTACTTGTTGGTTTAAATTCATTAAAAGATGGTTATTTCTTTAATAATGCAGTGAGATATGTTCCTAATGTTGCAACGGGTTGGGATAGAGATGGTGAATGGCACTGGGAAGGACTAAATAATCTGTTCCATATATAGGTAGCGCCAGTTATTTTTAATTTTTCACATTGAATATTAGATAAAAATTAGGCATAACCTTGTGACTTGAGGATCATTGATTAAAGTAGGGAGAAAAGACAGTTTTTATATAATTCCTTTAACTTCTAATAATATTATTTAAGAAGATTTTGAATTTAGTGAGATAAAAATATTTTAAATGTTTAAATTTGAATATATTTTTGAAATAGTCTCCTGAACCTTCTGCATCAATGTTTGTACTAGTATGGAATTAGGCAAAATCTTCTAAAATATATTAGGAGCATAATAAATGTCATTTCCAGATTCAATTCCCCATCCCACTGTATCTCAAGTTAAAATAATCGAGAATAAGACTAACTTCCCTATTAGCTGGTTAAACAAGCAGGGCTACTGTGAATATGGTATTTTTCTTGAGAACGTTCGCCAGATTAAAACTGCACCTACGGCAGCTATGGTTAAGGGGGTAAAAGAGCACGCTATTTTGGAGGAAAACTTTAAAGAAGAAGCAGTACCGGCAACATTTGACGAGATGCTGGAATCCTCAAAAACAGGGGAGCTTTTATCGCGTGAATTTCCAGTAGTTTCAGCTAATTATGGAATTCGGGGGTTTATAGATGAAATATGGATGACTCCTGATGAATTTATAATAATCGATGACAAACCTGGCACTATACCTTATTATTCAAGTATAAATCAGGTTTATGGGTACTGCCTGGCATTTAAAGATATGATCGAAGAAGACAGGCAGATTGTAGCATCTCTCCGTGAGAGGGGAACTGATAATATATTCTGGGCATCTTATTTTGACGCGAAAGCTGAAAAGAGCATAATTAGCCTTATAGGTCATGTACATGATTTGATATCTGGAAATACAGAATTTAATTCCACGGATAATCCTAATAAATGCAGAAAATGTAGATTCAATAAGATATGTGATAGAAGAGTATGAAGATGACGGCAAAACAACATGTTTTTAATGGTTTCTGCTGTAAATAAATTAATCAATACTATTTTTTGATTGTAATTATGCAACTCTTGGGAATTATAAAATTAAGAACCGGTTTAGGGAAGAGATTTTTATTTTTAAACTTATAATAACTTTTTCGCGGTTAATTTTCCATAAAGGTTATATGTAATCATGCATAAAAAATAGCAATATTGTAATACTATAAGGAATTTAAAATAAGCAAATTATCTGTTAATCCTGTATTAAAGTTAAATAAAAATATAGGATACTCCGATGGCATTAAAGATACATTTAAATACAATGAAGCTCGAAATAAGTTAGTTTGTTGTTTGAATATATAAGCGATAACTTTAAATATGACAAACAGTAAATAACTGAAATGCCACGGCGCAGATAATCTGTTTATTTTAGTTAGTCCCGTGGGGTAGTGGTAATCCTGCTGGTCTTTGGAACCGGCGACGGCGGTTCGACTCCGCTCGGGACTATTCCTTTTAAAACACAAGAGGTAGTTTTTATGAAAAACATTCTTGTTGTAGGTACAAATTCGCGACCTGTGGCTTGCTCTGCAAAAAAGATGGGAAATACCATCTATTCTGTAGATTATTTTTGTACAAGTGACCTTGTAAAATGTTCTGATTATTTAAGATGCATATTAAACCAAATTCCTTATGAATCCTGTGGGTACTATATCGAGAGGTTTGATCCTAAACTTCTTGAAAATTATGCAAATGAAGTTGTTGATGATGTAGACTGTATTCTATTCAGTGCAGGAGCAATGCCGGATAAATTTCCAGAATCAAAAGTAGTAGGGAACAAAAAAATTGCACATATCGAAAATAAATATAACCTTTATAATTTACTCAAAGATAAATTCAACGTCCCAGAAACTTTTTTAGTATCTTCTTACAGTGAAGCAGCTGAAATAGTGAAGAGCAAAGAAGATAAAAAATTCATTGTAAAGCCTATCTTTGGGGCTGGGGGCAAGGGCATCAGAAGGTTTGAAGAAACAAATGAAAATACTGATTTTAGAGGTATGATGCTTCAAGAGTTTATCGAAGGCCAAAATGTAAGCGCATCAGTTTTATCAACAAAGAACGAAGCTAAAGCAATTTTTACAAGCAGGCAGATACTTGGAGAAGATGGACTTGGACAGCCTGATGAATTTGCATACTGTGGAAATGTAGTTCCATTTACTGATGACGTGCAGGTTAAAAAAACAGCAGAAGATGCTATAATAGAATTATCCCTTTTAGGATCAAATGGGGTAGATATGATCCATACTGGAGAAGATATTTATGTTATCGAAGTTAATCCAAGATTTCAGGGTACATTTGAGTGTGCTGAGGAGGTGTTTGGAATTAACATGGTGGATGCCCATATTAAAGCATGCAGCGGTACAATAATTGAAATACCTGAACCAAATAAATTCGCTGTTAAGATGGTTATTTTTGCAAAAAGACGCTGTATTGCGGGAAATCTAGATTTTGAGGGCGTATATGATATTCCTGAGCGAAATGTTATCATTGAAAAAGATGAACCTGCTGCAACAGTTATAGCATCAGATGAAAATCTTGAAAAGGCCATTTATAAAGCAGAAAGGCTGGTTGAAAGAGTTTATAATGAGCTTGAACCTTTCCCTGAAAAAATACTGGCCAGAAATGTTAGTGTGTGATATTTAAAAATAGCGTTTCATTATATTTTGGAGAAGATAAGTAGTTTTTACTCGCTACTTATCAATTACTTTTAATTTTACAAATAATTTAGTAATTTATAATTAAACTCTCATTAAAATAGGCCTAAAACACGTAGAATAAAGATTAAGGTCCCTATTACTATCATTATAGTTACTACAATCGATGCTCCAGAGAGTATTAAAAATAATTTTGCACGTTTATCTGGATCATCCATGATATCTTCTATGGGGTCTATACTCATTTGATCACCTTGACTGTATTAATTTGATTATCTTACAAGAAAGATGTACTGTGTAGTTGTTGGAAACTCAATCCTAAGTTCCTTTATTTGAGGTCTATATATAAAAAGTTCACGTTTACATGGATCTATCTTTAATATTTTGCAAATAATGCTTGATTCAATGTCTCCGGCAATTTTTGCTCCAGAGGTTAATGACTCAATTTCAATATAAATAGGAAGTTTTAATTTTTTATAGTCTTCTTTATCAATTATACTGGCAATTTTTTTAAGTTCTGCATTTTTAAACCGGTGTCTTGTACCATCTGCACCTAATACATGGGGCCGTTCTTCTCTCAAAAGCTCTGCTAATGTTTTTCGACGTCTTGGAAGATGCCGGTTTAAACTTATTACCTGTTTTTTAAGGACATTATCTGAGTGATCTAATTTTTTCATCTATTAATTCTATCTATTTCACTCATATAAATTTTATAAAAATAACCTAAAACATTGAAATATTATTGTTAATATAAATTTAACGATAGGGATAACCCTAATTTATTTTTTTAAATAATTTAAATAAAAAAAATAGTAGGGGAGTTTATTTAATCATCTCTACAGGGAGAAGAACTAAAACTCCAAGTAAGTCATCTTTTTTTATAGTACCATCGAGGTTTGCAAGAAATGAAGCATGGTCAACTGTTCTTTTCATGCCCATAGGAAGATAAACTTCTTCTCCTACTGCAACTGTATGGCCGTACCTGTTTGCTGCATAGGCTGATAAAAAGGTTATATAGTTTTTAGGGATATTGATCTTTTTAATCTTTATTGACTTGGCTTCATTAGCTTTAATATCAGTGTCTTCATCAGCTATTACTGCGCGTAGTTTACCCACAATGTTCCCTACTTTAAAATCGCCTAATGCGTGAAGTTCTTCATCTTTAAGCTCTTCTTTAACCTCATCTACTCGATTTAATACTCTAATCGCTCCCATTTTATGACTCCATGGCCTTTTTAATCATTTTCAACCTTACGAAGTTTTCTCTTTCCATTTCTTCAAGCCGCATTTCAATGTACTTGACTGTATTTTCTACCCTTGGAATGATTATGTGCTCTAGCGCATTTACCCTTCTTTTTGTTGCTTCTATCTCTTCTGCAAGAAGTACTATGGTTTTTTCGATCTCTGCAAGTTCAAGTATTAAATTGATGGATTCTTCGAACTTCCTCGCTGCTTCATCTAGTTTAGCAGAGGTATCCATAAACCCGTAACCTCTTTGAACCATGTTTCTTTGTGAAGTTTCAGCTTCAAGTATAGGCACTACAACACCCATTACACTCCGTGAGTCGATATCTACTTTTACGGATTCTTTAACAGACACAGCAGCTTTTTTAACAGCTAAGTCTCCCATAACAATTTGGGCAGTTGTGAGATCTTCAAATGCTTCTGCCATTTTTTTCTCAACTTCATCTCTGGAACCTTTTACACGTTCCAGTATGTTGAAAAATTCCATTATGAGCGCATTTCTTTTCTCTTTAAGGAGACCATGCCCTTTAACTGCGAGCTTTTCACGGTCCTTAAGTTTAAGAAGTTCCATCCTTGTTGGATTAACTCCTTCTAACATTTCTTGTGCCATTTTTTATCCCTCTAAAAATAAATAAAAGGAGGTTATTTATGTGCAGGGTGATATTTTGGAATATGCTCTGCTTTAACCCTCTTAAGTTCGGCTTCAGGAAGTAAACTTAGAAGTTCCCAACCAATGGTGAGTGTTTCTTCGATGGTTCTGTCTTCATCTTTGGTTTCTGTTACGAACTTGTTCTCGAATTCATCTGCAAATGCGAGATATTTTCGGTCACGTTCTGTAAGTGCTTCTTCACCAACAACAGCCATAAGGTCTCTTAAGTCACGACCTTCAGAATATGCTGAATACAGCTGGTCTGATACACCACTGTGGTCTTCTCTTGTTCTTCCTTCACCAATTCCACCACTCATCAATCTTGAAAGTGATGGGAGTACATCTACTGGAGGGTAAATACCTTTCCTGTAAAGATCTCTGCTTAATACAATCTGTCCTTCGGTAATGTAACCTGTCAGGTCAGGAATTGGGTGAGTAATATCATCTTGAGGCATAACAAGAATTGGCATCTGGGTAATTGAACCTTCTTTACCTTCCATACGACCTGCCCTTTCATAGAGTGAAGCAAGGTCAGTGTACATGTAACCTGGGTATCCACGTCTTCCTGGAACCTCTTCACGTGCAGCTGAAATTTCCCTTAATGCTTCACAGTAGTTGGTCATATCAGTTAAGATAACGAGAACGTGCATTCCTTTTTCAAAAGCAAAGTATTCTGCTGTTGTAAGTGCCATCCTTGGTGTGATGATCCTTTCAGTTGCAGGGTCGTCTGCAAGGTTCATGAAAACTGTAACTCTTTCGAGAGCTCCGGTTCTTTCGAAATCTCTCATAAAGAAGTTTGCTTCTTCGTGGGTAATTCCCATAGCAGCAAATACAACTGCAAATTCAGTTTCTTCCCCTACTACCTTAGCGTGTCTTGCAATCTGTGCTGCAAGGTCGTTGTGAGGTAATCCAGATCCTGAAAATATAGGGAGTTTCTGCCCTCTAACAAGGGTGTTTGTTCCATCTATGGTTGAGATACCAGTTTGTATAAATTCTGCTGGGAATTCCCTTGCAGTTGGGTTCATTGGGTTTCCGTTAATATCGAGTTCTTTATCTGGGATGATCTCTGGACCGCCGTCTATAGGTTTTCCAGTACCTCCGAAAACTCTTCCTAACATGTCAAGGGAAACACCTAATCTTGCTGTTTCACCTGTGAACCTTACTTTGGTTGTTGCTGTGTTAAGGTCGCTTGTACCTTCAAATACCTGTACAACCGCAAAGCCTTCACGTACCTCGAGAACCTGTCCTCTTCTGGCGTCCCCTGCAGGTGTTATTATGTCTACTATTTCGTTGTAGCCCACATCTTCAACACCTTCTACAATCATGAGAGGTCCTGAAACTTCAGAAACGGTTGTATATTCCCTTGTTTTGATATTTAAATCCATTTTCATACCTCACTAGTTTGTTTAATTACCTTATCCTGAATTGCTTTAATCTCAGCTTCAAACTCTGCTTCAGGTATGTACTTCATTCTACCGATGTCCTCTTTTACGCTGAGTGCAATGATCTCGTTGGATGCTGCGCCACGTTCAAGAGCTGCGGTAGCGTGTTCCTGGAACATGACTATGGTTTTAAGCATTCCATATTGTTTTGCTGGTGCACAGTAAGTGTCTATTTCGTGGAACGCGTTCTGCTGGAGGAAATCTTCCCTTAACATCCTTGTGGTTTCTAAGGTAACTCTTTCCTTATCAGGTAATGCATCAGGACCTACGAGCTGAACGATTTCCTGAAGTTCGGATTCTTTCTGGAGTAAAAGCATTGCTTCATCCCTTAATTCTCTCCAATCTTCACCTACGTTGGTGTTCCACCATCCTGCGATGCTGTCTACATATAATGAGTAACTTTGCAGCCAGTCAATTGAAGGGAAGTGACGTTTGTCTGCAAGTGATGAGTCAAGCGCCCAGAACACTTTTGATATACGTAAAGTGTTTTGAGTTACAGGCTCTGAAAGGTCCCCACCAGGAGGTGATACTGCACCGACTACTGTTAATGATGCTACTTTATCTTCTGTACCTACTGTGGTTACTCTTCCTGCTCTTTCGTAGAACTGAGCAAGTTTTGATGCGAGGTAAGCTGGGTATCCTTCTTCACCAGGCATCTCTTCGAGCCTTCCTGAAATTTCCCTCATAGCTTCTGCCCATCTTGATGTTGAGTCAGCCATAAGAGCTACATCGTATCCCATGTCTCTGAAGTATTCTGCAATGGTAATTCCTGTGTATACAGATGCTTCCCTTGCAGCCACAGGCATGTTTGATGTGTTTGCGATAAGGACTGTTCTGTCCATAAGTGGTTTTCCTGTTTTTGGGTCTTCAAGTTCTGGGAACTCGGTTAGAACCTCTGTCATTTCGTTTCCACGTTCTCCACATCCTATGTATACAACGATGTCTGCGTCAGCCCATTTTGCAAGCTGCTGCTGTGTAACAGTTTTACCTGAACCGAATGGACCCGGCATAGCTGCTGTTCCACCTTTTGCAACTGTGAAGAATGTGTCCTGTGCTCTTTGACCAGTTACCAGTGGTATATCTGGGTCAAGTTTTGCTTTGTATGGTCTTCCAACCCTTACGGGCCATTTCTGTACCATCTGTACTTTTTCAACGCCAGCTGATGTTTCTACTTCAGCTATGTCGTCTACTATTGTATATTCTCCTTCACTTACGATACTTTTTATAGTACCTTCTGTTTTTGGAGGGATCATAATCTTGTGGACTATGGAAGAAGTTTCCTGAACTTCACCAATGACATCTCCGCCTTTTACTTGTGCTCCTGCGCTTACTTTTGGGACAAATTTCCATTTTTTGTCTTTAGGTAATGCTGGAACATCTACACCTCTTTCAATGTAGTCTCCAGTAAGAGCTTTAATGCTTTCAAGCGGCCTTTGAATTCCATCGTAAATCGATGTGAGAATTCCCGGACCTAATTCTACGGAGAGTGGTCCTCCTGTACTTTCAATTTGTTCCCCTGGTTTAATACCAGCAGTTTCTTCATAAACCTGAATGGTTGCTGTGTCGCCTTCCAGTTCGATTATCTCACCGATAAGTCCTTCTTCACCGACTCTAACCATCTCATTCATCTGGGTTCCCTTCATGCCGTCTCCAACAATAACGGGACCTGCTATTTTAATTATCCTTCCTGTAATCATTTTACCATCTCAACCCCAATTACTCGTTTGATAAGTTCCCTAATAGGATCAGTGGCCCTTTCAGCTGGCCCTGTTTTATCAGGTACTTCGATTATCATAGGTAATGTGCTTGTTCCTGTGAGTTTATCAATTGTTTCTCTTAACTCATCCCCAATTTTTTCAGTGGTTATAATAATTGAGAAATCCTGTTTGAAAAGTTCTTCTAGACGTGTTTTGGCTTCTTTCATATCCTCAACAGGATATCCGGTTTTAATACCTCCGAGTTTAAAGCCAGTAACTGTGTCTGGATCTGCGATCACTGCTATACTTGATTTCATACTAGTAACTCCTTAATTTTTGAGTTAGAGAATCCAATTTCTCTTTTTGCACGAGTTATGACTTTTAAGTTTCGTATCTCTTTTTCTTTCTTGTTTAAGAAGCCTACAATTGGTCCTATTCCGAAAGGTATTTTAACTGATAATGCTTTTGCAGTTTGTCTGACTTTTTCGTCTAAAGCTGCTTCCAGTGGTGCTACAGAACCTGTTTTGGTATATTCTGGTAAAGCATCAGTAAGAATTTGTGCATATTCAGTTCCGTCCAGGCTGCTTACAACATTTCCTACACTTTCAGATTCCATCAGGTCTTTTAATTTCCATTCCCTAATTTGATAACCATCTGAAACAATATAAGGTTGTATATCGTCATACTTTAGACCTTCAGCTTTTGCCCTTAAAATAACACTTAGGTTAGCTGCGTCAATTTGTGTTCCTATATATGAATGTAAAGCCCTTGCGCTTTCATCAGAAGGATTTGATGCAGCAGTTAATAAGTTTTCAAGGAAGAATTTATCAAGTGAAGCTTCTAAAGGTAAAAGCATGCCTGTTTTTTGATATGCAGGTAATGCTTCGTCAAGAACATGTGCATATGCTGTCCCTTCAAGACTGTTGATAATTTCAGTAATATTTTTTGCATCTAAAAGTTTATCCAGTGAGTCTTTTAACTCTCCAAATGGAACTATAAGATTTACAGTTTCGTCTCTGGATAGATCTGCTTCTTTTGCAGCAATTATGCTTTTTACATTCCTTATATCCCATTTTTGGAGTAAAACACTAAAAATAGGTTTAATATCCTTTGGGACTATTTTGGTTAATGTTTCATAATTATCTGCAAGATGCGTATCAAGGGCTTTTTCTAGAGGATACTGATCTATGTATTTTGCATAATCTGGAAGTCCTCTAAGATAATTTGTCACTTCTGTTAAGTCATTTGATTCGATAATTTCTGTTAATTGTTTTTCTGTAAGAATTTTTCCTGTTCTTGCTCTTACTCGTGCATTAGGGTAAGCATATGGAAAAATATCTAACAATGGTCGTATGACTACCACTATCACTATAGCTCCAACAATTAACCCTACCAGTGCTAAAAGACCTAAAAGAGGATCAATAGAGGGAAAACCCATTTGAGCTACTATTGATATGATACCATCTGCCATGATTTTTCCCCCTTATTATTTAAATAATATTTTTGCAACCTCTGATCGTAGAGCTTTTTTGAACCTCAGCATTCTAGCTTCGATTGTATTGTTAACTTCAATATCTCCATTTTTGGTTTTTACAACAGCTCCCCCAATGGTAGCTATGTTTTCTCCAATCTCTAAGGTTGTTTTAGTGCCAGTTTTTCCTTTAATATTTTTTTCAAGTGATGAAATTGCATCCTTGACTTTGGCAACGTCATCTGCTTTTAAGGATAATATTAAGTCTCCCCCACCAATTTCAATAGAAGCTTCTTCTATGATTTTTTTAAGGGATTCTTTGTATTCATCACTATCAGTAGATGCAATTTTCTTTAGTTCATCTTCGGCACGTTTAAATGCACCTTCTATTATTTCTTCTCTTGCCTCAAGCTCTGCTCTTCTGGAGTTCATTTTAGCTTCAGAGATGAGCTGTTGATATTTCATTGCGGACTGTTTATTGGCATTTTCCAGGATTTTTTCTTTTTCTAAAACTGCTTCTTTTTCTCCTTCTTCAACAATAAGAGCAGTTTCTCTTTCAGCTTCTTGGATTATAACATCAGCCTTACTTTGCGCATCAGAAATTATGCTTGAGACAATTTTATCTGCCCCAGAGTTCATTTAATTATCCTCCATGTATTCTGCCGAATACTTAACCTAGTAAGGAAGCACCTAACATTATCAATATAGCAATTAAAAGACCGTATATAGCCTGAGTCTCTGATAATACTGCGAAGATAAGGCCCTGAGCAAACATATCTTTGTCTTCTACTACTGCACCTACAGATGATGCTCCAGTGATACCCTGACCGATACCAGAACCAAGGCCAGCAAATCCAATAGCTGCACCTGCACCTACTGCTGCTAATCCCATAGCAACGCTGACATTTTTTGTGCCTCCACCAATTAATCCGGCACCTAACATTAATAGTATAGCAATTAAAAGACCGTATATAGCCTGAGTCTCTGCCAGTACTGAAAAGATAAGCCCTTGAGCAAACATACCCTTATCTTCTGCTACAGCACCTACACCTCCTGCAGCTGCAATACCTTGTCCTAAACCTGATCCTAATCCAGCAAAACCTATAGCTACTCCAGCACCTATTGCTACGAGTGCGCTACCTATTTCTACTACCATTTATTTACCTCCTAACTTAGTAATTTTTCTTTTTGTACGGAAAGCCCGGAATTTTTGACTTCCGCCAATGTAAAACTGACCAAAAAATTCAACATAATGTAAACGGAGAGCGTTAATAATACCTCCGAAAGTCTGGAATGCACCGTTACCGATGTGTCCAACTAAAAATATTCCTATTGCAAGTATGATTCCAATGTACGGAATTCCACTTACCAACTGGACAAAAATGTTCACAGTCATGGCTATTCCACCGGTTGCAAGACCAAGAGCAAGTAACCTTGCGAATGAAAGGATATTTCCAACCATTCCCATAAGGTCCATGATTCCAAATGGTCCATTAACATATAGATACATGATAATACCTATAACAGCAAGAGCTCCTCCGGAGTATAGTAAAATTGAACCCAGACCATATAAATAAGCTGGAGCTGCAAGACCAATGCCTAAAAATATTATTAGCCATGATATTTGTTCTCCTAAAGCTTCTTTACGTTTTCCTGCTACTATATTGTTACGAGCACCAATTATTAGCCCTATAATTATGTAGATTATACCAGTTGTTATGGCCATAATCAATATACTTGTAGGATTCTTAAACGCATCAACTAGTGCTATAGTTCCAGGGAAAGGTGCACCATTTCCTATGATGAATTTACCATATATATCTCCAAGGAAACTATTTGTAATTGTACCAAGTATAACGGCCCATATACCACCTGTAACAAGGATAATACCCATGTTACGCATCATTTTATTTACTTTTCCAAGTCCGAGAATTAGAACTATACCAATTAGGGCATCGGCAATACCGTAACCTGCATCTGTAAGACAGAACCCAAAGAAAAATGGGAACATCAATGCAAGAAATATTGTGGGGTCTATTTCCTTATAACCTGGCGGTGAGTACATATGTATGAACATTTCGTATGGTTTGGCAAAACGAGGGTTATCCAGATGAATTGGAATGTCATCTCCTTCTTCAGGATCGGTTACTTCAATGATGGAATAACCTTCACTGGATTCCTTAATAATTTCAACAGCTTTATCTACCTTTTTAACTGGAACCCATGCTTCTAACATTAAAGTTTTATTTGTTTCTCCAAAGAAAGAAAATATCTCATTTCTATTTTTTTCAATATCGAGCTGCTCTTTTAATACTAGAAGATCATCTTTCCATTTTCCCGCAATATCTGCAAGTTCATTCATTAATTGTGCTTTTTCATTATCAATTTCATTGATTCTAGATTCTGCACTTGAAATTATGGCAGCCGGTTTTCCGGAAAGTCCGGAAGTATTATACAACTCAAATTCGAATCTCCTTAGAAGAGATGAAACTTTACTACCATATTCTTTTAAAGTAACGACGATTAAGATCTTTGTATCTTCTTCGGCATCTTGCTCTAAAATCACGATCTGGTCTGTTATGGAAGCTGCTTCTTTTTTGAATTCTTCAAATTGAGCACTTGGCATTTTTCCAGCTATTGCAGAAGTATAATTTGTATCTTCTAAATCACTGAAATCAATATCAATATTTTGAAGTTTAGTTGCAATGTTAAGAGCGTTGTTAAGCTCATTTTTTTCTGAATCAAGAACATTTATTTTATTTTCAATTGTTTTTGTTTGCCCTTCTACTTCCCCTAGAATAGATTCTGCATGCTCAATTAGAGCTTCAGAGCCTAAGTCTTCGACTTCTCTTTTCTCGGGTACTTTTGGGTTTATAAAGCCTATAATACTCTTAAGAATGCCACCTTCTTTTCGTTCTGCGGATTTCAAAAAATCAACAATTCCAGTAGTCTTCATTTGAAGTGAAGATAGTTTACCCGTGTAGGCCGTGGCCTTTGATGGTTTTAAAATTTGTTTCCATTCTGCATCCTGTTGAATGCGTTCGGAAATATCATGTATTTGAACTATCTCTTCTTCATGAAGAGCACTTACCACAGAATTAGAATAGGCATCTAAAGTGAGTATTTTAAGCTTTTTCATTCTCGCTGGCTTAAACATATTATCACTTTTTTTTAACTAACGAGAATAGGCCTATAGTATATTTTTAACTATAACGTCTACAGCTTCATCAACTTTACCTGCAGCCTGATTTTTAGTTTTATTTATTTTCTCGTCAGCTTCTTTTGATATTTGGAGAGTTTCTTTTTTAGCTTCATCTTCTGCTTTAAAGATTATATCACCAGTTTCTTCATGAGCTTCGTCTTTAGCTTTTTTAATAAGCACCTCTGCTTTTTCTTTCGCTTCTTCTTTCATTTTAGAGGATCTTTGCTTTGCATCCTCTATTAGTTTATCGGCATCATTTTCTGCCTTTTTAATTGTCGTAATAGCTTCAGATATCGACATCATTTTGAATCACCATGATGAACAAAACTCTATTTTCAGTTATATTTATCTTTTACTATTTAATTTTCCAAGGAATTTCTTTATAAATGAATATATAAAGGAGTATGTTACTTTTCATCCTCTTTTATTATCCTGCGTTCATCAATGCCGTCATAGTAAATCTCTTCTGTGTCGAATAATTTTCTGAAAGGAGCTTCTCTGGTTTGTTCTTCATATATATGTGCAACAAGGGCGGGAAGTCTCCCAATCATGAATATTCCAGTCCCAATAGTCCAATCGAAACCCATATCTGACAATATGCCTGCATTGGCCCCGTCGATATTCATTCTAATTCCTTTTTCTTCTAAAAGAATACTTTGAATTGTAAGTGCAAGCTCAGTGTGTATTCCTGAACATCCGTATTCTTTGGCAAGTTCTATAAGTTTGCGAGCCCTTGGATCTTCATTGTGGTATCTGTGGCCGAAACCAGGTATTTTATCTCCACTTTCTAAAAATTCATCTACCATTTCTCTGGCAGTTGCTTCTATGTCTCCATGTGATCGTTTAACGCCTTCTTGAAGTGTTTTCATGGCATTCTCTATGGCTCCTGCATGGTGTTTCCCAAAGGCCAAAAGCCCACCTGAAACACAGGCGTGCATTGGAGATCCTGTAGATGCAATAATTCTTGCAGCCTGAGTACTTGGGGGTGTTACACTATGATCACAAAAGGAAGTTAAGACTGCCTCAAACATTTTTGATTCACTTTCGGGTGGTAATTCTCCTTTTATGAGCAAATAAACCATTTCAGGAAAAGATATATTTCCTATAAGGTCCTCCTGTGGGTATCCTCTAGTTTTAAGTTTATTTGGTTCAACGCTTGTTATGCTGGTCTTCCATTTGGGATTACCAAGTTTAAGTAGGTTTTCTATTGTTTCTCTTCCAATTGCCATGATATATCACTCCAGAATTGAGGAATGGAGGAATACTGACGATCTCCGTGGTTCCACGCAGCAGCAGGGCCTCATAGATAAAATTCTAACACCGCTTGCCCTTTGTGGACCTATTTTAACAAAAGATCCGAGTGCAGTTACAGAACCGCCAATTCCAAGTGCCCCTACTTTAGAACTATTTATGGATTCTGTTATTTCCTCTTCTATTTTGGATTGTTCGTTTAAATTTCCGTATGCCATTGATTTTATCATCAATGACGAAGCTTCAAAATGAGTTCTACCAATGCCTACAGCGGGGATGCATGGTGTGCACCCAAGCATTTTGACCTCTGATTTCATCCATGTTTTAACTTCATTAAATACTTTTCTATTATCCCTCTTATGGAAAACTCTATATGTGCTTGCCCTAATCTCGGGGCCTCCACCTAACATTAAAACATGAATATTCACACCATCTGCTTCAGTTTTATCAAGTATAAATGGTGGAGGGGTGAGTTTTCCAGGATCAGTATACAGTCCTTTGCTCTGCTCTATCCGTTCAATACCATTGCCCCGTACGGCCATAGGTCTTGCAGGGAGTTCAGTAAGGCCTTTTTCTATTCCAAGTTTTATATCTTCGAAGAAATTTGCAGGTAGGCTCACATTTTCTCCAATTTCCACTAAAACATGTGGAATACCTGTATCATCACAAAGGGGAACTTTATTTTTATTTGCTATTTCAGCATTTTTTATGAGTAATTCGAGCATCCAGGAAGTGTTTTCATTAGGTTCCATGTCCACTGCTCTTTTATAAGCATCAAACTGATCCTTCCTGAAAGTTGTACTTGCTTCAATTACTGCATCTCTGATTAAATTAACTATTTCCATCCAATAAACACTTCCTAAGTACAATTTTTAGATAATTGAGTATATACTTTAAATTTTAGATAATCTAAAACTATTTCGGGATTGCTAAGTCTGATGCACCTTTCCCGGACATTACTGCATCGTCATAATATCTATTTATCATATCTTGAACAAGTGAAACCTGTCTTATACGTTCTGCAGCTTGAGTTTCTGTTGTGTCCCATCCATGATGTCCAGCTACTGCTCCACCTGTTTTGAGATAAACTGGCGCTGCATATTTTATTATATCAGGGACTTCGTAGTGTCTTATAAATCCACCTGATGACTGGGGATTTTCTGTATGGAGATCGATAGAAATGTCAATTGCATTCCTTATTGATGCGATCATGGGTATCTGCAGATCTCTTACTGGATTAAATGAATCCGCTCCAAGTTCTTGCAGTAACTTTGCAGAAGCAGGGTTTCCATGTCCTGTGTGGGCAGATACTTTAAAATGAGTATCCTTTGGGAGTTCGCCTTCATCCCTCATTTTTCCAAGTGTCCAGAGAAGTCCCTCATCATAAACTACGATTCCTCTAACTCCTAGATCTACTGCTCTTTTAACATCTTCTATTGCATATACAAGGTTGTCATATCCCCTTAAACGGTAACCAATTCTCATGCCTTCTTTTGTTTTTGCAGATGCACTTGTATCATAGGTTGCACGCGGCCCAACGCTTAAGAAAAGTTCTACATTTGCATCTTGGGCGATGTCTATCATCTGTTCTATTTCATAATCTGTAAGGAGCATTATCCCTTTAGTCTGGGTTACCCTGTGGATTTCAACATCATATTTATCTGTAGCGTCAATAAGGGCAGCCATTGCGCCGGGTTTCTGAATCCCTGGAACTTCGAACCTGTACTGTGAACCATCTGGAAACCTCTTTTTTGATACTCTCAAATTATTATTTTCTATTCCAATAGTTTTAAGAAACTCTTTAGTCTGCATCACTATCACTTAATCCTTTTTGTCTTTATTAGCGTAATTTATTAATTTTAAATTTGAATATTTTATTTAGTCATTTTAAATTCATTATCCAGTACCATCATCAATTCTTTCATGTTATAATTTTCTAAATCATCTATTATTTCTAAGATATCAGCAGATATTTCTGGATTCAACTCGATGAATTTGTCCATTAATTCATTCAAGGTAAACTGGTTTTCTGGTTCTCCTTTTGGTAAATCAACACATTCACTGTAGGAGTGATCTTCAGTTTGGATTATTACGTTTGATGATCTTTTATAAGGGTATGATTCATCCAGATTCTCATCACAT
The DNA here is from genome assembly GCF_038562635.1 of Methanobacterium sp. Classification (NCBI taxonomy): domain Archaea; kingdom Methanobacteriati; phylum Methanobacteriota; class Methanobacteria; order Methanobacteriales; family Methanobacteriaceae; genus Methanobacterium; species Methanobacterium sp. Next base: position 162,137 of record NZ_JBCFBO010000003.1, on the reverse strand, counting down.
TCAGTGACAATTTTACTGGAAATTTTTGCTATTTCATCATCTGTTTTCAAGTCATCAAGACTTAAATTTCCATTTCGCACTGCTATTGCAAGACTTACAGGTAAACTTTGCCTTATAGCTTCTTTTGTTTTTGGATCATAATTATCATGGTTTGCAGCAATTTTATATGTCTTAACGATTATTTTTTGTATATCATCTGTTTTGATACTGTTTTTATTTAAAATACAGAAAGTGGCATCAATTGTAGAATGTAAATGTCTGCATACTGGGTATTTTTTGAAATATACATCCTGAATATGGAAATTTCCTATTTCCAGTTTCTTATTCTTAATACCACAATTTACCATTGAGGATATAAACCCTTCTTTTCCATCGATGATTGAGGAAGCGCCGGTAAATCCCTCTTTTGCAAGAAGCGCTGATAAAACACCGGATTGTGCAGCTTTCCCTGCATGCAGATGTTTTCCCATTGATCCAGAATGGCCTGATTCTAAAAGACCGGCTGCCTGAGTTCCTGCAAGTCCAAGGGCATTTAATGTCTCTTTTTTGTCAAGGTTTAGTGCGTAGCATGCAGCAGCCGCAGCTCCAAACGTTCCACAGGTCCCGGTACTGTGAAATCCTTTATTTCTATGTTCGGGGTTTACAAGAATTCCAAGGGAGATTGCAACTTCATAACCTGCAATGATTGATTTTATAAATTCTTTTCCATTTTTGTTAGAGGCTTCACATGTTGACAATGCTGCAGGTATAACACAGGCTCCTGGGTGCATCTGGGCAAATCTGTGTCCGTCATCTAAATCAAGGCAGTGTGCAGCTATCCCATTTGCAAGAGCAGAATCAAGAATATTGGCTTTTTTATGGCCAATGATAGTTGATTCACTGCCTTCTTTTACAATATTATTTATTGCAATTGAGCTTCTGGTTTTAGATCCCCTGAGGGTTACCCCTAAAAAGTCTAAAAAACAGAGTTTTGCCTGATCTATGGCTTGTTTAGGGACTTTTTTACGGTGAGTTCCAGTAATAAAATCTGTAAATTTTCCGGTTATCATTGATCGTAAATTCTAGGTTCATAAGATAAACTTTTTGATCAGTTTGCTAATCATATAATCTGTAAAAACACGTAAATTAAAAAATCATGTGTTAATATGGATTAAAATTAGATAAATAAATTATAGCAGGTGACAAAAAATGATCTGGATCCATCAGATAATATAAATTAATAGATTAATATTACTTTGAATAGTTAGATTCAATTCTACATTGGTTCTTATCCAATTCACTACTTCTATATATTGTGATATTATATGCATTTGAACCAGAAAAGGGTGTGATAATATTCATAGACAATCATATTTGGAATAACTTTTTATAGGATAAAATACAAATATTAAGCCAGAATGCGGACAGTAGATGATTGAATTAATTTGAGTATGACAATTAAGTCAACTTAAGAATAATAAGATGATATGATGTTCGTATATTGTTCTGTAACTTAAATAAACTGAGAAAGTGATGATATGTCTGATCTTGAATTTACTAAAATATTATTAGTTGAGGATAATCCGGCAGATATTCGCCTCTTTAAAGAAGCATTTAAAGAATCAAACTTTCAAAATGAATTTTATTCAGTTAAAAATAGCAGCGAAGCCAATAATTTCTTAAATCGTCAGGAAAAATATGCTAAGGTCCCTAAACCGGATATAATATTGCTTGATATTAATATACCTCCAACTGGAGGTTTTGATGTTTTAAAAAAAGTTAAAACAAATGATCATCTCAAATTAATCCCAGTGATAATCATTTCAGCGTCCCGAAATGAAAGAGATATGTTATGTGCATATCACTATCATGCAAATGCGTTCATTGTCAAACCAAGTGACTATAATTCATTTATCAAGTTTTCTGACTCTCTAGGGGATTTCTGGATTAATTGGGCAAGACTGCCTGGTGAAATGGAAATTTAAATAAACCTTTAAAGGGTAAAAATGAATTATATCATTCTTACAAGCGGTTTACTTAAATGTCTCCTTGCAGAAGGAGGTACTTCATAGAATCCTTTTTTAATATTCCTTTTTACTTCAATGGTATCTTTAGTACCGTCCCTTAATTTCGTACCGCATTTAGGGCATTTATAACCTTTTCCATTTCCTGCAGATTTCATACGTTTTCCACATTCACAAAGGGGGTTTTTAGTTTCATAAATCTTTGCAATTTCTAGAATCTCGAACTTTTCTATGTTCAATGTTCCTTTCTCTCCAATTCCGCCGTATACCCTTACTTTATCGCCAGGGGCTAATTCCCGTACAATATCTCTAAACTCTTTGGTGGGCTCATAGGCAGCACATGGAATTTCGCCAGATGCATCTTTTAAAGTAAATATAACATGGCCCCCTTCTCTAGTGTAAGGGAAGTCTTTAACAGTTCCTTCTATGATGTAGCATTTGAGCTTCTCCATGTCGGAAATTTTATTGATTTGTATAAGATGCATATCTGTATGCTGGTTTGTTTCAAATACTCTGGCTTCTGCAATTTCTTCATAAACTTTTACCATTTTGCCTGCATTTAAGACAGCATCTGGGCTTTCGCCGCGTATTCCATATAAGATAGGGCAGGGTGTATGAGGTTCAATTGCAACATAGCAGTTGTCAATATCTAAATTATCGAAAGTCTCAGGGTAAGTTGCTTTGTTCATCTGACAAACAGATTCATGATCGATCCGTCTTTCTTTTCCATAATTTTGAGGCACTCTATAGGCAAGTAATTCATAGGTTTTATCTGTATCGGGGCATCCTATAGCTGCAAGCGCACCAATTATACCTCTGCCTTTTTTAAATTTGAAAATTTCAGCACCTATTTTGTTTGCAAATTCTTCAGCTTCTTCAATAGTTATTATATTCCTTATGACTCTCATGGAATAAGATCGAAGCTCGGCAGTGATTTCACCTTGATAAAATACTACGCCTGGATTGGTTCTTTCATCTTGAAGTTCTGAGAGTTCTTCTACCTTTTTTAAAACTATTTCCTTAACTTTTTTAATATCTTCTTCTGATTCAACACTTAACCTGAATGATAAACCCCCATTTCCACGCGTTCTAAACCTTGCAAACGGATTTAAACGTATTAAACGAGGATAGCCAAGGATGTTAAAACCAAAATGTTTAAGTTCATCAATTATAACACTACATATAAAAGTGGTGCACATTCCATCTTTGGAGTCTGTATCATCTATACCAATAAACATAAAATTCACCTGACAATATACAATTACATAGATCTAATTCGGTGATCGAAATGCAAAGGGATCATATCTTAAGAGAAATAAACGAACTTTTGGCAAACCATAATTTTGAAACTTCTCACATATATGATAGAAGTTGTTTTGATATGGTCGCTCGAAAAAGATTGTTGCTGCTATTACTTAAAGTTTTAATCAATATAGATTCTTTTACAGGGCAGCAGGCAGAGGAAATAAAGAAGTTAGCAAGCACTTTTCTAGCATCTCCTTTAGTTGTGGGATTAAAATCTAAATATGAATATTTGGAAGAGGATGTTGTCTATGAAAGACATGGAATACCTGTAATTGCTCCTGAAACTCTACGAAACATGATTACAGAAGAAATCTATCCTGAAGTATTTGCAGACCGTGGAGGATACTTCGTTCAGATAGATGGCGATGCTGTTAAAGAAGCTAGAGAAAGAGAAAACCTTTCCCTCAAAGAACTAGCAGATAAAGCCCACGTTTCACGTGAAACCATATATAAGTATGAACGTGGACAGGTTAGGGCATCCCCTGAAACTGTGATAACTCTTGAAACTATTTTAAACATGAAAATCACACTTTCAGTTGATCTCTTTAAAGTTCCAGAAGCCGAAAAAGAGGTCATCACAGAAAAAACACCAAAAGAATTAATTAAATTAGGTTTTGGAATTATTCCAACCAGCAAGACTCCTTTCGACGCACTCACAACCAGTGACCCTCAATTAAAAGAAAAGATCGCCATGATAACCAATATGGAAAAAAACAGGAACCAAAAGATTCTGAAAAAAATGGCGGTAAATGTTAAAGACCTTGCAGGTGTAACTGGAACAGATGCAGTATTCATCTTAAAGAATAAAAAACCTTTAAGCTGTATTGAAGGTGTCCCAGCCGTTCACAGCTGGGAAATGAGTGAAATGGAAAGCCGCGGTGAATTCTTGAAGATCATCAGAGAACGGAAAGAAGAATGTAACTAAAAAAATTTTCCTAGAAAAATCCGTCGAAAAATCAGAGATTTTTCGGGCCGCGAATCGAAGATTCGCCGGTTTTATCAAAAAGTCCTCACGAAAAACTTTGTTTTTCGCTGCGGAGATCGAGAATCAAAATGAATTCTATATTTTAATTATTTTTTAATTCCAAAAAATTCTTATTTTAATTTTTTTTATTTAATTCTTAAAGATTCCAAGACAATTGAAATTGCTCGCTCAAAAATAAGAAATTTTTGAGCTATCGAAACTTAAGCATGCAAATCTCTGATTTGCTGCACCGAAATCAAAGATTTCGACAGTTTCGATGCCCCAAACACAAAGTGTTTGAGGGCTCGGAAATTGAGAATCAAAAGTGGATTCTCTAAAATTTCAAAAATTAATCAAAATCTTATATTCTTCTGTAAGAACTCAATTATTTTAAAACCCAAACAAAAAAATAAAATTTTTAGGGCTACTTGTTTTTAAGCAGACCAAATGTCTCTTCAGCTTCAGCTTCGGAGGCAATTCCCACAGTCATTAAATCAACATAATCCAATGTTTTCAGGAAATCGAAAGCATCGCTAGGAGTAAGTATCCCCGCAGCCATAGTCTGCATTGCAATGATTGTTTTATCTAATTTAATAATAATATCCCTAAATTCAGCACGTTCTTTAGCTATAAAAGCGTCAGTATCCATTAGATACCCTAGTTTATTTACAGGGACCATGTAAATATCAAATAAGTCCAGTATGGGTGATTCTAAAAGATTTTTTGTTGTATTGAAAGGCTTGCGTGTTGTAAGTCCTGGAACCGCCCCTGTCTCTTTGATATCTTCAAGTTTTTCGGCTAAAAAATCGTAATTTAAACTATCAGCGGCTGAATCATGAAGAATCACAGTGCTTGCTCCAAGTTGGGTTAGAAATTCTATATCTTCATTTTCACAGTCCTGTCTTACAGTTCCAACAATATTAAAATCATAACCTTCATCCGCGGCCCAGTTAAGGGCTTTTACTACAGGTTCATAAGGTATAAGCTGAATACCAGTAATTCCAAGTTCATATGATTTCTTAAGTATTTTAAGTATGTTTTCTGGTTTGTCATAAAGGTCTAACTGGTAAAGTCTAGATCTGTGCCCAAAATGAGCTGCTCCTATAAATGGGGAAGTCCCAAGAAGAGTTCTTGGTATTTCCCTGTCGTTGATTGTAATAGTTCCCTCAAACATTTTTATCCCAAATTTACTCCTTTTCCACTGTTACTGCAGTTCCATAGGCTAAAATTTCCTGCATCACGTCTGAAATGTCATTTGAATCAAAACGCACGCTTATTACAGCATTAGCTCCCATTGATTGCGCGTGACGTACCATTCTATGTAAAGCTTCATCTCTTGTATCTTCCATCATTTTAACATATTCTTTTATTTCCCCACCAAACATGGAACGCAGTCCTGCACCTATTTGTCCGCCAAGACCTCTACTTCTTACAGTCAGTCCATATACGAAACCGTGAGTTTTAACAGCTTTGTATCCAGGTACGTGGTTTGAACTTACCACAATGAATTCATTTACATCCATATTTTTGCCTCCCTCTAACAGTGAACTAACTATTTATTATGTGCTTAAAATAGTTTTTGAATATCGTTGAACTGTTCTCCCATCCATTTATATACATCATAGTGACAGATAACATTTTTAAGTCCATTTAAACGCTTTTTACGTTGGTCATGTTTCATTGTAACGGCTTTATAAATGGCATCAGCTGTTTCTGTAATATCAAGTGCATTTATATTAATTGCATTTTCTTTAAGTTCATCGTAAGCTCCTGTGGTTTCAGATATTATTAAAACACCATTATTTTCATTTACAATGCTCCCTTCTTTGGGAACGATATTCATTCCATCATTAATTGAATTTATTAGAAGGCAGTCGTAATTTTTAAATGCAGCAGTTACAAGCGAATATTCTGCTTTAAAATGGGAAACTATAGGTTTCCACCCATCTTTAGAATATTTTCCATTGATTTCATTGATTATACTGTTCACATTCATTTTATAATCTCTATATTCCTTTACATTTTCTCTACTTGCCACTCCAGTTATGAAAAATATAACTTTTCCCTTAAATTCAGGATGATTTTGGAAAAAAAGGTCATATGCTTTAAAGCCCCTTATAATATTTTTACTGGGATCCATTCTTTCAGTTCTGTAAATTAAAAAGTTATTTCCTTTAATTTTTTTAACATACTGCTCCTGTTTTAAAACTTCCTCAGACTTTGCAAATTCAGTTAGCTTTTTAACATCAACAGAGATGGGATAATTTCTTACAAAGATTTCACGGCCGTCATAATGTACTATATTATTTTTAAAGTTTACATCATCGGCATAATTTTGGCAGGTCATCAAAAAATTTTTAACATATCTTTCAATATGAAAACCGATGTGATTGTTGGATAAAAGCCCTTCTACAATAGATTTCTCCATGTAGTGGGGTAAAATTGAAAAATAATCTGGTTGGGGCCATGGAATGTGTATGAACTGACTCAAAAAAATATCATCAAACTTTTTTCGGATGTAGCTGGGACACGTTTGCAGATGGATATCGTGGAGCATGACTAAAGTTTCTTCATTTGATGAATTCACTTCCTTAACTATTTTTTCTGCAAATTTCTGGTTTACATATTGATAGCTCTGCCATGCTTGATGTATACATTCATCAATTTCTGGAGTATAAGTCAAATTCAGAAGGTAGTGATGTATAAACCATAAAAAAGAGTTATTAAATGTATTGTAGAATTCATTGTACTTTTCTTTGTCTAATCTAATTAATTGGACATTTAACATGGGTTCTTCCAGGGGGATGGGTATTTTATTTCCTGGGAATCTGCCGGCCATTTCTATATCTGCATCGGTCATGGCACTTGCAACCCATGTACCTCCGTTCTTTTCCATAAATGGGAGCAAAGTGGGAACTATTCCTCCGGCCCCTATTTTCATCCCTATTTTATCATTATCTTCATAAAAGAATTCTACTGGTCCTCGGTTAGATGCTATAAGTAAATTTTTATCTTCAAGAAATTGATTTATGCATTCATCTGAAGCTGGAATGTTAATTTCCTCCTGATATTAATTTTATTAAACGCCCATATCCATAATACACTTATAAGTTTTGTCCTGTATTAAATTGTAATTTTAGCTATGTGGAGTACTAATGATCGCAATTTACAATATAATTCATATAATTTTATCATAATGGTCTGCACCACCTTCAAGTCATGAGCGTGTTAAAAAAACTTTCTTTATTAATATATGTTTTAATGAATTTATATTTATTTGATTTTTTGAACTCAAAAGAAGATTTACAGCTAAAAAACAAGCTTAAAATGCTGTTATTTAAAATAATTATTTTCAGATAAATTAAGATAAGTTAAAAATAAAAAGTTACTACAAAATTAGAGTATATATAACTTAAAATAGCTTACGAATGTCGTTAAACTGTTCTTGCATCCATATATAAACATTTCTCTCCTGAACAGTCTTTTTAAGCCCTTCAATAAGTCTTTGTCTTTCATGTTTACTCATCATAATGGCTCGATATATTGCATCCGCTGTTTGGCTGATATCATAAGCGTTCACAATAATAGAATAATCTTTAAGCTCCTCGTAAGAGCCTGCACCATTTGACATTATTAAAACGCCATTATTTTCATTTACTACGGGCCCTTCTTTTGCAACGATATTCATGCCATCTATAATTGGGTTTACAAGTAAACAATCATAATGTTTAAAGGCCGCAGTTACGAGCCCATAATCTGCCTTAAAAATCTGTTTAATTGGCATCCAACCATCTTTAGAATACCTTTCATTGATTGAATCGATTATTTTGTAAGATTCATCTCTGTAATCGCAGTATTCCTTTATCTGCTGTCTTGTAGGCATCCCAGTTGATAGAAATATCACTTTTCCATGAAATTCAGGATGCTTCTGTAAAAATAGTTCATATGCTTTAAATCCACGGATTATATTTTTACTTAAGTCTGCCCTATCAGTTCTATATAATAAAAAATTGTCTCCCTTAATTTTTTTAATTAATTCTTCTTTTTCTATTACTTCTGGGCTTTTTGCATTTTCTATGAGTTTTTTATCATCAACGGATATTGGATAATTCTTTACAAAAATTCTACGCCCTTCGTACCATATTGTATCTGTCTTGTAATCTACTTTATCTACGTACGGTTCGCAGGTATATAGAAAATTCCGGGCGTATTTTTCCAGATGAAATCCAATTATATCATTGGATAACAGCCCTTTAATAATGGCTTCCTGCATATACTCTGGAAGAATACTAAAATATTCAGATTGAGGCCAGGGAATATGGATAAAATGGCTTAAAAAAACATCATCAAGTTTTTCTCGTATATAACTGGGACATGTATATAAATGATAATCCTGAAGCATAATTAGAGGTTTTTTTTCACTTAATTTCACTTCTTCTATAATTCTCTCTGCAAACTGTTGGTTTACATATACATAACTGTCATGCCATGCTTTATGGATATTGTCATCAATTTCTGGCATATAAGGCGTATTCCACATGTAGTGCTGCACAAACCAGATAAGAGGATTGCTTATTACACTGTAATAATCTTTATATATTTCTGGATCCACAACAACAAAAGAAACACAAAAATCAGGATTATCTTCGGGAATTGGCACCATGCATTTCTTATGCTCTGCTGCTATTTTTCTATCTCCCTCAGTCATGGCGCTTGCAACCCATGATCCCTTAACACGAGTCATAAATGGAAGTAGAGTAGATACTAATCCTCCTCCTCCTCTTTTCATTTCAGTTTTTCCTTCTTTAATATGAAATTCAACGGGCCCTCTATTTGATGCAACAATTAAATTTTTATCTTCTAAGAATTGGTTTATCTGTTCTTGAGTATCATATGTAATTCCTATCCCCTCAATTAATAAATTTTATGTATTATTTAATACTCTGTAACAACAGATTTAAATTTATTTTCATTTAAATAAAATAGGAGATACAATAATTTAAAGGGAGGATTTTAGAAATCTAGAAATTACAGAAGGTAATTATTAAATGATGATAATATTTTACTTAATTTCATTAAAGGTTATTGAATTTTATACTAATTAGTTTAAATCATAAACAACAAAACTTATAACAATAGATATATTTAAATTAAATCCTCAATAGTTTAAATTTATTTATATATATTGTACAGTAGTGATTCTATTAGTTTAGGCTCATGCTGTGATCATGTGAAGAATGTTATTTAGTTAATAAGTGATTTGCTTAAATTTTTAAACTTTTTTCATTCATAATTCATATGAAATATTATAGTTACATTTGCACAAATCATGGCAAATTATAAAATAGATATGCGGCTGGTGAAATAATGGATAAGATGAAGGTAATCATAGCTGATCAAATAAATGAAAAAGGAATTAAAGAGCTTGAAGATGTGGCAGATGTTGTAGTAAACACTTCCATAACTCAAGAAGAGCTCATAGAAGAAATTAAAGATTTTGATGCTATTATTGTTAGAAGTAGAACCAAAGTAACTCGTGCTGTAATAGAAGCAGCAGAAAAGCTTAAAATTATAGCGAGAGCAGGTGTCGGTGTAGACAATGTTGATATGGCTGCTGCTACAGAAAAGGGAATAATGGTAGTTAATGCACCGGAATCAACTTCAATAACTGTTGCAGAACACACAATGGGACTTATAATGACTCTTATAAGGAAAATTTCAATTGCAGATAAGTCCGTAAAAGGAGGAAAATGGGAAAAAAGCAAATTCATGGGTATAGAACTGAATGGTAAAACCCTTGGTATTATAGGCTTAGGGAGAATTGGAACCCAGGTTTCCATAAGGGCAAAAGCATTTGGAATGGAAATTCTTGTTTACGACCCATACGTAACTGAAGAAGCAGGAGCAGAAATAGGAGTTAGAGTTGTAGACCTTGAATACTTACTTAAAAATTCAGATGTCATGACAATACACGTTCCACTTACTCCTGAGACAAAACATCTCATATCCAAAAAAGAATTTGAAATGATGAAAGAAAATGCTTTCATAGTAAACTGTGCACGGGGAGGTATAATAAACGAAGATGACCTCTATGAAGCACTTAAAAATAACATAATTGGTGGGGCAGGACTTGATGTGTTCGAAACAGAACCTCCAAAAGACAGTCCTCTTTTAACACTTGATAATATAGTTGTAACTCCTCACATTGCAGCATCAACTAAAGAAGCACAAAGAGATGCCGCAATAATCGTTGCAAACGAAGTTAAGAAAGTTTTTATGGGTGAAGCACCTAAAAACGTTTTAAACATGCCTGTTTTAGATCCAGAAACATTTCATGCCATAAAACCTTATTTAAAACTTTCTGAAAAATTAGCTAATTTCTTAATTCAAGCTGCAAAAGGCAACATAACTGAAGTTAATATAACCTACTGCGGAGAACTAGCTGACTTCCCACGGGTAGACGTAATAAGCAGGACAGTTTTAAAAGAAACCTTAAATTCCATACTTACTGAGCCTGTAAACATGATCAACGCACCTACCATTGCTAAAAATAGGGGCATTGTCATCACCGAAAGTAAAAGAAGTGAAGCAGAAGGATATAAAAGCCTTATAAAAATTGAAATTAAGAGCGATGAAGGCGAACTAAGCATTGAGGGTAATGCTACAAGAGATCTAAGGATTGTAAGAATTGACAAGTACTGGGTCAACGTAAAACCTGAAGGAACAATGGTAATAACCAGATACAAAGATATTCCTGGAAGTATTGGTACCATTGGAACAAAACTGGGCGAACATGGAATAAACATAGCTAAAATGCAGGTCGGTAGACAGGCACCTAGTGAAGAAGCAGTAATGGTTCTAACAGTGGATCAAAAGGTTCCAGTAGATGTAATTGATGAAATCAGGGCATTAGAACATGTTTATGATGCGGTATATGTCCAGTTGTAATACATCAACCATCAAAAAATAGATAATTAAATTATTTATTTCTATTTTTTTCTCATTTTTAAGCTTGATTAAATTAATTTTTAACTGCAAAATCAGATTGAATATTTATTTTTCGCTTGGAGTATTGTGCAAATATTACTATTTAAATTATTATGTAACTTTTGATTAAATAAATGAATTTTTTAAAACAAGTCAACTTAAATTAACCCGTATAAATAATGTACTTGATATGGACATGAGCGTTTCTAAATTATCCTGTAATCTGCCCGATTACCGAAGGAGTCATAAGCTCTGATACTTTCTCTATCATAAGGCTCTGCAATTATCATGTGAAAGAATCCTTTTGATGCAAAAAAATTCAGATCGGCATCAGATGGGCTAGCACTAGGACCGGGATGGCTGTGAACAGATCCCACTGAATTGGTGCTTAAAGGCTGCATGAATACCTGCATTACAGCTCCTTCCTGAGAAGTTTCAACTGGAAGAAATACTAAACCAGTTATCTTAAGTATTTTTTCCTCTACTTTTCCCTCTAAAAGGGCCATGAACTCGTTAGGATATGCTTCCTTTGCAATGTTCATTATTTCGTCTATAACTTCGCTTTCCACATGTACTTCTTCAAACTGGTACTTAGATGTTCCAAGAAGTTTTCCAAGTAAATTGTTCAGCTTCATTTTATCAGGTTCAATGTTTTATAGGTTATTATTTATTTTAATAAAATTACAATCATTTCTATTTATTGTATAAGTTATAGTTGAAACTTTTATGCAACATGTAAAAATTAGTGATATAATCATTCAATGATCTATAAAATTAGTTTTTTACTGAAAAATTCAGCATTAAATATAGGCAGATCTTCATCAACAAAAATTTTTTTCCGTACAGATTTTACTTTTTCATCTTTAACAGGGTTATATCCTTCAATTATTTCTTCTTTTTTGTAGATTCCTATGCCTCTTCTTTGCCATGCTGGGAGTTCAGCTAGATTTATGCCTCTTTTAAACAGGATATCATGGAGCCCGCTACTTTTTTTCTCTCTTAAAATTTCCATGGTCTCTTTTTTAGTATATTCCTTTCTTAAAGTCCAGTAAGCATATCCATTGATGCAGTTTCTCCAGGCTTCATCCTGCCTTTCTTTAAAATAGGTTACAGTGCCTTTTTCTGAAAGTGGGATTACTCTGGAATCAAATGAAATAGGCTTTTTAACTGTTTTTGACAGGTTTTTTGTGAAGCTTCCTGTAATAAAACTTGCAAAAACTGAGTCCAGCTTTTCAATCCTTCCCCCAAAGGGAATTTCAGATAATAAAATGTTTATCTCATCAGAGAATGTGTAAATAAGTGCAGGGCTGAATTCTTTAAAAAAATCTTCGCATGTTTTGACCATTATGTCTTTAAACTGGTCATCATAAGGTTTTTTAAACTTTAAATCATGGGATAATTTAGAAAATGTTCTTCCATCAATCCGTATAACAATTTTAGATCCGCAAGGAACCTTCAAACTTGAAAATATTTCACATTCTCTCATAATATCAAAGTTTTCTAAAAATAAGATAGGAAAAAAATTATGTTCCTACAATTATATTTTCATTTAATCTTCTCAGAAGTTTAATTGCAGAATATGCGGCTAAAACGCTTGTTTTAGGGTTCATGGAGCACCTAACATTTTTGGTGATAGTTGTAAATTCACCTGAATCTCCGACAACGTGAACTTCATGCATATTCCTATCAACTGAAGGGTCTGCTATTATTTTAACATCAATATCTATTCCACAGGCAATACTCAGGGCTGCTGCTACATTTATATTGGTAGGGAATTCTTTAACAGCTTCTGATGCTTTTCCTTCATAAAGAATAGTTTCCCCATCTGTTTTAATTCCAAGTGACCGGGGAGGTTTTCTGGTAATAAGCGAGGCTTCGGATATTTTTCCAATGGAAGCTGCTTTAATCCCATCTAAACCTACTATGGCGCCTGAAGGGGCATATATTTTAGCTCCTGTTGAAGCTGCAATCTTTTCAAGCCTATCTTTAAGTTCAAAATCCATTAAAGCTCCAACACTCATTATAAGAACATTTTTTCCGCTCTCCAGTACTTGAGGGATAACTTCTCCAACGGCATGAGGTGAAGCAGCTTCAATTACCAGATCGACTTTGTCCAGCATATCTTCAATTTCAAGAACCACTGTTCCATCAACTTGAAGGGCTAAATTTTCTGCCCTTTCAATGTCTTTATCATAAAAGAATTTTAAATCAACGCCTAATTTACCTTCAACTGCAAAATTGGTCATGATGTTAGCTATGGCCCCGCATCCTATAATTCCAACTTTCATTTATTTTCCCTTATTTTGATGTGGTTGCAGCTGCGGGTGTGGTCGATACTTCGGGGCTTATTAAAATAATATCCCCTACAGCTTGTACTCTGTCGTACTGTATGTCTATGTTACCTTCTTCTTTTAAAGGTCTTACTTCGTCTACTTCTGGAACAAAGCGCATGCTGGTTTTAATAACATCCCTTATTCCAACACTTTTTACTTTATCAGGTGCCATTACTCTTGTTTTAAGAACTGATACCCTTCCTTTTTTAATGTTTAATACCACGTCTTGAACTCTTCCAACGTATTTTCCACGTGTTGTGTATACATCTAAATTATACAGGCTAGATAAATCGACCATTTGTTACCACCACATTTAGTTAAATAATTCTGATTATTGAATAAGGTTTGAATCATTTATCTACTTAAATATTTCGAAAATTAGCCCAATGTTTTAAAACAGGATACCTAAATGTATTAATGGAATTTTGAATCCACAATATAAACTATGATTAAAAATATTACATAAGTTTCATTTAATCATACTTTTCACTATTATTTACGCCAGTGGTCATTGAAGTTATAAATTGTAAAGGACAATTATAAAGTAAATTAAAATTCTAATAATTAACTCTATAAAATAAATAAAGAAATTGAATTAACATATTACTTATAATTCGAATTTTGATAGTTATGGTGATTATATGTGGGATACAAGCAATGATTACAGATTATTAATATGTGAAAAGTCAGTAGATCTTTTTTTAAGAACCATAGAAGGAGCCAATTTAAGGGGAAGGTGGAATAAACGAGATGTTCGGCAAATAGCCCGAGATATGATCCCTGAAATTCAATCCATGTACTATTCTTATGTTGAACCTGCTGATTTAGCCAAAATGCCTCAGATTGAATCTTTAAAAGAAAAAGCAGGGAAAATAATTGAAAATTTCGGTGGGGAAAAGTGGTACAGCCATTTTTTAGATATGGTAAATAAGGAAGAAAAAATTAAATTAGAAGAAGCTATCGCTAAAATCCGTTTCTTTTTAGATACAGTTTTAAATTTAGATAAAAGATTGGCTCTTGGGCCAATAGATGACCCTATAGTTGCCATTGATATTAAAGTTGGAGATATTGTAAGTGCTGGAGAACATCCAGGTGCAGACAGTCTCTTAGTTTGTAATGTAAACATCAAACGGGTCATAACAGTTGTAACTAATGATTTAGAGGTTAAAGAATCTAATAGGGTTGCTGTGGCAATGCTCCCACCGACAAGCTTTATGGGAATTACAAGTGAAGGAATGTTTTTAGGTGCCGGAGAAGGTGTCTTGAAAAATGTTGAAGGAGAAATAGGTGGAATGCCAAAAGGAATTCCTCTGGAAGCGTTGAATGAGGCCAGAAATTTTGTTGAAGACTTCATTAAACATTAACGTAGTTAATGTTTTACAAACAGCAAAAAATAGTTTTTGCAAGCTTCTTAAAACCATGACTGAAAGTTATGGTTTTAAGAGCATCGAAAACATAATTTTCGAATGCTTCTTAAACACTAACCTGTTGTTATGACTTTACAAACAGCAAAAATCCTCAAAAATCAGAGATTTTTGGGACCACCAAACGCGAAGCGTTTGGGCATGTAAAAAATCTACGATTTTTTACGGTTGCAAATTTTCAATTTGCAAACATTGGAAATCTTTGATTTCCAAAGGTTAGAAAATACGAAGCATACGAATCTTCGATTCGTTGCCAGGAAGCGAAGCTTGTAAAATTTTTAATTTTACAGCATCAAAATCTACGATTTTGATAGCTTCCTACGGCATTCGAAAATTGAAAATTTTTGACAGTGTTTGTATGTTATGCTTTCGTAGGCTTTTGAAATAAAAAATAAGCATTAATTTCTATTTTTAAATTTTAAATTGAATTTTATTTTTAGCTAACTTGAATTTTGGTAGTCTATTAAAATGATGTTATCTATAATATTTGACAAATTCCGTTTTTAAAATTCATTTGATTTTGAATTTACCGTATTTTCGCCCTGTTAAAAGAATCGAAAAATGTATTAATGATCAAATAATAAAAACGGATACGAATTGAATAAAAAATTTAAGAAATCCTACTTAAATAATACTTTATTTGATTAAAGTATAATTGAATTTGAAAGCATACATCCAGTGTATGTTATGCTGGAAAACAGGAGTTCAACATATTCAAATAAAATTAACCTGAGGAACTATTTTTGAAAAGTTGAATTTAAATGCTTTGTTAACAATAAAAACGTGTTTATACAATATATTGAATTAAATAAATTCAGATTAGTCGTTAATAAATAAAAAAATATTGTGAGTTGTTCAAAATGAAAACTGGGATTAAAACTAAAGAACAACTTATCTGCGACCTGGAAAGGGCATTACAAGATGGAAATGTTGAACTGGAACAAATTGCAGAATATGTGGTTAGGCTTAGTAAAAACAATGAAAAATTGAGGAATGAAATAAAGGAATATAAACGCACTGAAAATGCACTTCGAGAAAGTGAAGAAAGGTTCCGGTTATTATATGAAAATTCTCCTCTCCCATACCAATCATTGGATTGTAATGGTAATTTTATCGAGGTAAATCAGGCATTTCTTGATGCTATGGGTTATGCCAAGGAAGAAATCATTGGACATCCATTTACAGATATAATGACTCCGGAATGCACATATACATTTAAAAAACGTTTTAAAAGATTTAATGAACTAGGATATATGCGGAAATCAGAATTCAAGCTTTTATGTAAAGATAATGCTCAAATAACTATACTGATTGATGGTAATATTGAATATGCAGCAGATGGTACTTTTAAGCAAACTCACTGTGTATGGATTGATATCACGGATCGGAAGCAATGGGAAGAGGCTTTAATAGAAAGCGAAGATCGGTACCGATTTTTATATGATCATAATCCTTCAATGTACTTCACTGTGGACTGCGAAGCTGTAATACTGTCTGTAAACAAGTTTGGAGCTGAACAATTAGGATTTACAGTTCATGAGTTAGTTGGACAATCTGTATTAAAGGTGTTCCATGAAGAAGATAAAAAAGCTGCTATCTTAAATATAAAACGCTGTGTTAAGAATATTGGACAATTATTCCACTGGGAACTGCGAAAGGTTCGTAGGGATGGCAGTATGATCTGGGTTAAGGAAACAGCACGTGCAGTAAAAGAAACTGATGGTAAGATTACAATATTAATTGTATGTGAGGATATCACTGAACTTAAAGAGTTAGAAAGTATTTTAAGGGAAACACAGGACACTTTGGAGTTAAAAGTCCACGAACGTACTAAAGAACTTTCAAGATGTAACATAAGACTGGAAAGCGATATTAATGAGATTAAAAGAATAGAAAGAGCTTTAAGGGAAAGTGAAGAAAAATTCAGGGCTCTTGCAGAGAATTCTCCCGATGTTATTTCAAGATTAGACAAAGAATTAAGGTATAAATATGTCAATCATGGTTCCAAAACTTTGGGATTATCCTCTGAGAATTTAATTGGTAAGAAAATTGAGGATATAACTCCATTAAATGGAATTGCTAAAATATGGATGGAAAATGCCAGAAAGGTTTTAAAAACTGGAGAAATACAGGAAATGGAATATGAATTTCATTCAATCCATGGATTAAAATTCTTTCATTCATATATGGTTCCAGAATATGATGGTGGTGAAATAGATTCATTACTTGTAATAAGTCATGATGTTACACAACGAAGACAATTGGAAGAAGAATTAAAAGAAACTGTAAAAGAATTAAGACATTCTAATGAAGAACTACGGCAATTTGCTTATGTCGCGTCCCATGATCTTCAAGAACCTCTCAGGACTATTACCAGTTTTACCCAGTTAATTGAAAGGCGTTATAAGGATAAGTTAGATTTGGACGCTGATGAGTTTATTGAGTATATTGTAGATGCTGCAAAAAGGATGCAAACTTTAATTAACGATCTCCTGAACTACTCGCGTGTAGCAACAAAAAAAGGGTTTGAACTGACAGATATGGGATATGTTCTTAAATCTGCTTTAAATAACCTTAATACTTCCATTTATGAAAATAATGCTGAAATTACCTATGAAAACCTTCCAAAAATAATGGCTGAACCAGGGCAGATGATTCAATTATTCCAGAATTTAATTGGAAATGCCATTAAATTCAGGAAACCCGAAGTCCCACCTAAAATCAATATAAAAGTCTGTAAAGATAGAAATAAGGAGGAATACATTTTCAGTATTCAGGATAATGGAATAGGGATGGAAAAACAGTACGCAGAGCGTATTTTTACCATATTCCAGAGATTACATACCAAAGAAGAATATGAAGGTACAGGGATAGGTCTGGCTATTAGTAAAAAAGTGGTGGAACTTCATGGCGGGCGAATATGGGTTGAATCTAAACTTGAAAGAGGTTCAACTTTTTATTTTACGATTCCGTTCAAATTTTAATGGGATTATATTTGATTAATAACTGCAATTTTAGTTTTAGTCATACCGTTCCAACCGCTTATTTCCATTTTTTAAAGAGGGTTAATAACTGCAATTTTAGTTTTAGTCATATCTTCAATGGCATATTTTATGCCTTCTTTACCTAAACCGCTCATTTTACAGCCTCCAAAAGGCATGTTGTCCATACGGTATGTGGAGGCTTTGTTTACTATAACTCCTCCGGCTTCTATCTCTTTTACAGCTTTCATGGCATTATTAATGTTATTTGTAAATATTCCTGCCTGTAATCCATATTTGGTGTTATTTGCAACTTTTATTGCTTCATCAATTCCATTTATACGGATTATTGGAGAGACAGGACCGAATGTTTCATATTTCACTATTTTCATTTTAGAATCAACATTGTCCAGGATTGTTGGCATGTATAATGTCCCTTCACGTTTTCCGCCACATAAAAGCTCTGCTCCATCGTTTACGGATTCATTTACCCTGTTTTCAACTTCAATTGCTGCTCCTTTATTTATTAAAGGGCCTACATCTGTTTCAGGATCCATAGGGTCTCCAGTAACAAGTTTTTTAGTGTTATTTAAAAATTTCTGGATAAATTCATCAGCTATTTTATTGTCAAGAATCACACGCTTTACTCCAATGCAAACCTGGCCTGCATTAAGATAAGAACCTCTTACAGCTGCTTCAACTGCTTTGTTTATATCTGCATCTTCAAGTACAATGAGTGGATCATTTCCCCCGAGTTCAAGTGTTAATTTTTTCATCCCTGCCTGTTTAGATATATGTTTGCCGATTTCCACACTTCCAGTAAATGAAATCTTATTTACAACAGGGCTTGTTACAATCTCATCACCAATAGTTCTCCCATGCCCGGTTACAGCATTTAAAGCCCCATCTGGAAGGTAAAAATCCATAATTTCGGCCATTTTCAATGCGGTAAGCGGCGCTTTCATGGATGGTTTTAGAATCACGCTGTTTTTAGCTGCAATTGCTGGCGCCACTTTATGAATTGCCAGGTTTAAAGGATAATTAAAAGGGGTTATAGCAGCAACCACACCTAGGGGGAGCCTCATTGTAAAACCAATCACATTTTCCCCGCCGGCACAGGCATCCATAGGTATTGTTTCGCCGTATATGCGTTTTGATTCTTCTGCTGAAAGTAGAATAGTTTGTATAGAACGATTCACTTCTTCTATTGAATCTTTAATTGGTTTACCGCAATCAAGTGTTATTAATTTTGCAAGGGATTTTGAATTTTTTGATAATTCTTCATGAATTCCATATAAACTTTCTGATATTTCGAGGGATGAAAGATCATTTAAGCTTTTCTTTGCCCTGTTTGCGGCAATCAGAGCATTCTGCACATCTTCATGATTTCCTTGTGGTACTGTATCTATTACTTCGTTATTGAATGGATTTCTAATCTCTATTTTTTCAGGTTTCTCTATTAATTTCCCGTTTATTAGCATATCCATACTACCACTCCCGTAAATAGATGGTTATAATATTTTACGTAACATACATACAGATTTCTATTAAATTATAAAATAAAAATAACTTATTGGGAAAAAAGTTTATATTGAATTTTGTAGCTTGTAAAGTCTATTTGAGATTGTACATTAATGATTTAGGATATGGTTATTCATTAAATCATTTAATGAATTATTGATATTTTGCAAGTCAGTCTTGTTAATTTCGCTGCCCATTCCACTTAAATAATTCTTGTAATAAAGTGCTGCTGCAATTAC
The DNA here is from genome assembly GCF_038562635.1 of Methanobacterium sp. Classification (NCBI taxonomy): domain Archaea; kingdom Methanobacteriati; phylum Methanobacteriota; class Methanobacteria; order Methanobacteriales; family Methanobacteriaceae; genus Methanobacterium; species Methanobacterium sp. Next base: position 142,380 of record NZ_JBCFBO010000003.1, on the reverse strand, counting down.
AATTACAATTACACCGCCAAAAATTAGCAGATATTCAGCTGCACCTTGTCCACTTTCTTCTTTTAGAATCCCCATATTTAACACCAACTAACCTGTTCCTAAAATCTTTGGACCCAACATTTGTATTACAACAAATATCCCATAGGCTGCTGGGGCCAGTAATAATGCAAATTTAACGCCTTTTTTTGCACTACCATACATAACAATACCAATTAACAGTGATGCTATGATGGAATGGATGATTATATAACCGCCTGCAGCAAGTGTTGCAGTTTCTGCAAGTGGATTTGGTTTACCTACAGACGCAATAAATGAATTGTATGTCATTATCATTCCGAGTGCAAAGGGGGCAGCTATTATGGCCGCGATAATAAGGAACATTACGGACATCATTACATTTGCTTTCCTTTCCCTTTGAAGTGCTAAAACAGCCCTTAAATCTTCTGCAACTGTTTCAACAACGTCAGATAGACTTCCACCAGTTTTTCTTCCTTCTAGTATCATCCTGAATGTTCTATCTAAGTTTTTGGACTTAAGACGTTCGCCCATTGCGAGTATTGCATCATCAAATGTACTTCCAATTTTAATTTCAATTACGGCCCTTTTTAATTCATCAGTTAATGGGCCTTCTCCATGTCTTGAGACGTCTTCTAGAGCAGTTTCAAGACCAACACCTGCACGAAGTAAAGATGCGATCTGTCTTAAAAAGTCAGGAGTTCCATTTTCAATAGCATCGACTCTGCGTTCCATCATGAAAAATATCCAAACACCTATAAGTATGGTGGGTATTACGAAACCAACTAATGCACCTAAAATGGGGTTTATGCCAAATACTAATGATAAAACAGCTGCGAGTACGGCTAACCCAATTGCAATTATGAGATCTAGAGTTATAATATCTGAAGCTTTAACATACATTCCACTTCTTATAAGCATTTCCTGCATCATAACAGCATATTTTTCGGGTACAACGTTGTCAATAATGTTAGATACTGGAGATAATGCACTGGGTATAATTGCCATTTTTCCACCTTATTTAATATTCTATTTCCTATATAAATAATAGGCTGGTTCAAAGTGTTACATGTATACTTTCATTTTGATATAAGAAGCGGTATAAAAGTATTAATTTGAAATGCCTTATCATATCTTTAACAGTAGTTTATTAACGCTATACAATATAATATTTCCTATTTTTATACTTCTATAATCAACATAAAACTTTTATCTTTAGTTTAAATGGATACCTATGTAAAATAGATTTAATCACATTATATTTCACTATTATCCATACAATTAAAACTTAAATTATTTATTAAAGAGTTATAAAGGGATAAATATTATATTTTTAGGATCACAATGATCATATTCATTTATATGAGAATTATTTTTCTTTTTATTGGATTAAGAGAATTAAACTTATATTAGTAATAATTTATTTCTGTTATTGTGAGTTAAGTTACTAAATGGGTACTGGATTATTTTTGATATGTTGGGACTTAGTTCATTAAACATTAAAAGGTTAAAAATCAGTTAAATACATTTTTTTTAGTTATGGGGGTGGTTATGATTATATAAAAATTCATATCTAGTTATAACTCCTATTTTGCCAGTATCGTCTTTAATAAGCTAAGTATTTTATTCCAATAATATTAAATTTTATAAATAAAGTATTACATAGGAAATTCTAAAGTGGAGGTTGATAGTATGGCTCAATTTAAACCATTTGAAATGGACGGAATTCCTATGGAATCAGAATATATGAACTGGGAAGAAATAATTCAGGAACCGTATGACAAAATGGACGTAGATCCTTATACCCGTACTAGAGTTATTTTAATGAATGGAATTGAGACTAATTCTGTATTAACATCTCATGCCGTGGAAAGAATGGTCGATAATCCTGAAATTAAGAAGCAAATGGCTGAAATACGTCGTGCAGACTCTCAACAGCAGCAGACTGTAGACTGGCTTAATCCTCCTGATCAAACCATATTGGAAACTACCCTCGGTTATGAACAAGTTGCTGTAGATCTTACAGCAAACCTGGCTCAACACGAACCAGATTCCTATGTGAAAAGTACACTGGATTTTGCACTGCTTGAAGATTTTGACCATCTTTATAGATATGGATGCTTAATGCAGATACTGAATGGTGAAGACCCTGAACAGATAACTAAGGGAAAAACAGACATTAAACCTGGGAGACCTACCAGTATGGAGCACAGACATCCTGATGATTCCATGAGAAATCATTATGACAAAGACAAGGCTGAACTCAAGACAAAAATGAATTATATTACTATTACTTCTGGTGAACAGCAAACTGAACTATTTTACAAATCCCATGGAAACATGTGTAGTGATGATCTGGCACGTAGACTGTATTCTGAAATTGCAGAAATTGAAGAACAGCATGTAACTCAATATGGGCTATTGGGTGATCCAAATGAGACTATGCTCGAAAAAGTAGCAATGATACAACTTAATGAAGCGTATAATTATTGTTCCGCCGCTCTAACCGAGCCAAACCGCAGAATAAGGAGATATGGGAACACTTTGCACAGATGGAAATCACCCACTTCAACATGTGTGCAGATTTAATTAAAAAACATGAAGGCAGAAACATTGAAGATATCATGCAGGCTGATTCGATTAGGCCTATGATAACGTTTGAACCCAATAAAAAGTACTTAGATAAAGTTTTAGAAGAACAGATTGATATCATGCCTTATAATATGGAATTTGTGCATCTTGCAGATTTACCTGATAACTGGCCGTCATTCAGGTATGAAAGAAAGGTCAACTCAGACCGCATCCCTTCAGAAGAAGTTGTAAAAGGTCTTGATGGAGGATTAGCAGAAAAAGAGAATGCAGAAATATATCAAAATTTTAGAAGACAGATGAGTGAGAGAATTCAACATTCAGCGGCTAAATAAAATATATATTCATTTAAAACTTAAATTCTTTTTTTATTTAAAGAGTTCTTAATTTATCCTGTTAAGCTTGAGATACATTTTTAAGATAATTTAAAAAATTGAGTCTTGATTTTGATATGATTTTTTTAGTTATGCCAATATGCTGATTATTTTATAAAAATCCTTTTTAATTAAGCTCTGTATAATTATCAAAGTATGTCTGTTCTGACTTATTTTATAAATAAATGGGCTTTAAAGTATATTAAATAATCAAAGTGGTAGATTACAACTATTTCCGACGTTTTTGCCTGTATTTAAATATAAAGTGGTGGAATAATTTATGTATACTGTAATTAATTTCATAAAGAGGGTTTATATTGAATAAAACATTAAAAAGAGGACAACTGAAAAAAGAATTATTTGTATTTTTAATCTTTACCTTTGCAGCGACGTATATACTTCAATTTTTTATTTATGGTGTTGCTGGTTACATATCATCTCCGCCTTCTCAAATATGGACTGCCACGCTGGTATTGAGCATGTTCATACCTGCCACTGCCGCTATAATCTGCATGATTTACTTCAAATCTAGCGCCCTTACTAGAGAATCAAAAATTGTATTTACATTTTTCTTACTTTATGCTGTTTTATTTTCCTTTGAAAACTATTATCAGCCGATAATGGGGACTGTAATGGATCAGCCTGTTCTTTCAACCATCATCGCGGTTTTGGGAATGCTGGCTGTGATATTACTGAACCTGAAAAAGAATTGGAGAAATGGCCTGAAAGCCTCGAAATTATCCTTTGGCAGGAACCATAAATATTATATTATTTTACCATTGGCTGTTCTTTTAATACTTATTTTTCAAGGTATTATAGTCTATTTCAGCGGGTTAGGTGCTCCTGCTGTGGAATTTAATATTTACACATTCTTGGTAACATTGATACCATATTTGATCTTTTCTTTCTTTACAATATGGGCATGGTATTTTGGAGAAGAATTTGGATGGAGGGTGTACCTCCAGGACAGGCTGTTCCCACTTTTAGGCAGTTATAAAGGTGTTCTGGTACTTGGCATTATATGGGGCGCATGGCACTATCCCATGAATGCAATGGGCTACAATTTTCCAGGACAGCCTATTCTAGGTAATGCTTTAATGACCCTTTTCACTATCGTAATGGGTATTATTTTAAGTTATGCAGTTTTAAAAACTGGAAGCGTTTGGGCAGCAGTAATAATACACCTGTTTAATAACAAAGCAGGTAATATTGTGGCGGCGTACATTGCTTATTCCAGTAACGGTTTAATGGGCAATATCTTGAGCAGTGTACTCCTAGGAATATTTGCACTGGTCCTTTTAAGATCTAAAGTCTGGAAAAGAGTTGAAAAAGTTCCTGCAGTTCAATAGTCACCGATACTACAATTGTAAATTGTATGCATTTGGATGCATTTAATTGGAAATTTTCCAATAAATGATCATTCATTTTGTTTGGGCCTCAACGGCCTTATAAACAATGAGATTATAAATCCGATGAAAAAGATCAGGCTCACAAATTGAAATGTAGTATTCACTTTTGTACCTACAGTTTTATTGACTAAAATGGATAAAGTAGCGTTTTGATCTGCAAAAGTAATTACAGCCTATCCTTATTCCCAAATGATTATATCTGGTGGAATGGAATATATCAGCTTTATTACATGTCTATTAGCTGGAATATTGATTCAATTGTATTTCCACAGCTTCTCTAAATCATTACTCCCATAAAAGTCACCAGAGCCACCAATATCTGCAATAAAAATGATGTCCTATGCAATAGAAGCTAATCCCGGATTAGCATGGAAAGAACTAATAATCATGACAGTAATATTCATTTGGGGTCTTTACATGCTTTTTACACAGGGTTTTGGTTTATATTAATTAATTTCTATTTTTTTCTATTTTCTGATATTTTACTTTTAAATCCATTAAAGTCATCTGGATCCGTCAAATTTTATAATTTTATGTGTTTTGAAAAATTTCATGGGCGGTAAACAATGTAAGATATAGTTTAATTTAATTAAAAAATAAAATAAAGGCAGCTTATAAAAGTTGAAAGCTGAGATGAATTGAAATATGGAGAAATGCAAAATGCGCGATAAAAGATTTATTCGTGATCATCGGGGCGGACCTCTTAAAAAGGAACAGCACTATCAATTAATTAGATGGGCCTGTGACTGTAGTGAGAATGTATTATATTTTTTTGGCGAAAGAATAGATGGGCGACTGAAAAATGCACTGGATGTGGCTCACGCGTGGGAAGATGGAAATGCTTCAGTAGGGGACGCAAGGAACGCTTCATTAGGTGCAATTGCTGTAGCAAGGGAATATTCAAACCCGACTGCAATTGCAGTGGCCTGTTCTGTTGGGCATGCTGTTGCAACTGCCCACATGGCTGATCATTCATTAGGAGCAGCTTGGTATGCTTTAAAAGCAGTGAAAAATTCAGGTAAATCCGTAGATGCAGAAAGAAAATGGCAGAATGAACAGTTGCCACCTGAAATTAAGGAACTGGTCTTAACTGCAAGGAAAGCAAAGAGATTTCAAAAGATATAATAATGTGTGTCTTATGATGGATTCGATGTAGATAAGAATGTCTCAACGTTATTGATAAATTCAATCGTGCCTATTTCTATTTGTCTTGTTAAGGCATTTAAATCACTAAAATTAGGATTATCAACTATATTGTGCTCTATAATAGAATCAATCCCTTTTATGGTAGATGGGATGTGATACTTATCAAATTCACGTTCTTTAAATAATTTCCAATATTTATTTTGAATGTTTTTATTGGTTCCTGCTAACCATACTTCAAATTTAAATGTATCATGGATAAAAACTACTGCTATCTTTAATTTCTGACGTTTTAAAGATTCGGGGAAGAGGGAAAAATAGGTCATATCCATATATCCATAGTAAATACTGCTAGATACGTACTGGGGATATTTATTTTTAAAGTGTGCTCTTAATCCCATTATATATTTCATCAATCCCTTATATGCACCATTTATGTAACCCTTCTCTAACTGTTTTTTATATTCTTGCATACATTCCTGAAATGATTCCATATTAACTTCTCCTCAAACTAATCAATATTACTATTGGCTATTAATTAAAATAATTTTCTTGATGTCAGATATGCTTTTGATGATAAATTTGAATATTTTAGATAGGGTTCACTCTATTTTAAATAAAGATTTTATTTAAAGCTCTATTTTGCTAAATAATAAAAAATCTCAATAGCTTATTTTCCAATTTTCACTTAAAATGTATTCACGCTTCAGGTGAAGTGGATAAAACATTTTTTCAACTATGTCTCATTTTAAGAGTTATTTAAGCGTTAGAACACGGTTTTTATGGTGATACTCTTTTTATTGATCTCGTTAATATCAAATGATTTAATAAAGTAAAAATATAACATTTAAAGAGGTAAAATATGGAAAATAACATGGTTTTTAAGTATGAAACGCCTTTAATAGAAGGAATAATAAAGCAAAGAAAAAGTCAGTTCACAATTGATGTTATCATTGATAATGAAGTGATCAGGTGTCATTGTCCAACAACTGGAAGGATTGGGAATATTGATCTATCTGGCATCCCCTGTTTATTGTCTAAAAGTGATAATCCAAAGCGTAAAACGCCCTATACTGTTGAAGCAGTTTCATTAGATCTGCCTGAATCGAAAGAAAAATCTTGGATTGGGATTAACCAGAATGCTGCCAATCGATATGTAGAAAATGCTCTGGTGAAAGGTTTATTTGTGGATATGGTTAGTGGATATGATACAGTTCTTCGTGAACAGGTACTGGGAATTTCTAAGCTGGACTTTCTTGTTGAAAATATTTATATTGAAGTAAAAATGCCATTATTAAGTATACAGCTACCTTATCCGAAACACATTAAGACGAAAAAGGTTGGAAAGTTTAGCTCTACAGAACGTTTTATTAAGCATATCAACGAGCTGGCAGGTAGTCTTTTAAGTAATCATAGGGCAATTCTCTTAGTCTGTTTTATTTATGATAATCCTGGATTTAAGGTTGAAGTCAGGAGTACAGGCAGTGATTTTGTGGAAAGTGAAGTGCAGAAATGTATTTCAAAGGGAATTGAAATATGGCAGGTAAACTTCAGCATTTCAAAAGATGGGGTAAGATTACAGAAGTATTTTGAGATAACACATAACTTTATGAAGAAAGGTTAGGTTTTGTTGAATTATTTTTTTTGGATATTACTGGATTGAGAAAGATTAATTTGAGTATTGGGTAACATATAACTTTATGAAGAAAGGTTAGGTTTTGTTGAATTATTTTTTTTTGGATATTACTGGATTGAGAAAGGTTAATTTGAGTATTTGGTAACATATAACTTTATGAAGAAAGGTTAGGTTTTGTTGAATTATTTTTTTTGGATATTACTGGATTGAGAAAGATTAATTTGAGTATTGGGTAACATATAACTTTATGAAGAAAGATTAGGTTTTGTTGAATTATTTTTTTGGATATTACTGGATTGAGAAAGATTAATTTGAGTATTGGGTAACATATAACTTTATGAAGAAAGGTTAGGTTTTGTTGAATTATTTTTTTGGATATTACTGGATTGAGAAAGATTAATTTGAGTATTTGGTAACACATAACTTTATGAAGAAAGATTAGGATAGTTATTGTGTATTTTATATAATGCCCTATGAAAAAGATAGTATAACATATATCTTTATGAAAAAAAATGATTAGTTTCCTATTTTGAGTAATGGCTCGATATTTTTAATATGGTTAAAATTTAAAATAACAGTACTTATATTGTGAGATATAATAATATGTAGATAGAAAATATTTATAGAGATTTTCTTAAGCAATTATAAATGAGTAAAAATTAAATTAATTTTGATCGGTGATAATATGGCAGAAATAAAACAATTAATAGTTGGTATAACCCGAGAGGGCGATATAATCGTTAAAAGTGGAAGAGGCAAAATGTATTCTGTTAAAAAAATTCCAGGTTTAAAATTCACTTGTGAAGATTTATTCCAGGATGTAGAAAAAGAGTTATACGCCACTATTGATACAGACGTTCAACCTTGGGAATGTATCGCTATAGAATAATTAGAGCGAATAATCATATAAAATAAAATTATATTTTAATATCCTTTTTTTTTTAATTATCTGGTTTAGAGAGATGTAAATCTTCTATACCTCATTTATTTTTAGATTTTAAAGTTTTAAATTCAATTAAATTTAACTAGTCTTAGCCAAAATGTCATTATATTAATATTAAATTAAAGATCCCCACTTGCAGTGCTCGAACGCAAAATAGGCAAAATTTTATCCTCTTTTAACAGTTCTTTTGTTCATTATTAATATCAGCAGTTCTACATAAACATTTATATTCTTGATAGTGTTAGTAATACATAAACTTCCCAATAAATAATTAATTGGGTTGTTATTATTAAATTAATTAAATTTCAAGGTTTATAATCAAGTTTAGGATTATATGTGTTATATTACATGAAAAAGTGCATTTGGATATCTATTTGGGTCATATAATTTAAATTCAAGGGCAGTAATTTTAAATAATTATTAAAATAATTATTAAAGTTAATTATGGGGGTAATGGCTTGGAAATGAATTTCACGTCTACAATATGTCCTTATTGCGGGTGTGGGTGTGGTTTAAACCTTGTTACTGTAGATGGTAAAATAAAAGGCGTTGAGCCCTGGAAAAGAAGCCCTGTAAACGAGGGAAAACTCTGTCCTAAGGGGAATTATTCCTATGAATTCATCAACCACGATGATAGGCTTAAATATCCATTAATTAAAGAAAATAATGGCTTTAGAAAGGCAAAATGGGGTGAAGTTCTCAGTTTAATTGCTTCTAAACTTAAAAAGATTAGAGAGGAAGATCCGGATGCTCTTGGATTTTTAGGATCTGCCAGATGCACCAACGAAGATAATTATGTTTTTCAAAAGTTTGCCCGGACGGTAATAGGCACTAATAACGTTGATAACTGTGCAAATCTATGTCACGGCCCTTCAATTATGGGGTTAAACCTTACTTTTGGTTCAGGAGCCATGACCAATTCTATTGATGATCTGGAAGAATCAGACTGTATTTTTATTATTGGATCAAACCCCCTTGAACAGCATCCCTTAATTGGAAGGAGAGTGTTAAGGGCAAAAAGGAAAGGGGCAAAGATTATTGTGGTGGACCCAAGGTACACCAGCATCGCCAGGTTTGCAGACCTATTTTTACCTCTTAAACCAGGAACAGATGTGGTGCTGATAAATTCTTTGATAAATGTCATACTGGAAGAAGGCCTTGAAGATAATGAATTCATTACTAAAAGAACAAAGAATTTTGAAGAGCTTGAGGAGCATATAAAAGAATTCGATCCTTATAAAGTGGAAAAGATCACAGGTACACCAGAAAACCTCATAAAAGAAGCGGCACTAATGTACGGGCAGGCGGATAATGCTGTAATTCTTTACTGTCTGGGGATAACTGAACATGTAAACGGCACGGATAATGTCATTTCACTTTCAAACCTTGCCATGCTTACTGGAAATATTGGAAAACGGGGATCGGGATTAAACCCGTTAAGGGGTCAAAATAATGTCCAGGGCTCCTGTGACATGGGTGTTCTCCCCTATTTTTATCCCGGATATCAAAAAGTAATCATTGATGAAAACAGAGAGAAAATGGAAGACACATGGCAGTGCGGTGAATTAAATTATCTGCCGGGTATTCAACTTTCAGAAATGATGGAAGCTGCCCATGAAGGGACCATTAAAGGATTGTATTTAATGGGTGAAAATCCCATGGTAGCTGATCCTGATTTAAGACATGTAAAAGAATCACTGGAAAGATTAGAACTCCTTGTGGTTCAGGATATTTTTTTAACTGAAACTGCTGAACTTGCAGATTTTGTTTTACCTGCAGCCTGCTTTGCAGAAAAAAATGGTACATTTACCAACACTGAAAGAAGGGTAAGGCGCGTAAGAAAAGCAGCTAATTCTCCAGGTGAAGCCATGGAAGACTGGATGATAATCAGCAGACTGGCACGTGAAATGGGTTCAGATTTATTTAACTTTAAAGATTCATGGGAAATTTTTAGTGAAATAAGAAAAGTAACACCGCAATATGAAGGTATGGACTTATCACGAATTAATAAGCCTGAAGGTTTACAGTGGCCATGCCCAACAGAAGATCATCCCGGCACAGCAATTTTACACCAGGACAGTTTTGCTACTCCTGATGGAAAAGGTGTATTTTATAAAATAAAACCTAATAATTCAACTGAAATACAAAATCCGGAATATCCTTTTATTTTAACCACTGGAAGAGTTGTTTTCCAATTTCAAACAGGCACCATGACCATGAGATCAGAAACTTTAACAAAACAATATCCAGAGAGCTATGTGGAGATAAATGACGAAGATGCCAATGTTTTAGGAATTATGAATGGTGAAAAACTTAATATTTCTTCAAAGATAGGTGACATTGATATCAAAGCCAGGATAACTCCAGATATAACTCCTGGAGTTATATTCGTTCCTTTCCATTTTGCTGAAGGAGAAGAAGTGATAAACATTTTGACATGTGGTGAATCCCTTGATCCTGTTTCAAAGATGCCGTCCCTTAAGTTATGCCCTGTAAAAATTAAAAAGTCGTGAACACTTAATAAGGTGAATTTTATGGTTCAAATAGGAGATAAATTTTATTCAAATGCTGTAAACCACATGATAGCGGAGAAAGGGGAATCTGGAGGGTCTTTAACTGCATTATACAAATTTTTACTTGAAGAATGCATTGTTGACGCTGTTCTTGCAGTTAAAAGCGGTGCCGATATTTATGATGCTGTCCCTGTTTTAATAGATAACCCTGAAGATGTAATGGAATCTGCAGGTGCTCTTCACTGTGGAACCCTTAACCTGGCGGTCATACTTGAAAAATATTTGGGAGGAGCTTTTGATATTAAAATTGCAGTTACAACTAAACCCTGCGATGCAATGGCCATCACCGAATTAATAAAGAGAGGTAGAATAGCCAGGAAAAATATTATCATGCTGGGAATTAACTGTGGGGGGACTTTGCCCCCGGTTCCCACTATAAAAATGTTAAAAAACCATGAAATTGACCCTGCCGCGGTTCTTAATGAAGAAATAAGTAAAGGTAAATTTATAGTCGAAATTGAGGGGGGCCTAAGGGAAGAAATCAGTATAGATGAGCTGGAAGAAGAAGATAATGGTAGGAGAGAAAACTGCAGGAGGTGTGAATTCAACATACCTAGAACTGCAGATATGGCATTTGGAAATTGGGGAGTAATTGACAGCAGCAAAAAAAATAGTTTTATTGAAGTGCTAACTGATACAGGTGCCAGAATATTGGATGAAGCTTTAAATAAAGGCATATTAAACCTGGAGAAGGCGCCAGCAGATGGTATTGAAGTAAGGGAAAAAATTGATAGGATAATGGTAAATCAAGCTAAAAAGTGGCAGGAGAAAATGTTCAGCCACTCGGAGGGTGAATTTTTAGCTGTTCTCTTTAAATATGAAGATGATCTTTCTAGGTGCATTAAATGTTTTGCATGTAAAGACTCATGTCCTATATGTTACTGCAGCGACTGCAGCTTAAAATCTGAAATTCCAGAATGGGTGAATAATACAGAAGTCCCTCCTAAACCTTTATTTCACATGGAAAGACTTATGCACATGGCAGATTCATGTATAAACTGTGGGCAGTGTGAAGACGTATGCCCTGCAGATATCCCTTTATCTAAAATAAGTCATGAAATTAACGGTAAGTTAAGAGAAATGTTTGATTATACTCCAGGAATAGATGATGAACTTCCGCCATTTTCGTACTTTTTAATAAAAAGAGACTAAGAGATTTGGGGGTAAATATGAAAATAACCGAAAAGATAGATGATAACATATGTAAATTATCTTTAGATGGTAAATTAGATGCATATCACTCTATTGAACTTGAAAAATGCGTAAATAGGGTTATTCGTAGTGGCTGCACCTGTTTACTGTTAAATTTTGGAGGTGTGGACTACATCAGCAGTTCCGGACTGAGGGTAGTACTTTCTTCTTTAAAACAGCTTAAAAAATCAGGTGGCAAAATGGTACTTTCCAACATCCATCCCTATGTAATGGAAATTTTTGAAATATCTGGATTTAAGCAGATTTTTGAAATCTATGAAAGTGAAGAGGAAGCCTTAAAGTCATTTGAAGTTTAAATAATAATATGGGCTTTAATTCAAAACATTTATATTTATAACCGTGATATATGGATATTAAATAGCTTAAATACGTGTTTAAGTTAATAATTTAAGCTTTGAGATGAAAAAAAAGTTTGATTAGACTTATAAATTATGAAAAATGCATAATTAAAAAATTAAGAAAATGATCACAATAGAACTCTTATTAGATTTAGCAGAAAAGATATGTGTAATTTTAGTAATTGCATATCTGATAACCAGAACTAAAATGTTTCATGAAGTCCTGGACAGGAAATTTACCATTAAAAACATGGTATTTATCATTCTTGTTTTTGGTGCGCTGTCTATTTTCGGAACGTATTCTGGAATAACTATTAATGGGGCAATGGGGAACGTTAGGGACTTAGGACCCATGATAGCAGGGCTTGTTGGAGGCCCTGTGGCTGGTCTCGGTGCAGGACTTATTGGGGGTCTTTACAGATATTTCTTCTTGGGAGGAATCACTACATTTCCCTGTTCTTTATCTACAGTACTTGCAGGGCTTTTTGCAGGCATTATATACATTCTGAACAAGCGTAAATTCATTGGAATTATAGGTGCCGTATTGTTTGCAGCTTCCATGGAAGCATTTCACATGATTCTTGTTCTTTTACTTGCAAAACCATATCCTGAAGCATTTGTAATTGCGCAGGAATTAAGTATGCCTATGATAGTTTCTAATGCTCTGGGAATGCTTATATTTGCTTATTTCATTACCAATCTCTCTAAAGAAAGAAAAACAACTAAAGAAAGGGATGAATACTTTGACGAACTTCAAAGAAAGAAATATGAGCTTGAAATAGCTCATGAGATCCAGAAAAGCTTTTTGCCCCAGGAAATGCCAAATTTAGACGGTTATGATATTTTTGCCATAAATTTGCCTGCAAAGGAAGTGGGTGGTGATTTCTATGATTTTATTCCAATTTCCAAGGATAAAATAGGAGTTACAATTGCTGACGTTTCTGGTAAAAGCGTTCCGGCAGCACTTTTTATGGCGGTTTCCAGAACAATTTTAAGGGCAAAGGCAATGGGGAACAGCAATGCTGCAGAAGTCATTAAAGATGCTAATAAACTTATAGCTGAAGATTCTGATACTGGAATGTTTGTTACCCTTTTTTATGCCATACTTGACCTTAAAAATAAAACCATGGAATATGTAAATGCGGGACACAATAATCCAGTGCTTTTTATAAGAAAAACAGGGACAATGGAATGTTTAAATGCTAAAGGGATAGCTTTAGGTGCTATAGACACGATAGATCTGGAAGAAAAACAAATAGATCTGGAAAGTGGCGACGTCATTGTCTTTTATACTGACGGAGTTACTGAGGCGATAAACGATAAAGAAGAATTTTTTGGCCAAAAAAGGCTTTATAAGCTAATTAAATCGTATTATAACTTAAGTGCAGAGGGTATAGTTAATAAAATAAAGGAAGAGGTAATATCCTTCAGCCAGAATCAATCTCAATTCGACGACATCACATTAATGGTTATAAAGGTGAATTAAGTGATTCAATGTACTGCTCTGAAGATAAGTGCTAAACTGGAAAAAATTCCCATTTTATCAAAATTCATAGCTAATTCTATGATTAAATTTGGTTTAGGGGACTATGGGCAATTTCAGGTTCAACTGGCAGTTGAAGAAGCTGTGGCAAATATAATAAAACATGGAAGTCTTGAAGTAAATGATAAAATCAGTATTAAATGTCAAAAAATGGATAATGAAATTCATATTATAATTGAGGACCCGGGCAAGCCGTTTAATCAAAAAGATGTTTGCGAACCTGACTTAAAAGTTTCACCTTTAAAACGGGACCCTGGCGGTTTGGGGATTTATTTCATTAAAAAATACATGGATAGGATGGATTATACTTATAAAGATGGAAAAAATATATTAATTTTGATAAAATACCTCAAATAAGCTTCTTTTTAGATCTTAATAAAATCCATCTATCGTAATTATAGTTAAGAAGTAAATTACTATCTATTGTCCTGTTTTTTATAGTTCCTTCTTATAATGCTAAATACAAGTATATGCAGTAATACTGCAAAAAAGATTGATATGGCTGAAATTAACGCCGGAACATGGATGTAAGAATAGAATATGATTAATGCATAGATTCCTACTGGAATTCCGAGTATTAAACTTATAAGTAACCCTGGATTATATTCCCTGTTCCTTACTGAAATAATCACATGGCTTAAACTGTTAAATACTGCAAAATAAGGGATCCATAAACCGAACATTATATTTGCAAATGATAAGCCTGAGGAAATAGGTATTAGAATCCATATAATGGGGATATTGACCCAGAATATAATTTTATCATTTAAAGGAAAATCACCTTCTTTAACCTTGAACACATTCCTGTTAACATAATTTTTAAAACCGTTCCAGTTATGTTCCTCAAACTGGTGCAGTAAATAAATGGGGAGCTGCAGCCAGATTAGAAATAGGAGGAAATTTTCAGGTTTTATAAAGATGTAAATAGGTACAGCAGCTATAACTGCAAGAAAAAGACTTAATTTTGCCCAATTAGTATAAAGCCAGTTGATCATTGTAAATACTCCTGGAATTAATTATTTATTCTCAAAGGTGTCCATTTTTTTATAAATTAACTAGAAACAAATAGTAGAAAGCAGCAAATACTAAAACAATTATTATATTTGCTGTTAATCGTTTCCAAAAGTCATACTTGAAATATTTAAAATCTAAAAAGACTATTACAGCTACTCCTATCAGCACATATATTATATTAATTATTAGATTTACCATTTAAATCCCCAGTTTTTTTATATAATGCCTTCTATTATTTAGCTTTTAGTTTATGACATTGAACGTTGCTTAACTTTAAAATAGGATAACAAAAGTTACTCAATCAGTTAAATGGTTGTATAAAATTTTAATATAATATAAAATACAGTATTATAATTTTAATTTCATTAATTACCACTTGTTTGCATTTTCACGTATGTATTCCACCTCATATTGAACATATCTGTCATAGAAGACGCTACTGCAGGGCTAAGGATCCACAAAGCAACTACTTTGTTAAGATCTAAAATTTCTTCATTAATTTTTGGAAACATGATCAGCAGTTCTTTTTCATCCACCACTACGTACTTGATAGGTGGCTTCCCTGAAATTATCATGTCTGGCTGGACTTCATCAAATGCTTTTACAAGGTCAATTTCGCCTTCACTGGTTTTTATAACATCGCCAGCAATAATTCGAAAGCTGATACTATTTCTTTTGGCTTTGGGAATGATGGATTTTAGAGCTTCAACTTCTTCAGGAAAATATAAATCACCAGTTATCATAACACTTTTTTTGGCTTTTGATACCATATCCAGTGATTTGGCTGTGATATTATCCTTGCCGTGGATCAACCATACCTTAGGCATTTCCTTTTTAATCTGCTGGTCATACATTAGGGATATTTCGCCCAGTAGTGTATCTATTTCTGTAAAAGAGTGGATCTGCGTTCATCAATTATGTTTCGCGGATCTCGGGCAGTAAATAACATGGGTCTTCCATGATCTACATTTACCCATTTTTCCTCTTTTAACTTATGTAAAACATCATAAATTTTTGTCCTTGGTATATTTGTCTCTTTGGCAATACTTGAAGCGTCAATTGGCCCGAAATTGGTTATAACGATGTAAGTCTTTGCGCCGTAATTTGTTAAACCCAGTTTCTGCAGTGAAGACAACATCTTCTCATCAAACATCATACTTTGTCACCTTTTCACCTGTTAAAGTTACACTATATTTATAAGCCGCTTACATTTTATAAAAGATTGGAAATGGAATAGTGGATGGTGAGAGAATATGAAAATCAAATACACTACATTGATAGTTAAGGATATGGATGAGTCTATTAAATTCTACAGAGAAGTTATGGGATTTGAAATAGACAGCCAGTACGATCTCGGACCGGCAGGAACAATTTCACTGCTTAAAGGTGAAGGGGAAACCATGGTAGAACTCATTAAAAATCCCACAGATGAACCGGGACTGTTTTCAATGGGTATGGATGTTGAAGACATAAAAGCCACGGTAAAAGAACTCAAATCAAAAGGCGCCAGGATCACAATGGAACCCATGCCGATAACAGTTGGAACCCTTGCATTCATGGAAGATCCAAATGGAGTTCGAATAGCGTTAATTCAACACCATTAACTTTTTTTTTAAATTATTTTAGACTCTGAAGATTTTAAAAACATATAAATTATAATAATGGGGCTGGCAAAAATGGAAACACAAATATCTGACGCAAAAAAGTAAATAAAACAATGGTTTTGCTGATTGCTACTTTAGCCTCATTTTTAACCCCATTTATGGGCACTTCCCTGATCATCGCACTCCCTACCATTGCAAACGAACTGGCAGTCAATGATATTCTTTTAAGCTGGA
Source organism: Methanobacterium sp. (assembly GCF_038562635.1). Lineage (NCBI taxonomy): Archaea > Methanobacteriati > Methanobacteriota > Methanobacteria > Methanobacteriales > Methanobacteriaceae > Methanobacterium > Methanobacterium sp. The sequence continues at coordinate 125,753 of NZ_JBCFBO010000003.1, read as the reverse complement.
TTTCAACAGCATATATTTTAACAGGTGCCATGTTTGCAGTCCCTTTTGGTAAAATTGCCGATGTTTATGGGATGAAAAAGATTTTTACATATGGTATCCCCATTTTAACCGTCTCCACATTTCTGGCGGCAGTACCTCCCTCAGCTGAATTTTTAATTGTAACCTGAGCTTTCCAGGGTATCAGCAGCGCAATGATAATGGTAACATGGCTTGCCATGATAACATCAGTATTTCCTCCACAAGAGAGGGGTAGAGCATAGGGATAAACCTCACTGTAGGATATGAAGGATTGGTCATGGGACCTGTCTTAGGGGGCTTTTTAACACAATATCTGGGCTGGAGAAGCATATTTTATTTAATAGTACCTCTCTGCTTGCTTGTAATGGTACTTATGCTCTTGAAAATGAAGGGAACGAATGGGTGGAATGCAAAGGTGAAAAGCTGGACCGATGGGGAACATTAATTTATATCATCATGCTGGCACTGGTTTTAATAGGATTTTCAACTATTATGGGTGCTCTCGGAATAATAATGGTTATTTTAGGGAGTATAAGCTTTATAATCTTCATCATGTGGGAATTAAAGGTTAAAAATCCTGTTTTAGGTGAACTGTTCTTTAAAAATAAGAAGTTCGCATTCTCTAACCTTGCAACCTTTATAAGTTATATAAGTACATTTGCAGTGAGTTTTCTGCTGAGTTTGTACTTACAGTTCATAAAAGGGTTTGATCCCAGAGCAGCTGGACTGATTCTTGTAGTTCAAACAATTTTTATGGTAGTTTTATCTCCAGCTGCAGGGAGGCTTTCTGATAAATTTGACCCTGGAAAATTAGCTTCACTGGGAATGGGAATAATAACCATTGGGCTATTAATCCTTGCACTGATAACAGCTGAAACCAGTTTATATATTATAATACTGGCTTTGGCGATTATGGGGATGGAATTGGAATATTTTCAGCCCCCAATGCAAACTCCATCATGGGGTCTGTTGAAAAGAAATATATGGGCGTATCTTCTGCAATATTAAGTACAATGAGAATTTTAGGCCAAACCTTTGGTATGGGTTTGATTTTAGTAATATTTGCAGTCTACATTGGTGCAGTCCAGTTTAGCCTGCAGAATTATCATGAACTCTTAATGAGTATTAAAATAACCTTCACAATTTCTGTGGTGCTGAGTTTAATAGCTGTTTTTGCATCCCTGGCCAGGAAATGAGTGAAATTTTATTTTTTTATTTTTAAATTTATATTTTTATAGGGCATAGGTTATATTTTTGTAGCGTTAAATTCGACTAGTTTTAGCCACACGGTGTTGTAATTTGAAAAAAAGGATGTCTGAAAATAATCAACTAAATTTTGAAAAAATAGATAACAAATATTATTAATATTTGATTGAAATTTAGTAGCATTTTAAAAAAATATATCAGTTATTAAGGTTAATAAATAAACTGGTGTTATTATGTCAGAACTATATGAAAAAATGATAAATGAAGCCATTGCGGCTCAGAAAGCAGATGTAAATACTGTGAAAAAATATAGAGGACATGAATTTAAAATGGAACATACAAAGGCGTATGTTGATGTAGCAAACAAAATGGAGGCCATTGATGGACAAAGTGAAGCAGTAATTAATCTTCATATTGATTCAATCAACACCCACTACAATACATTAACCAGTTTAACTGATACAGTAAGACCTGAAGATGATCCATTTGTAGAACACTATCAAACACCTGCAATATTAGAAATTTTGTACGACGAAGATGAAAGCTTTAAAAAGAGTGTAGATAAATTTATAGAAACCATTGGGAAGTCCGAAGATATTATAGGGCTTGATTCTGTAAGGAGGTATGCTGGATTTTACGGACCAACATGTGTTGTTGATTTTGCGTTAATCCCGGGGAGTACAAGTAACATAGTAAATAAAATTCTAAAAAGAACCGAAATACCTGATGATCATAAACAGGCTATCTTAGCTGCTAAATCATGGGGAATGAACACTTCCTATGGTATTGGTGAAGTTTTTGCAAATGAAATAGAAGATGGAATTACAATAACTGAAGCCGTTAAAAATGAAATTGAAATGGTTAAATCAATTTATGAAACTCCTGTTGAAGCCCAGGCAAAACTTATGGATTCATTAGGTCATGAATCTTTTGATGTGAGAAAATACATGTCAAATTACAAGAAAAGCATGAAAGAAACAGTAATGGCTGCAGTTGAGGATAATGTACACTATGGAAACATTGTAACCGTTCCAGCATACTGTGTGGGTGATATATCTCACCATATATCTCAATCAACATATAACATGTGCAAAGATGATGTAACAATGGCAATCATTGAAGCTACAACTGATGTAATGGAATCAACACTTAAAAACGCATTAGATAAATTTAAAAGTGAATACCAATTATTATCTGTAGCTACCGGAGCTGCAGCATGTGCAGTAGAATATATACTGGAATTAGATGGATTTAACGCACCAACAGTGGTAGAACTCCTAACAAGAAGATTCCACAACTATGTGCAGCTTAATCCTACAAGAGGTGCTGCAGCAGAGCTTCACAACTGTGACTTTATGGACACCATTTACCGAGGATGGAAAAGCTTAGATGAAGCAAGAAGAATGAAAAACGGAAGTGAAGAACCATTAGAACCAAAAGTAGCAGGATTTAAAGTAGATTTAGATCCAGTAGATAAAAATGAAGTTATAATGAATCCTCAAAGATACACCTATCCTGCATGTGCTATAACAGTTAGATTTTCCTCTTTAATGAGATTAGCGGATTATCCATGTTTGATTACCAGTGAACCAATAACTGCAACCATGATGACCAACATTATAGCGCTACATAAAGAGACTCCTGCATCCCCAGTTAGAGCATGTAAAAACTGCGCCTCTGCATGTCTTGTTGACTTCAGACATTCATACTGCCAGTGGAAAGAAGCAGTATAACTCACTTATTTTTTTTATAGGGGTGCTGAAAATGAAATGTTATATGTGTGCATTAGAAGGTAAAGATTCCGACGCTGTGGCAATTTGTATAGTTTGTGGTATGGGGCTGTGTATGGATCATGTGATACGTGAAGATGTTGAAATATGGGAAGGCGGATTTCCTTTTCCCAGTAAAAAACATGAAAAACCATTACCACGGATGTTGTGTGAATGGTGCTATGCAGCTTATAAAAGTGATTGAAGTGGTAGCATGGTTTCACTCAAAAAACGTTTTTTAGCAGAGCTTATAGGAACATTCTTCCTTGTATTTATGGGGGCAGGTGCTGCTGCAATAACTTTAATGATAAGCAAGGGATCTGCACTACCAAATGCATTTAATATTGGTATCGGCGCTTTGGGAGGCCTGGGCGACTGGTTAGCAATAGGTATGGCTTTTGGTCTGACTATTGTTGTTTTAGTCTATGCAATGGGCCATATTTCTGGCTGCCATATAAATCCTGCAGTTACCATTGCTCTTTGGGCCACTAAAAAGTTTCCAGGAAATGAAGTTGTTCCATATATCATTGCACAGCTTATCGGGGCATCTCTTGCAAGTTTCCTTTTTGCTGCAAGCGTGGGAATGAATGCAGTTACAGTGGGTGGTCTTGGTGCAACAGCCCCATTTGAAGGAATAAGCTATTATCAGGCAATTTTGGCTGAAACAATAGGTACATTCCTATTGATGTTTGTAATAATGGGTTCTGGTGTTGATAAGCGAGCTGTTCCAGGGTTTGCAGGGATTTCAATAGGTTTTACTGTTGCAGCAGTAATCACCACAGTTGGCAATATCTCTGGAGCTTCACTTAACCCTGCAAGAACTTTTGGGCCGTATTTAGGCGATTATGTTTTGGCAGGACATAACCTCTGGAATTATTTCCCAATATATGTAATTGGCCCTATTGTAGGGGCAGTTTTAGCAGCTTTTATTTATGAATATATGTCTTCTGAAGAAAAGCTGCCTGCTCAAAGGATAACAAGGGAAAAATAATTTTCTCTTTTTTATTTACTTTTAATGCGTTGGTTTTAAGATCTAATTTTAACTTAAATATAAAGAAACATTTGGATATGTAGGTATAGTTTTAGTCGAACGGCTACAGTAGTCTAACTGGTTTTTTAGGTAAAATATAACTTTAGAATCATAATTTACTATCGTTTTTGAGGTTGAATGAAAAACTAAGTTTTTTTGAACATTCGGAAATCCTTGATTTCCGATGTTTGCGAAGCTAGCTTCGCAACCGTGAAAACCTTTGATTTTTACATGCCACGAAATCCTCAAAAATCGCAGATTTTTGGAGGTTGAGAAAAATCTAAAAGATTTTTCGAACCCCAAATTTTTAAAAAAAATTTGGAGGTTTTTATAAAAATTAATTAGGTTAGATATGTAAAAGAAGTCCAATTAAATTTTTATTCGATATTTAAAAGCGGATTTCGCCCCCCTCCCCCCTTTAATATTAATAATATATAAAATAGTATTACATTTATATGAAATAAGCGCCATATCTTAAATAGCAGAGAAATGTTTGAAACTAAATAATATGTTGATACTATGGAATATTATGAAAATGAAGAATTCTGGTTTGTACTTTTTAAATTAAGATTACTTGCAAATAAGGATCCAAAGCTTAAACCAGAAAAAGCCCATGAATTTAGGAGATCATTTGAAAATATAAATAGAATTAAAGAAGATGCACATAAACTCATGGACAACGATAAATATCTGGAAATAATTTTAATGGCGGATGAGGTGGAAGAAACATTAAAAGCAGAAATAAAGCAAAAAAATTACAAAATAGATGATAAATGAATTAGTTGAATTGTAATGGGAATTAAGTTATGCCTTAAACACATTTTAAAAATATTTAGTTAATTTCGACTTGTTTTAACCTTACGATTGCCATATTTAAGTGATAGTAGGGTTCTCATTTTTTGCATCTTTATTCATTTAGAGTATGAACTATTTTTTTTAATTTATGGTAATTTTTAAAAAATGGTAAAAATTTTGTATTAGGTTAAATAATGTTATATTCCTTAATTAATATACTAACCATTAGCCTTATTTATGGTTGACAAGTTGATCTGGTGGTAATATAATGGAGCAAATAGAAATGTTGAAACATGTAGATGCACAGGGGAGGATAGTACTCCCTAAAAAATGGAGAGATAAACATTTGAAGGATCATTCCGTGGTAATGCTGGTAAAAGATGGCGAAATAATTGTAAAAGCCAATGAACCTGAAGATATAAGCGATCTCATAGATTCAGTTGAACTGAATATAAAGTCTGATTTAGGAGATTGGGACGAGGTCAGGAAAGAGCTGTATGACATAGGTCAAAAGAAGAGAAGGATGTGAAAACTTGAAACTGGTAGACTCCAATGTTTTCATCCATGGAATACTAAAACCGCGCAAAAACATCTCCCCAAGCAATAAAAAACTGAAAAAAAGGGCAAATAATTTAGTTTTAAGGATAAATAATGGTGAACCTGTTGGAATTTGTGTAATTCAATTATCAGAAGTTATACGTGTCTTTGAAAACCTTAAAGAGCATAAAATCGCGTTTAGACTTCAAAAATTCTTCTTAAAAAGTCCAACCATCAAAAAATTCCCTGTTTACGAGGAAGACCTCATGCATGCACATAGTCTCGTTTTTAGATATAAAGACAATGAAATTAGCTTTAACGATGCAGTAGCTTACAGTGTGATGAAAAGGGAAGATATTGGAGAGATATATTCTTTTGACAAGCATTTTGATATTTTTGAGGATATTAAAAGGCTTGAGAAATAAAATGCATTTTTTTCTATTTTTCGTTTAACTCAACTATATTTAGCCACAATGCCGTTATATTTGAGAAAATAAAAAAAATATAAAAAATTTATGTGAACATGTCAGCTGTTAATATTACTCCTTTTTTGTTATATTAGATATAACTTTACCTGCAAAAGTTATGCATACTAAATAAGGCTATTATTCCTGAACTTCATTAATTAATCCTTCCACTATCCGGATAAATAGTATATATTTAATATATCAGTAAAAACTATCATTATATTGAGTAATTAAACAAATAACAAATCAATTTCAGTTAAAATTTTTAAATGCAGGTGCTTTAACATATGGAGTATAAAGAACTAAAAAAAGATCTGTTATTAGTGGGAATTTTAGTATCATTTCTTACACCATTTGTTAGATCATCCATTAATCTGGCATTACCTGCTTTAGCTTATGAATTTGATTTATCTGCTGTATCTTTAACATTGATATCAACAGTTTATCTGCTTGTTAATGCTATACTGTATATTCCATTTGGTAGGGTTGGGGATATATACGGGCGAAAGCGTATCTTTCAATATGGATTGATTATTTTCACTATAAGCTCATTTGTATCAGCTTTCTCCACTTCTGGAGAAATGTTCCTTTTTACCCGGATTTTTCAAGCTGTAGGAAATGCAATGGTATTCGCCAATTTAAATGCCATGATATCATCAGCATTTCCCGTTAATGAAAGAGGTAGGGCCTTTGGATTAACATCAATGGGTGTTTTCGTAGGATTAATATTTGGTCCAATACTTGGAGGGGCTATCACTGAAATTGTAGGGTGGAGAACCTTATTCTATTTAGATACTGTAATAGGAATAATAGCCGCTTTTGCAATCACACGGTTTAAACATGATTGGATAGATGCAAAAGGAGAAAAATTAGATATTCTAGGATCATTTCTGCTAGGCATATCTATTATATTCATAATTTATGGATTTTCAGATCCTACCAGCAGTTACAGCCTATTTCTTGTAATTGCAGGAATAATCGGACTTTCAGCATTTTATCTAGTCGAAAAAAGAGTTGCATTTCCTTTAATTAATTTAGATTTATTTAAAAGTAAAAGTTTCACATTTGGAAATATCACTGCATTTATAAATTACGGTGCATTTGTAGCGGTAGGGTTTATTTTAACCCTCTATTTACAATATTTAAAAGGTTACAGCCCTCTTACAGCAGGCTTAATAGTTTCTATTCAGTCAATTATGATGGTCATTGTATCTCCATATGCTGGAAGATTATCGGATAAAATAGATCCTAGAAATGTATCCACTGTAGGGATGGTAATAACAACTATTGGTGTAGCTCTTATGGCATTAATTAACTATGATAATGCCACATATCTGGGAGGCGTATCTCTCATTATTTTTGGAGCAGGTATCGGTTTATTCTATTCTTCAAATACCAAAGTGGTTATGAGTGCAGTGGATAATAAATATTTTGGAATAGCTTCAGCAACATTAAGTAATGTGAGATCTATGGGGCAGATATTTGGAATGGGCATAGTAACGTTAATTATTTCTGCTATTTTGGGAAATGCGCAAATTATGCCTTCCAATTATCCCGAACTATTTATAAGCATAAAAATTGCATTTGTTGCCATCGCTGTTTTAAGCGCAGTTGGAATTTTCACATCGGTATTGGAAGATTAAATAATATTAGAATTCAGTTAACTCAACTTTCATTAACCATATGGTCGTAGTTGATATTTATAATTCGTTAAATGAGACTAATTTTAGCCACATGGCATTTATAGTTTAATGATGGTGTAAAATTCATAATATCTGCTGATTAAATGCCAAAAAATATTTATACTCTATTTATGAAAGTGGTTACTATGCACAAGAAAAATTTACTGGTTGCAGGCGGTTTAATAGTGGGTATTGTTGTTTTATCAGCTATTGGGTTCTTTATAATCATTCCTGCAATTGTAGATACTTCAACAGCTATTTCAAATTCAATCACCGACAAAGCATGTAAATTAATTGAATCTATAGGAGTAACGACTTTTGATAATTCAACTCCGGAAGCAACAGCGGTATCTATAGCAAGACTAAATCTTGGAGAATGGGGTTTTAACAGTGCTACGATAAAAAGTGTTCATTTGACTTCTGATGGGAAGTACTGGATAGTGGAAATATATAATAGCGTATATCAAGATGGATTTGATGTTGTTACTGTTGATGCCAAAACATGGGCGAGTAAAATAGGGGATAAGGAATGGAAGTCGCTGGATGAACTGAAAGCAGTTTACATTGCAGAAATTCAATCAGATAGTCTATTGGGAAAACATCATAAAATAATTGTGGATGGTAAAGAAATCTGGAAAGTGCCGGTATCTGTATATTCTCAGGAAAACGATTGGTTGGGACAAGACGAGTACGTTTATGTCGATGTTGCAACAGGAAAAAGCAAGAATACATGGGGTGAGTTTAATGAGGCTGCAGGAACAGGCGGCTGGTTAACACTTAAACAGGTAGACGATACGATTAATAAAATGCAAAAAGAAATGGATGCTTTGGCGGGAGTAACATCAGAACCATCATTTAAAGATGCTTTAAGAGATTTATATCCAGAATAATTTTACTGCGTTAATTCGACTTGTTTTAGCCGTACGGTTGTTATATTGGGTATAATGGAGTTTTTTTATTTTATAATGCATAAATTTGATATATGATCTATAACGAGCTATATTTGCTCATTTAAAAAGAAAAAGGATTGCAAACTCCTTAATTAGTTTGCTAATTTTGTGCCGAAATATTTACTATAATCATTGTTGGTTGCATTTGTTTCGTTTATAACCTGTTCAACACTTAATATATTGGGAAATCCGCTGTTATATCCATTTCTCCATCCATAATACTTGATTTTATATGTTCCCCCAACTTTTAACTGGTTAAAAATATCCCGCGTATTGAATTTTTGGAACAGGAAGTTTTCATTATTAAAGAACCCTTCACTTTCATTTGTAACAAGCATTAGTTGATTTGCATTGTCTATAACCACCATTCCATATTTATTGGCGATTATTCCTGGCTTAGGTTCCCATCCTTGAACTTTAATTATTTTTTCCTGTACCGAGGGTACTTCATAAGCATTCCACCAGTATACACAACCAATTGGGTAAATTACCATGATTGATACAATAAAAGCTAAAACAAACGTTATAAATATTGATCCTTTATGATTTGGTCCTCTATGATGTGTTTCCTTGTGATGCGGTTCTTTGTGGTGTGGTTTTTGGTGATTTGGTCCTTTGTGGTGTGGCTCTTTGTGAGGTGATTCTTTATGGTGCAGTTCCTTGTGATGTGGTTCCCTGTCCTTCAATTTTTTCCATCTTACTACCGCTACAACTGTAGCGATAATTAAAGGGATTATTATATATATGCCTGCCTGTATCAATAGTCCTTCTAACCAACTTGGTGCTACAAACATTTTTATTCTCCTTCCTATTTCTCATGATTAAATGAGTTGTATCCTATTAAACTTATTGAACCTTCAAACTATTGAGAATAATGCCAAATTTGGCTTTTTCTTTATCAAAGTTTTTATCTGAAGCTTGGAGTGTAATTAGATATGATTTACCGTCTTTTACAAAATAAATCAGTGTAAATCTCATTAACTTACTAAAATTGGGGTTATCTACAACATATACGTCTTCATAAGCGGTTGTGTTGTCCAGTGTAATTGTATAACTTGCAGTTTTATTTCCTCCAGGAATTATGCTTTTTTGCATTCCCGCGATTACTGTTTGCTCTGATATATCTGTATCGTTCATTATTTGGATATTAAACGCTGTGGCTTTAAATGCAACCTCTTCATAGGCAGAGATCATATCGCTTCCATCCGGATTCTTACCAGTATCTACCTTCCAGTTGTAAGGATACTTAAAACTAACCCCATAAGCAGAAAAGGTCTTTGTGGATACGTTAGCAACTGTATTATAGCTTGTATCATTAACACCATAATTTTTATTTGGGGCTGTAAAATTATCAAGATATATGCATCCTGAAGTTAAAATAACAAAAGATAAGAGCCCTAATATTATTCCAACATATTTTTTTTGCATTTAAACCGCCTGATTTTTGTATACAAGTTATTTTTTTTTATTTAGAGTTGTTATTAAATCCGCATATGTACTTTTAACTTAAAACCGCCGCAGATTTTTAAAATCCAATTTCACACTAAATACTTTAAGTCGTCCATAATTTCTAAGAAACAATTAGCATTCAATAATCTTTAAAAAGCATTTAATTGTTTCTAGTACTTACGTCTTTCATTTTAAAGATTAATTCTACTTTTTTGACTGTTTGGCACATATGTATAAAAAGATTATGGAAATAGAACAAAAAGTTATTAATACTTAATAAAAAACATGAAAAAAATAAGATATGATCTGGATTGTACTATTATTAACACAACTTAGTGTAACAGTGTTCACCTTTTTATTTTTTAGCTCCTCGGGGGCAATAAATCGGCTTGTTTTAACCCTAAAGTTGTTATATTATGTTATAACAAGGTTTTTCTAAATAAGACATAAATTTGCAGTACAATCTGTAAAAAGTTCGGCACTAATTCACACTTGTTCAGAATTAGTTAAGGTATAAAAAAACGCCTAAACTTGTAAATAGCATCTAAAAAGGATTATATTAATTTAGTGAACCTCTAAAATCATTATAATCAATTTCACATAATTCTAAATCATTTTTAAATGAAAATAATAATTTTAAATTCTTCAAAAAGCAATGTGTTTTCTAATATCCCATGTAATCTTTACTTAATGTTTTAAAATCCAACTAAAGCACTACAACGGACTAATTTAAAAATAAAAGGGATTGCAAACCCCTATTAGTATGCAAATTTTGTACCGAAGTATTTATTATAATCATTGTTTGTTGTATTTGTTTCGTTTATAACCTGCTCAACACTTAGTATATTTGGGAATCCGCTGTTATATCCATTTCTCCATCCATAATACTTGATTTTATAGGTCCCCCCAACTTTCAGCTGGTTAAAAATATCCCTCGTATTGAATTTTTGGAACAGGAAGTTTTCATTATTAAAGAACCCTTCACCGTCCTTTGCAACAAGCATTAATTGATCTGCATTACTTATAACCATCCCCCCATAGTCACCGGAGACCATTCCTGCCTTAGGTTCCCATCCTTGAACTGTAATTATTTTTTCCTGTACAGACGGCACTTCATATGCACTCCACCAGTATACACTGCCAAGTGGGTACATTACTATGGCTGATACCATAAAAGCTAAAGCAAACGTTAGGGCTATTGATAACTTCTTTGATTCATTGTAATATGGTTCTTCGTAATATGGTTCATCAGGATATGCCTTGTGATGTGGTTTATTCTTCAATTTTTTCCATCTTACCAGCCCTAAAATTACAGCGATAAGTAACGGGATTCCTATGTATATACCTGCCTGTATTAATAGTCCTTCTAACCAATTTGGTGCTATAAACATTTTTATTCTCCTGTTTTTCTCGTGATTAAATGAGTTACATTAAACATCGATAGTTAAATTAGTCTTTGTCGAATAAGAATAAAAACATTACCTTTTATATTAAACTATGACTGAGTTGAGCGTATTTCGTTAAACTTAACTATATTTAGCCACATGTTCGCTGAATTTTAGCAGCAGTAGAAATGTGCAGGTTTTTTAGTGTATTTAAGTAAACTAAAAATTCAGGTGAAATGAAATACATTTGTGTAATCAGGTAAATTTTAAATGGTAGTATACGTAAATTCATTAGTGTAATTAAGTAAACTAAAAATTCAGGTGAAATGAAATACACTGATGTAACTAAATGGGGGATTATATGCCAATTTTACCATTAGGAATTCCGACTGATTTGGATAAATATTTTTACAACCGTGAAAAAGACTTAATAACACTCAAATCCTTTTTAAATACACTTAATCATGATGTAGCTAATCAAATGTTAGTTACGGGATATAGGGGTGTTGGTAAATCATTTTTATTGAAGAAACTGTTAGCAGAATTACCTGATAATATTCTCACAGCATATATAGACATGTCTAAAATATTCGGTATTCAAAAAGGCAGGATAACAGAAGAATTAATAATGAACAGCCTTTTAGAAGAAATGAATGAGTCACTACGAGAAGATATGGATGATTTGACAAGATCATATGATATAGTTAAGGATCTTATAATGAAAATCTGGCAAAAGAAATTTGATTTTAAAGAAGCAGGGACAGCTATGGGGATAGCAATTCCTGATATTAAGGATAACTATGAAAAACTCAGTAAATTTGTAATGGAATTCCCCCAAAGAGTGGTTGAGCTTTCAAATGGAAAAATAAATGGTTTTGTAATAGTAATAGATGAATTCCAACTTATCGGCGAATTGGAATCTCCAGAAGCATTTTTCTGGTTGTTTAGGAGTTACACTCAGGAACAGGATAATGTAAGTTATATCTTCACAGGGTCAACATCCGCGTCCAGCGATATTGTAGATAAAATAAATGGTATAAAAGGGGCTTTCGGAGGTAGAATGACTCAGTATACTGTTGACCCATTTACAAGGGAAGAATCTGAAGGCTATTTAAAAGAGAGAGTATCAGAGTTAAAATTCACTGAAAGTGGTTTAAACCGATTTTATAAATGCACAAGGGGATACCCAGCATATATAAACAGCTTCTGTAATACCATGTCTGGAGATGTAGAATATGATGATGAACTGGTTATCCAGACATTCTATGAAAAAATTGAGCAGATCGCCATTATGTGGACTGCAGTATGGGCCACACTTTCAGGTAAAGAAAAAGATATCATTACAACCCTTATTGAAAACGGGCCATTAAACTGGAGTGATTTGCTGTCTAAAGTTGACTTTTCCAATAAGACACTTGCAAAATATGTGAATATAATAAAAAATAAGGGCATACTGTCTCATTCTGGCAAAAAGTATATGATTGATGACCATATGTTATTTGCATGGTTGGAATATAAAAAAGAGAGGGATGGTTTTTATCCGCCTTAATTCGTTAAAATTGACTATCTTTAGCCATATGGTCGTTATACTTTATAAAAAATAAAGAAAAAAAGAAATTGAATTATTCCCTTTTTGAAGTTACTAAGCCACCAAACACTGTTAGAATTGTAAGTATTAATCCAGATAATGGTAACCCTGTTTTTTGTAGTGGTATTGTTTTACTTACTGCTTTTACTTCACTGACTGCATTGATTGTAATCGGTGTTACACCTTGGCTGTTGATATTGTAAGTCTCTGAAGAGATTGATGAGCTAAATACATATGTTCCGGGATTGTTTACATAACCTGAAATATGCAGGTACGGGTCTCCTACTGGAACATTTGTTAAAGTCCATGTTATCGTGTTAGTGTCTGCATTGTAAGCCCAGTTTCCATCACCAGTGATTTGTGATATTTCAAAGCCTTCTGGTAGTGGTATTGTTATTGTAACATTTGTTGCCTCATCTGGCCCTTTGTTTCCGAGCTTGTAGGTTAATGTGAATGTTTTGCCTATTTTGGGGTTGTTTTTATTGCTTGTTATTTTGATATATAGGTCTGACGCTTTGTTGATGATGATATAAGCAGATTCTGTGTTGTTTGTAGTGTAATTATCAGCAGCTGCTGTGACTTTTACTGGATTGAATAGCGGATTTACGGTTCCTTCGTTAGCATAGAATGTAGCAGTAACAAGCCCATTTACAGTGTTTAATGTGATTGAATGAGTTATTCCAGAATTGGAAGCTTGAATAACAGGGTAAATTGCGGGGGGCGTGTACGCACCTAATGTAGAAATTAAGCTTCCCCAAGGTACACTCAAAGTAATAGGTCCATCAGGGATATGCCCGCCAGTTAGTTCACCACAGCCGTTAATGTGATTGAAATCAGCAGTTACAGTTGATGTTTTGGTGTTATTGATATTTGTAGGGTCTGCATGTACTGTTAATGTAATCCAAGTACTAGCATCCACTGAACCAGTATTATTCACTACGATGAGGTTTTGAATAGTTTTTGGGTCTGTATTTGAACCCCACCAGTTAAGTGTAGCATTCATTGTCCCGTTATTATTGTAAATTGCATTGCCTTGATCTGCAGTGTTTCGGGCAATCCAGTTGAAATGAATTTCACAATTACCCTCTTCATGATAGATGGCTCCACCTTTCTTGGTTGCAGTGTTATCTGTGAGTGTAGACTCTGTGATGGTTAATATTCCACTATTGTGGATGGCTCCACCATCAAATTTTGCGGTGTTGCCTGTTAACGTAGAGTTTTTCACTGTTAATTTTCCCTGGTTGTTGTCGATAGCCCCGCCCCATGCTTTTGCGGTGTTATTTGTGAGTGTGGAGTCTGTGATATTTAACTCTCCTTGGTAGGCGTCGATAGCCCCACCAAAGGATGCAGTGTTGCCTGTGAATGTGGAGTTGGTGATATTAATTGTTCCTTTAATGCTGCAGATAGCCCCACCATAGTATGCGGTATTATTGTTGAATGCGGTTTCTGTGATGGTTATGGTTCCACCCCAAATACTGATGGCTCCACCATCAAATTCTGCGGTGTTGCCTGTGAATGTGGATTTTTCGATGGTTAATGTTCCATTAGCAGTGTTATAGATTGCTCCACCATCATTGTCAGTTGCAGTGTTATTTGCGAGTGTGGACCCTGCGATGGTCAATATTCCCTCATTGTAGATAGCGCCACCATTAACTGCAGTGTTACCTGTGAGTGTACTGTTAGTTAGGGTTAGTGTTCCGTAATTGTAGATGGCTCCACCTTCTGAATTATCTGCGGTGTTATTATTGAATGATGTTTTGGTTATGTTTAATACGCCAGTTGCATAATTATAAATAGCCCCTCCAGATCCGGCAGTGTTATTGTTAAACGTACTACGGGTCATGTTTAAGTTTTTAGAATTGTAGATTGCTCCACCATAAAACCATCCAGAGTTATTGTTGAAAGTACAATTGGTCATGTTTAAATTTCCATAGTTAGCGATGGCTCCACCAACACCATTGGGTACTGTGTTATTATTGAAAGTACTGCTAATCACTTGTAATATTCCATCATTATAGATGGCTCCACCTCCCATTGCAGTGTTCTGTGTGAAATTACAGTTAGACACTGTTAGGGTGCCGTTATTGTAGATCGCCCCTCCAAAGATAGTTGCAGTATTCTTGTTGAAGTTACAGTTAGATAATATTATAGTTCCATTATTGTTAATAGCCCCACCTTTCTTAGTTGTACTAGCGTTAGTTAGTGTTAAATCCTGGAATGTAACAGTTATTCCCTGGTTGATTGTAAATATTGATCCTTGTCCTTGACCATCAATTATGGTGCTTGTCTGACTTTGGCCGATGATGGTCATGTTTTTGTTTATTGTTAAGTTAGTGTTTCCTGTGTCTTTGTAAGTTCCGTTGGCGATGTTTATTGTTCCATTTGGATTTACGCTGTCTATTCCTTTTTGTATTGTAAGGTATGGATTATCAATAGAACCATTACCACTTGTGTCATTTCCAGTGGTATTGACGTAAACATCTGCTGCAGAAACAGCACTCAAACAGAATAATAAGGTTAAGCTTATAAGCAGTAAAGGAATAATGAATTTAATTTTAGTTGTAATCGTTTGGTTTCGTATGTTTTCACCTCCTTTGTGCCGAATACATTAAATTATTGAGTATTAATTGAAATCATGTTGTATGGCGCACCTTAAAAAAATAATTGGGGTGAAAATAACTCCATTGACATTTAGATTAATTAGTTAGTAAGTATATTCTTCAAAAAAGTGTTAGTTTTAGCTATTATTAAAACTTAACTAGTAAAAGGTCTTATGAATAGTTTTAAAGTAATTATTACAATTAAATTAAGTAGATATCCTAAAATAAACATCATTATTTTTGCAAGGTAATTTTATATTTCAATCACTGCGTAAAACTCGACTATAACGAAGTTACTAATCTGAATTGTCATCTTTCGAATCAGTATAATATGCATTTATATCTCTAACTCCCTCCACTCCGTACCTCCTAATCAGATTAGGCACTTTACTCACAGAAAACTCAACACCTCACTCCATCAAACACAACTCAACCTCCACATCCAAAACAAAAAGCTCCACCCTCTCAGGAACCACTCCCTTCCTCGCAAACTTGACCATATGCGGATATCTTGACTCAAAGGACTCAGACTCAAAGAAATCAGTGATATAAACAGTGAAATTGTGAAAAAATAGGGTGATAAACTCATCTGGAATATTGATGTATTGGATGAAGGTGCAGTAGTTACTTTTTTGGTTAAAGAAGATGAAAACTAGATTATTAAGTTATCAATTTCCCATTATTTATTATAATAGTAAAAAATATTACTATTTAAGTTACATAGTAATCTATCATATTGCAGAGGGATTTAAATTAGTTACACTAGGAACGAAAAGGAAGATGTATTGATATATCTTTATTTTATGGCTATTTTATTCTTTATCCTCTTACTGGCAAGTTTTTTTGTTGTACCTGAAAGAAAAATAGTGATTTGGTTTTTTGGAGCTGTTGGTACATTGGTAAGTGGATCAATTTGTCTTCATGAAGGATTAAAACTACGGTCTAAAAGCAGTTCAGGGTATGATTTTCGTATTTCCCGTCATTATATCATAATTGCATTATTTTCATTTGCTTGTTTTGCAGTATTCGTCGTGCTTTATTATCTGTTTGGCTTTTATCCAAATCCTCCTTTAAACATTAACGGCACTGATTTAACGTCATTACATTGATCTGTGATTAAAATCCATTCTTTCTCTTTTGCAGAGTATATCATATTTTCCATAACACCTTCAACCCACACTTCCAATCAAATTAGTACCCTCCTCACTGAAAAATCTACTTCATCCTCCATCATGCACAAATCAACCTCTACATTCAAAACAGAAGGCTCCACTCTCTCGGGAATCAGACCTTCCCTAGCTGCATTGATTATATTTGGATACGTTGATTCAAAGGCTTCCGCCTCAAAAAGGTCTGTGACATAGACATTACAATCTTTGATATAGATCTTACGGTTTTCTGGTGTCTCTAATCTTTCAACATAACTTATAATTTTCCCAATTTCGTTTTCATCAAGGCCCCAAATCTTGAAGGTCGCAAAATACTTGTTTTTTTCTTTATTATACTCAATTCGTACCAAATTGGTTTTTTCTGGTTTCATTTAAACCGCCGATGTATTTTGATCATATTCTTATTACTTTTTGTATTTAAATATATCTTTTTTCAAAAAGTAATTACTTTTAAAAAAACGACAGCCTCTTTATATATCAGGGGATTTAAAAAGTAACATGATTGAAATGGCGTGTAATATCCTGATAACGAACCTTACAGAAGCTGATGAAATCAGTAATGCCGTAACTCATAGAGATACAAGAGCTGATAAAGTAATTGTTTTATCAAGCAAACATGTTGAAATATCTGAGCTTGGTCAAATTCCAGTAGAACATATTGAAATAGATGAAAGTTTGGAAGGCTTCATTAAAATAATAACACCTATTTTTAAGGAAAACAGGGAATATTGCACAATTATAAAACCAGATATATTTGGCCTATACCTGCTGTGGATTATATGTGAATTTAGAACAATTAACCCTGTTAAAATTTATCCACAAATGACTCAGTTGCCAATAATTAAAGGTAGATTCTTTGGGGCCAAGAAAAAGAATATAATGAACTGGATCAAAGAAAATCCTGGAATTGAAAAAAGGTTGGTTGTTGAAGAATTTAAAAAGCACACCAAAAAACAATCAGAAGGACCGCTTTATCAACATATCCAGGATCTCAGATCAATGGGGTTAGTTGAGGAAAAGAATAAGAATGAACTTTATGTTACTTCTTTGGGGTCTGATTTTATTGAGTTAATTTAAATTTTAAATCTTTGCAGTAACTTTGCACTTAAATATTAGTATCTATCGCCATCTTTATGGGCATAAAAGGTATTTAACTATTATTTCCCTGATTTTATGGCTCATGAATTATAACTTCGTTTAATAAATTTTCTTTATTCATTATATGTAAATAAACAGTCAATAGTACCTAATTATAAGAAAAGTATTTATATTATTTGCCTAAAATACTAATCATTTTGTTATGGGCAAAATGGAGGTGAAAAGGATTCAAAGACAAATAATATTAATAACCATCACACTGTTTTTTATTATTACTACATGCTGCGCTGTCTCAGCAGCAGCGGTAAATGATAATGATACACAATTATCTGTTAATACAGGTACTGCTCCAGTAAATACAAGCGTTGTGATTTCTGGTAATGTCAAGAGATGTTCAAATGGAGATAATTTTCAAGGTGTTACGGTCACAGCTTTTAAAAATGGGGTTAAATTGGCGAGTACAACTACAAATGCAGGCGGTACATACACTCTAAACTTTCAGAGTGCAGATAAAGTTTTCACAGTTACAACCAGCTATCCTGGACATAAATCCGCCAGTAAAACAGTTACTGTAAATAATAACTCAATAGGGACAGCTAACTTCCAGTTAGGAATGGACAGTGTTTACGTATCTTCTATAGGAAGTGATACAACTGGTATTGGAACTTTAGATAATCCGTATAAAACTATACAGAAAGGTCTGGACAATGTTAATCCTAGAGGGACCGTTTATATTGCAAATGGGACTTACACATTAAGCAGCTTCTCAATCAGTAAAGACGTTCATATTGTAGGTGCAAACCAGGAAAGTACTATTTTAGAAGGGTGTTTATTTTATATTCCGGCTTCTATTAATTTTACAGTTATAAATTTAACAATAAAACAGAGTATTATACCTGCCTCTTCTATTTTCAATTCGAGAGGTAGTTGCTACATTATAAATTGTACTTTCATAGGTGTTGAAAGAAATAGATACCCTGCTATCTACAATTTAGGTACCTGTTATATTGCGGGTTGTACTTTCATAGGTCATAATTCAAGTGAATATAGAGATATCATGGGTGGCGGTGCTATTTGCAACTTGGATACTATTACTGGCTTGAGTGGCTGTACTTTCATTAATAACACTGCATTTATTGGCGGTGCTATTTGGAACAAAGGTACTATTGACTATATCATTAGATGTACTTTCACTGGTAACTCTGCAATAAATCCAATAGGTACTGGTGCTGGTGGTGCTATCTGCAATCAGGGGACTATTGATTATATGAATGGGTGTACTTTCACAGATAATTTTGTAACTGGGACTCGTGATTCTGACGGCGGCGCTATTGCCAATACACATGATTCGGAAAAGGGAGATAGTGGACGTATTAACATTGTAAGTGGCTGTACTTTCATGGGTAACAGTGCAACTTATGGTGGTGCGGTATTTAATAATAATAGGGGAAGCTATATTGTTTTGAGGGATTGTTCTTTCATTAGTAACACGGCAAGTGCTGGTACTGAAATTTATAATAGGGGTACAGCAGTTGCTGAATACAACTGGTGGGGTTCAAGCTCAGGCCCATCTTCCAGTCAACTTTACAATGTGCAAGTTAGTAAATGGTTGAGAGAACCCCTTGGTCTAGGTTTAGGATCACCGAATCATGATAGTAATGGAAATGAATCAAGTAATGGAACTTACAATACAGTAAACGCCGCAGGCAAAACAACAGAAACAATAGGACTCCAGAAAACAGGTATGCCTTTAAATTATCTATTACTTGCAGTTTTAATGGTTTTAAGCGGTTTAGTGGCGCCAAAAAGAAAATAATATTCTTTACTTTTTTATGTATTAAACTAAACTCCTTATTTTTTTTAGATTAAATAAATCTATGGCTAGCAATCACTGGTTTAGAATTTTAATAACTATGCTGCATGAATCAATAGAATATCTTGAAAACAAGCATCGATTCGGAAAAATCCACCCAAAATAAACTTGTAACATGAATTGCAGTCATTTAATACTATTTGAATTTATAAATAATATAAATAAAATAAAGTCCTAAAGTATTAATTGAATTAAATCATAAAAAACACGTTTAAGGGGCTAATAATAATGGTTAAAAAATTAGCGGTATGTGATAACTGTGATTATAAAGGAGTTGCAGATGTAATTGAAATGGAAGAGGGTGACGACAAATACTGGGACTGTCCAAACTGCGGCAAGCGGCACATAAACGAAGGTACCATCATTTAAGGAAAATAATGGAAATTATTGGACTTGAAAAATTAAATATCTGCAGTAATAGTTAGGGGTAATTTTTTATTTTAAAAAATATGGAATTTATGGCATCTCATTTGTTTATGAATTTAAAAAATATGACCAGATACACCAGAAAAATTCCGATATTAAAAAATAGCCTTTCCCAGAATAGATGCCTGAGGAACAGGAGATCTACGGCAAATAGGATAATAGCAAAGATTACGACTGATGCTATATTCATAGCTGTTGGTTTAACCTTTTTCATATTTTAAACTCCTATTTAAATATCTAAATATTCCGTATTTTCAGTTATTAATTGACTCCAATAATTTAATGGCGTAAAAATGCATTTTTCACTAAAACTATTTAATATCATGTCCTGTTGAAGGTTTCATCCAGCCAATCAAAAACTCTTTTATTTGAAAGCGGTAGATTTCCTGCCTGGCAGTGGTCTCCAGCCCCTTCTGAAGTTTTAAACAGTATAAATGTTTTAGTGCAGTTTAAATGTTTGTAGAGCGCCTGGGACTGGCCAGACATGGTCAAATCATTTTCAGAGTCGCAGACAAGGGTAGGGCACACGATCTTATCTGCAGAATCGATCATGTTGCATTCGGAGTATTTCGGCAGAAATTCACTTGGAGAACTGGCTTTAAAGGTGTACATTCCGTTTTCAAAGGACCAGCGCATTAAAGTGCTGCTGTTCATCCTCTTCATGATTTCATCATTAAATTCCTGGGGATTGGATTTAAGGTAATCCACAAATTCTTCCCTGCTAATATTAAACTCCTCCGGCATACCCATAATGGGGTCATAAACCCCACCGTTTGCGATCACGGCTTTAATGCGGTGGTCATAAGCTGCAGCACGGGGAGCAAGATATCCGCCAAAACTCAAACCATAAATGGCCAGGTGATCGGAATCCACATCTTTTCTGGATAAAGCATAAGTTACCACAGGCTCAACTACTTTTTCCCAGTCTGATCTAAAAGGCAAACCCTGAACCCTGATTACCCTTCCTTGACCCGGACCTTCAAAGGTTAAAACGTTGTAACCTCTTTGATTGGCCGCTACAGCATATACGTAGAGTTCTTCCTGAGTCCCGTCAAAACCGGTCTGCAGGAGTAGGGTGGGTCGAGGTTTACCTGAATCATTGACCTTGTAGAAGTATCCGGGTAGAGTTGTGTTTTCGTAGGGTATTTCCACGGCTTCAATTTGGGGAGTGGATAGTTGGGTTGCTATTTGGAAACATTCATGGCTTTTATTCCAGTTTTCCAGTATTCTGGGATCTTCGGGATTCCCATGAAGGTAAAACTCGCAGACACGGTAGTAGTTAGATGCGCACAGGTACAGATTTCTTGCAGTGTCATTTTCACCCTTTGAAATGTGGTTATTGGCTTTTATTTCAGTTTCAAGGGCTGTATGGTGCCATGCTGAGTACCAGCTTTCCATATCTCCCGATTTAATTTTGGAAGCGGTAGCCAGGCATTCATAGGCCGAAGATGTGTTGTATGCTGACTGCCCTAAAACCCGTATAAATTCGTATGAAAAGGAAGAATCATTAAAAAAAGTGATTTGGGGATTATAGGTTGGTATCTCTGCTTCAAAATTGGAACTAAAGACAAAAGCTGGAAAAGCTATTACTATTATTAATAAAATCGTTAACAAGTTTAATTTATCCATTTAAATCTCCTATATGATATTTGGTAATTTTTATATAAATCAATCTTTTTAAGGGCGCTATTTCATATTAACTCAAATCAGGATTATTCCAAATGTTAAGTAAAGCAAGATGGTTACAAATGTTATATGGCATAATTTGTTTTAATCCTTTTAGATATTTTATTGGTTATGACGGTATTAGGCCGCTTAATTTAGTTGTTACAGACCATCTGAAGTTCAAAAACATGGCTGCGTTATTTTGGCTGTATTTTTATATTTTCATTTTAATTTCAGGGTTTTACACATAATTTAAGTTACAATACTATTTGGCAGGTAATTATAGTTTAACACTGCAAAGCGAGAGAATATCTCTAAAACAAGCTTTAAAGGATTTGAAACTATTCTGGTTTTGGAAAAAATTATCTGAACTTATTTTAATTGCGCGTGCTTGCGTTGAAAAACAGAATCATCAAACACGAAGTTTTTGCACTCAAAACTACTGGTATTGGTGGATGTTTGAGGAATACCTTTTGATTTTTGCTTTTCAATCGAAAAACTCTCAAAATCTCGGATTTTTTTAAATTGTGATTTTTAATTAATAATATTTATTAATAATGAAAATAATTTAGTTATAATGTGGATTAAAGGTAATAATTATGGGATTTTTAAAATGTAAATCATGTGGAGGCTTTTACGAGCTTCAACCAGGAGAATCACCTGATCAATTTGAATCGTGCCACTGTGGTGGGGAACTGGAGTATTACAACTCTCGAGGACAGAAAAAAAAGTACGCGCCTATTCGTCATGGGGGAAGAAGCAGATCAAAATCATCTGCGGACTCTTTCATAATTGTCATGATTTTGGCGGGAATTGTTTTAATGGGTGTATTTCTCGTTTATCCATTTGTAATGATGTTTGGTGGTATGGTCTTTTTTGACTGGAAATTTAATGGGGGCCTTTCTGCTGGTGGATATGTAATTATTATTCTTCTCATGGGTCTTGTAGGTTCTGCAGTTTTTACAGGTTATCATCTGTTTAAAATAATATTAAGGGCTAATTCATGATAAAAAGCATTATATGCAAAAAATAAAAAAGATGGTTTAAAATGAAGACTTATAAAAATTTACAGCTTATAGGTTTTTTACTTTTTATATCCGGACTATTTGGGTTTTTATTGAGCTTATCATCTCTAAATAATAGTTCTTTTTTAAGTCCAGTAACTCTTGCTATGGGCACGATATTCATTATTGCAGGCATATGTGGGAATAAAAAAAACACTGCAACAGATATCTTTACGTGATAATCGTCGCAGCAGCTTTAGCAGTCATGTTATTTGGGGAGTACATCTTTGCCCCGGCACAAAATAGACTACTATTCTTCATATTTACAGTAATTTTGGCAATAGCACTCTCTGGAATGTCTTACTTCACTTTAACCCCTGAAAAACCTATACGAGACAAAAAAAGATCTTATCGTGGATTATATCAATTTTATTTATAGTAGCTTTTTATGGTCTAATAGCCATTGCTTACAATAATCATACGCGGGTACTTGTTTCTGGGGTTTGATAACGGTTATAGTTGTAATTTCGACATTAATTCGCAGAAAAAAAATCACATTCCACTCAATCAAAGAATTTAAAAAAAGAATTAAAATTGGAGATATTTATCTCCTTTTACTACTGCCTAATCCACTTAAAACCATTAAAACAGCCAGTATTAACCCTGCAAGCGGCATCCCTGTTTCCTGCATTCTTATTGTTTTTGTAGTTGAACTAACTGTGGGCACTGCTGAAACGTTAGTATGGGGGGTTGGTGCTGGTGTGGATAAACTAATTGGGTTACCTGTAACATCGTTTGGACTGTTTCCACTTATGCGGCTGAGGCTATCTGCAAAGAACCAGCCGTCATTGTAAAGTCCACCGCCATAAACTGCGGTGTTTCCGGTAATGGTTGAACTTTGCAGCTTTCCAATAGCACCATAGTAGTTGTAGATTCCCCCGCCCCTGCAATCATCACCTAACCTGCTGTTTCCAGAGATCTGTGAATTAATTATAACCAAACCGCTGCCGCAATTACAGATTCCACCACCAAGCCAGCCGTAGGTGTTTCCAGTGACTTGAGAATTAATTAAAGCTAAAGTATAACCGTTCCAGATCCCACCACCATAAGTGGCTGTGTTTCCAGAGACTGTTGAATCTTTTAATGTTAAAGTGGCGCCGTTATTGAAAATACCGCCTCCACGTTCTGCTTTTCCATTTCTGATTGTAAATCCGCTTATGGTGGGAGCACCGTCGTTAATGGTGATTACAGGACCTTTCTGCTGCCCATCTATAATAGTAGTGTCTTTACCTGCCCCTATAATGTTGATATTTCTGCTTACTACCAAATTTTCATAATAGGTTCCTGGAGCTACTGATATGGTGTCTCCGTCTAAGGCATTATTTATGGCATCCTGGATAGTGAAATAAAGGTTACCTGTCCGTAAATTGATGCAGGGAACTATTATGATGGAATTAAGGTAAACATTATCTGGAGTATTTCCATTTACACTGCTAATGTAATCAGAATAAACGCTGCCAAGATTGTAGATTCCCCCACCCGAATGAAAGAAACCTTCATATGCAGATAAGCTGTTTCCAGTGATCTGTGAATTTAATATGGTCACATTACCTTCATTGTAGATACCGGCACCTGCACAAAAAAATGAATAAGCTGCACTTAGTGTGTTTCCTGTTATTTGGGAGTTCTGTAATATTACATTACCCCTAAAATTGTGAATTCCACCACCAATAGAGCTACCCCCATTCCCTATATTTCCTGTTATTTGGGAGTTCTGTAATATTACGCTGCCGCCGTCATTGTAGATCCCGCCGCCCCTGTTATCAAGGCTTAACATACTGTTCCCGCTGACCTGCGAATTCTGCAAGGTTAAACTCCCTCGATTGTAGATTCCACCGCCAAAAGCAGTAGTTGTATCTGAAAATACTTTGTTTCCAGTAACGGTTGAATTTTGTAGGGTTAAACTCCCTCGATTGTAGATTCCACCGCCAGCTTGTGCTTTTCCATTTGTAATTGTAAATCCCGTTATAGTAACAGTTACACCCGGAGTTATGGTGATTACACTGCCCATCTGCCGTCCATTTATAATAGTAACATCTTTACCAGCACCAATTAGGTTGATACTCCTGTCTATTATCAGGTTTTCATAGTAAGTCCCTGCTTCTGCTGTTATGGTGTCTCCACTTGCAGCATCATTTATAGCTGCCTGGAGACTGGTGTAATGTGTCCCTGTCCGCGTGTTAGTGGGGTCTGGAAGTATATAGTTTCCATTTGATCCATTATTTGTGGTGTTTTCCTGTGTGTAGTTTGTTTCATTACTGGTAATATTATCTGCTGCAAAAGAAGAACCTGAAAAAACAAATACTGCGCTTAAAAATAGTAAGCATAATATAATTCCTTTTAAAACCTCATTATGGGCTTTAGCTCCCATTTATAATCCCCCTGTATGTATTTAAAATATTACTGTTTGTTATAGTATTTTCCCATCTATAAATAGTTATTCACTCTAAAATCCCTCAAAATCCTCAAAAAATTCATAGAATTTTTTTTGACTGTCAAACGCGAAGCGTTTGAGCATTGGAAATCAAAGATTTCCAAAGGTTAGAAAATACGTAGTATTTTCTAAAATTCGAAGAATTTTGGGGCATGTAAAAACCGAAGGTTTTTACGGTTGTGAAGCTCTGCTACACAAACATCGAAAATCGTAGATTTTCGAATGCTCTGATAAATCAAAGATTTTAGGTTTTTGAAAATTGAAAATTTTCGCATGTTTGAAAAACTGAAAGTTTTTCAACTGCAAAAATAAAGGTTTTTGCAGGTCGGATGAAATGTAATTTCCTCGACCACGAATGCTCCGCATTTGAGGGCCCCAAAATTTACAATTTTTGAGGGATTTTAAAGATATGAATAATATAAATAAAATAAAGTCCTAAAGTATTAATTGAATTGAGTCATAAAAAAACATGTTTGGGGAAATTGGTATGGTTAAAAAATTGGCGGTATGTGATAACTGCGATTATAAAGGCGTTGCAGATGTAATCGAAATGGAAGACAGCGACGACAAATACTGGGACTGTCCAAACTGCAAAAAACGGCACATAAACGAAGGGACCGTTATTTAAGGAAAATAATGGAAATTATTGGACTTGAAAAATTAAATATCTGCAGTAATAGTTTTTAAGGGGAACTGCTTTTTTTTATTTTAAAAATATGGAATTTATGGCATCTCATTTGTTTATGAATTTAAAAAATATGACCAGATACACCAGAAAAATTCCGATATTAACAAACAGCCTTTCCCAGAATAAATGCCTGAGGAACAGGAGATCTACGGCAAATAGGATAATAGCAAAGATCACGACTGATGCTATATTCATAGCTGTTGGTTTAACCTTTTTCATATTTTCTTATATTTGCCGAAATTGTATTTAATTTCATGGTTTATTTCAAACGCTCCTCTAGCACTCCTCTGCGTTCACATTTATTAATGACTTCTTCAGGGGACTAGCAGGTTGGAGTTCATAGTATCCGCCACATTTATCTCAAAGAAGATAAAACATTAAATCACTACTTTATGTATATAATACTTAATTTTAGTTACTATCATCATAAAATTAAGAGATTCAAATTAAGGGATGATGAAATGGGTTGGATATACTGTCCTAACTGTAAAAATAAGATAAGTGCAAAATCAACGAGATGTTACTACTGCGGACATCAAATTAAAGAGGATCACTATCAAAAAGCAATTAAAGCTTTAAATAACAGGTTTTTTTACTTGCAAGTATTGGGTGGAATTGTTGTAATTATTGCATTTATACCAATGCTTCTCCAGTCCCACTTTCGTTATATCTGGCTGTTTGTTTTATTCATAATATTTTTAGCAGGTTATCTTTTCGCTTACATATTTGCACGTAAATTTGAGGATAAAAAGCAGAAAGTGGATTTGAATAAATGGCTCATTAAGAAAACGTCAGGAAGTACTGTTTTCACAGCAGAAGAAGTATACTATTACAAAGGTAAGACTAACCAGCAGCTCCACCAGTACGGTGAAGCGTTACAGTGTTATAATAGATCCCTTGAATTAAACCCTGACTTTGAACCTGCAAAAGAAGCAAAAAAAGAAGTTGAAGAGATTATCAACTAATATAAAATCATTGATTTATTCAAAAATTAGAATATAAAAATAATAATCAAATCATGATCATATCATGATTTCATTTTTTCGTAATGCATTATTTGGTTTTAAACATTTATTTTGGCATCAATCTTGTTTAAAACATGCCCCTTATTTGTCACGTATACCATGTCCTCAATTCTCACGCCGAAGTCATCTTTCAGGTAAATACCAGGCTCTACAGTTAGGACCATACCTTTTTCAATCACTGTCTCGTCGCGTTTAGATAAAGACGGGCTTTCGTGCACTTCAAGCCCTACACTGTGGCCGGTTGAGTGTATAAATGATTCGCCGTAGCCGTACTCTGTAATCACGTCTCTTGCAGCTTTATCTACTTCACAAGCTTTTACGCCGGGTTTTATGACAGCAATTGCACTTTTCTGGGCTTCAAGCACTATGTCAAATATTTCCTCATGTCGTTCAGTTTCTATAATTGTTCTTGTGGTATCTGAACAGTAATTGTTGTAAAGGGCGCCCCAATCGATTACTATGGGTCTTTCCAGTTTATTCATGGACACATCGGCATGTGGAAGTGAAGAACGTTTCCCCGACGCGACGATGGTATCAAAAGAAGCTTTTTTGGCACCGTTAAGCCTCATATTATATTCTATCTCGGCCCCAATTTCGTTCTCGGTTTTACTGTCATCAAATTCAGTACTTTTAAATGCCTTCTCAGCAATTTCAAGTGCTTTTTCAATGTTTTTCAGTTCTTCACTTGTTTTCACGCTTCTCATTTGCTCAACAATACCTGTGATTTTTGTTTCAAATGCAGCGTTTTTTTTCAGCCTCTCAAATGTCTGAATGTTCATGGAGCTTTCAAGCCCAATGACGCCATTTAATGATTTTTTAAGTTCTTTTAGTGGTTTAAGCTCTTCAACAGGGATTTTTGAATTTAAGAGGGCATCTTCCATGTCCATCTGGTTGGTTAAAAGTACAGGCTCATCTTTTACCACCAAAATTGACGCTGCCGATGGCATGAATCTGGCTAAATAGTTTATATTATTGGGGTTTAATATGAGTAGTGTATCTATGTTTTCTTTCTGCATCTGGTCAATTATTTTCATGATTTTTCCTCAAAAATGTTGTTTTTTGGTTTGGAATTTATATATTCCTTACGCAGACTTTATTTTCGTGGTTCCAGAAACTGAGTTAATTTTTAAATTTATAAGTTTCCTTTAATTGCGTCCATAAGCTTTGCCATGATATCTTCAGGTATTTTCCTTTCTATCGGCTGGGGAATATATCCAAAATCCGGGTCTTCAAAAGTTATACCTTCAAATTCCACATTGTGGGCATAACGAGGTATGAAGTGCCAGTGAATTTCAGGGCTGGGTGGATCCTCCCTGTATGCTTTATTCATGAAGCAGCTCCAGTTAAAAAGTGTAGGAGTGAATGTTTTGGTTAAAGTGGTCTCTAATTTTTCTACAATTTCCCTAAATTCATCCCATTCATCACTTTCCAGGTCGCTTAATTTATTACATTGTCTTTTAAGCACAACTACTCCTGTTCCAAGGAATCTCTGGCTTGGAGCAAGGAAAATCATCCAGTGTTCTGTTTCATAAATTAAATTTCCATAAGCACCAGGTATTTGACAGTATTCACATTTAACTTCCATTTTTATACCCTTTTTAAACATTAAAAATAATTTATGTAGATTAATAATTATCTCTTTATATTTATTTAAATTCTTCCCTTTTAATTATAGGAATATGGACTGTCTGGACGTTATTATAGTATTAACTGCTGTTTTTTATAATTTATAGCTAAAATAATCCTATTTATTAATAAATTGTGGCCTGTAATGTGTAATTTTTAAATATGTGAAAAAATACAGAAAATTATAGAGAATAATGATTATTTAAGCATTGATTAATTTGATGGTTTGTTTAGGCAGCTTAAGGGATTTAAAGTAATTATCAAGCTAAAAGAGGCAGATTATGGATATTCAAAATATGGAACTTCGAAAATTTGTTGCTCCGGAACTGGTATTTGGTTTAGATGCTCGACTTTTAGCTGGCAGATACGCTAAAAACTTCGGAGCCCAGAAGGTTTTGATAGTTTCAGATCCTGGAATTATCAATGCAGGATGGCTGGATGAAATACTACATGTTTTAGAAAGTGAAGGACTTCCATATGAAATTTATAAAGATGTAACGCCTAATTCAAAGGAAAAAGATGTAATAAAAGGATCCAAATTGTATAAAAATGAAGAATGCAATGCTATAGTTGCATTAGGTGGCGGTAGTACCTTAGATTGTGCTAAAGGCATTGGAATTGTAAGTTCTAATAATAAAAACATACTTGAATTTGAAGGTGTGGATAAAGTTCATAACCCCATACCTCCTTTAATTTGTATACCCACCACTGCAGGGTCATCAGCAGATGTTTCACAGTTTGCAGTAATTATGGATCAAAAAAGAAAAGTAAAGATATCAATTATCAGTAAAGCAGTAGTTCCAGATGTTGCTTTGATTGATCCAATCACCACAACGACTATGGATAACTATTTGACAGCTTGTACGGGTTTAGATGCGTTAACTCATGCTATTGAAGCTTATGTTTCCAATGCAAGTTCTCCACTTACCGATACCCATGCTTTAAATGCAATACGCCTTATATGGTCAAGTTTAGCAAAAATAATTCACAATCCTAATGATCTTGGGCTGCGTGGAAATATGATGCTTGGGAGTTTGGAAGCAGGACTGGCATTTTCAAATGCGAGTCTGGGAGCTGTCCATGCGATGGCACATAGTTTAGGTGGTTTTTTAGATTTGTCTCATGGAGAATGCAATGCAGTTCTTTTAGACCATGTTGTTGATTTTAATTTTGATGCAGAACCCCTGAGGTATCAGCATATAGGTGAGATGATGGGAATTAATTTCAGCAGAATGACTAAAATCGAGAAAAAAACAGCAGTTATACATAAATTAAAGCATTTAAAAGAATCGATTGGGATTGATCATACACTTAGACAAATAGGAGTCAAAGAAAGCGATATTCCGCAACTTTCAAAAAATGCAATGGAAGATTCATGTATTGTAACTAACCCCCGTAGGCCAGATCAGGAAGATATGGTGGAGATATTTAAAAATGCACTTTAATTTGAATGATTGAATATATGTTAAATACCATGAATCCCGATTAAATATTATTAAAATTAACTCTTTAAGTAGGGGAGATGTGTAAATGCATTTTAATTGGGATTAGACTCTTAAATTAATTGAAGCGCATTAAATTCATGATTAAATATTAGAATTAACTTTTTAAGTAAGGAAGATGTGTAAATGTACTTTGATTCGATGATTAAACATGCAGAAATTAACTTTTTAAGTAAGGAAGATGTGTAAATGTACTTTGATTCGATGATTAAACATGCAGAAATTAATTCTTTAAATAGTGGAGATATGTAAATGCCCTCTGATGCTTCTGATAATTGGGATTCACTGCGTGAGAAAATAATTGGCCTTGGAGAACGTTCAGTTCATAAAAGTTACTACCCTGAACTTCAACAACAAATAGCTGAATTAAAACGTTTTAAAGCTCTTTTAGATCAAAGCAACGATGCTATTTTCCTTTTGGAAATGCCTTCATGTTTAATTGCTGATGTAAATAAATCTGCACTGGATCAGCTCGGATATACTCAAAGTGAACTACTTAATATGTCCATAAATGATTTTATAATCCCCTGGGAAGTAAATCAGATGGAAAAAATATTTTCTGATTTAATGAAAAATAGGGGAGCCTCAGATAGGAGAAACGTTATTGCAACGTTTTTAAAAAGCAGCATGGTGGAAATACCTGCAGAAATCAGCATAAGCCTGGTTGAATTTGGGAATAATTTTTACGCGGTGATGGTTGCCAGGGATATAACTGAACGTATGGAAGCTGAAAGAGCACTAATGCAGAGTGAAGAGAAATATAGGGCATTATTTGAATATTCTCCAGACTTTATTATACTTATAACTCCTGATGGGGAAATTATTGATATCAACAAATCAACTAAATCATTTATTAATCTATCTAAGGACGAGCTTATCGGTAAATCCATTTTGAAATTGGGGGTGCTGTTTGAAGAAGATATTAGAGATTTTATGGAGATTGGCCATGAATTAATGAATGGAGAATTTGTTGAACCCTTTGAGTTTAAGGTAATTGATAGAAATGGTCAAATTTGCTGGATGGAGGCTCATATTTCGCTGTTAAGGAAAAACAGGGGTAACACTTCAATTCAGGTAATTTTGCATAATATTACGAAGCGTAAAACCTATGAAAAACAGATTAAACAATCCTTAAATGAAAAAGAGGTACTTTTAAAGGAAATCCACCACAGGGTTAAAAATAACCTGCAGATAATAAGTTCTCTTTTGAACCTCCAATCAAGATATATTGAAGATGAAAATGCTCTGGGTGTATTTAAGGAAAGTCAAAATCGTATTAAATCAATGGCACTTATCCATGAAAAATTGTATCAATCTGAGGATCTGACAAAGATAGACTTTGCAGAATACATAAGGAGTCTAACTTTTCACCTGTTCCGCTCATACTCCATTGATCAAAGTGCTGTAAAACTTTCCATAAATTTTGAAGGTGTTCTATTTGATATTGACACCTCAATTCCATGCGGGTTAATTATAAACGAGCTCATATCCAACAGCTTAAAATATGCTTTCCCTAATGGTAGAAAAGGCAAAATCAGTGTAGATCTTCAGTTAGATCAGGGAAAATGTGTACTTATCATCAGCGATGATGGTGTTGGGTTCCCTGAAGGCTTAAATTTCAATAATACAGAAACACTGGGGTTAAGGTTGGTCAATATTTTAGTTAGCCAGATTAATGGTGTTATCACACTTGATAAATGTGGGGGAACTTCTTTTAAAATAGAGTTTACAAAATTGGCGTATAAAGAAAGGATTTAAGCAAATATTTTAATTAAGGTGATATTGTCTCTATTTTTTAAGGATTTAAACGTTATTTTTAATTTAAGGTAAAAATATTAAATTTTGGACGCGGTAGAAAGTATTTTATATATTAAATTACATTCAGTAAATATGGTAAAATTCACAGCAAGAGAGATCAGAGATATTATAATTTCACTGCTTGTCATATCACTTGCATTTGATTACATAATAAATGGGCGCGATCTAGACGCTACAATCGCTAACTTTGGGTATATGGTGGTTGTAGTTGGGTTTGGATTTGTGCTACATGAATTAGCTCATAAATTCACTGCTATAAGATACGGCTACTGGGCAGAATATAAAATGTGGTTCCAGGGTTTAATCCTAGCTTTAATTACATCATACTTTGGATTTGTATTTGCAGCGCCGGGGGCAGTCTATATCCACGGATATAATATTAAAAAAGCAGAAAATGGTGTAATATCCCTTGCAGGACCTGCTACTAATATAATACTTGCAGTACTGTTTTTAATGGCCATGCCTTTAGCTGCACAATATAATCTTTTAGGTCTGGCTGTTCTGGGAGCTACAATAAACAGCTTTTTAGCAGTTTTCAATTTGATACCCCTTGTTGTACTTGACGGAGCTAAAATTTTCAGGTGGAACCCTTTAATATGGATAGCTTCAATGGTACTGGCGTTAATACTGCTGGCCTATTCATTATTTGGTGTCCATATCTTCAGCATGCTTTAAATAATTTTTAATATTTAAAACAGCAAATATTTCAAGATAAGAAACACTTAATGAATTTTAGATAAAATAAAATTTTGAATATGAACTATTTACAAGTGATGCTATGTTTAAAGAAGTTCCAGTAACATATTTCGGATGTACACACCGGGCAATGCCTCCAGAAGAAACTATAAACTGGGTAAAAGGTAAATTAAAAGCTGCAGGGGTAACAAGGGTGGCTGAAATAACTCACCTTGATAGAATTGGGATACCTGTTTATTCTGCAATAAGGCCGTCAGCTGCAGAGGGTGCTGTAAGTATCTACGCCGGAAAAGGAGCTACAAAAGACCAGGCTAAAGCATCAGCCATGATGGAAGCTTTTGAGAGGTATTCTGCAGAGCTCTCAGAAGATGACATAAAAAATAATTTAATTTCAGCATGTTTTGGAGAAATGGATGGATGCATGGATCCTGAATCACTTATACTTCCAAATTTGCCCTTTGATATGCAGGAAAAAGAATTAAACTGGGTAAAGTCAGTAAATATAAGGAACGATAAAGAATATCTGGTGCCGGCTAATTCTGTATTTCACCCGTATGTCACTTCAAATGACACCAGCCTATTTAAATCAAATACAAATGGGCTTGCATCTGGAAATAGGGTAGAAGAAGCTATATTTCATGGTATGATGGAAGTTATTGAACGGGACGCATGGAGCATATTTGAAACTAAACGAAAAAAAGCGGTTGAAATAGACTTTGAATCCATTGAAAATCCGCTTATCAAGGAACTCCTTGACAAATTCAAAAAAGAGGGGGTCGATGTTAAGCTTGTAAATTTAACATCGGATATTGAAGCGGCCACAATCGCGGCAGTTTCAGATGACACTGTTTTAAAAGACCCTGCATTACTCACACTTGGTGTTGGAACCCATTTAGACCCTGAAATAGCAGCTATGAGGGCGTTGACTGAAGTGGCCCAGAGCCGCGCCACCCAGATTCACGGTACAAGAGAAGATACCACTAGGGCAGTTTTCATGAGAAAAGCCGGCTACGAGCGGATGAAGCGGATGAATAAGCACTGGTTCGGTGAATCTGAAGAAGTCATTGATTTGAGTGAGATCAAAAACCATGCTGGAAAATCTTTCAAGGAAGATATTGAAACATCCATGAAACTTTTAGAAAAAGTAGGGTTTAAGGATGTTTTATTTGTGGATCTTACCCGGGAAGAGATTGAAATTCCTGTTGTAAGGGTTATAATTCCAGGTTTAGAAGTTTATTCTATTGATACCACACGTGTTGGAAAGAGGCTCAGGCAAAGGGCAAAAGCCAATTAAAACAGCATTTGCCAACTTTATTTCTTATTTTATGCTTTAAAATTTCTTATTATAAAAATTTAAAGGATTTTTTATCTAAAATTTCCTCATTTTTTATTTATCATCGGCGGGATATATGAAAAAATATTTAGTTTATATTACTTAATAGTAAACTGTTGTACTTATTTTTAATTTGAATGGTAGGTTTAGATGGCAGCCCAAAACAATAAGATCAGTACAGGTCAAATGATCTTTTCAGTTATTTGGATTCTTTTACTTCCAGCACTGTTTCTTATTCTTGCTGGAGACTGGTTCTGGATTCAAGGATGGCTTTTTAATATATGGTATATTGTACTGGGTTTTTCAACTGTTATTTATCTATATTTTAAAGACCCAGGATTACTCCTTGAAAGACTTAGAAAGCCTGGAACAGGCGGAGAAAAGGGATGGGATAAATACTGGCTTTTTATATTTTTAATCCTGTTTATGATCTGGTTTGTAATCATGCCTTTAGATGCTAAAAGATATTTATGGACCATTAACTTCCCCTTGTGGCTGGAGGTTATTGGGGGAATCTTATTATTAATTGGGTTTTACTTTACATTTCGGGCTTTGGCTGATAATCCATATGCATCGGCTGAAGTTAGAATACAAACCGAACGGAAGCAGAAAGTTGTTTCAACGGGAGTTTATGGATTTGTAAGGCATCCTATGTACCTTGGGGGAATATTATATTTGATAGGGGCGCCTTTGCTTTTGGGCTCTAAATATGGGCTTTTGCTTGGTATATTAATGGCAATTTTTATTGTGGTAATGATAGTTGGAGAAGAAAAAGCGTTAATTGGAGAATTAGAGGGTTATGGGGAGTATATGAAAAGAGTTAAATATCGGTTGATTCCGTTCATCTGGTGATAAATAAGAAATGAATGTTTAGACCTAAAAATTAGTTATAATTATTAGTTAATTCTATAAATTAACAATCTATGTGCTTTTTTAGCCATTGAAAATAAATTTGCCAGTTTATACATGGTCCTTGTTAGACTATCTAAATTTTTGACTTCATCATTTGATGTGAAATACTGTTCTTCAATGAACTGGATCCCTGCTCCCCAACTGGTAAGTTCTTTGGGATCATCAATGCCCCAATGAATTACTGCGCCGGTTTTTTTTATTGACGGCTGATTTTTTACTTTTTTTGCTGTATAAGTGTTAAATGCGTCAAAAATTAAGGTATAACTGCCAATTCTGTTTTTAATGTCAGTAAGCAGTGTCTTAATTTCGTTTTCTTTAAGGTACATCAACAGGCCTTCAGCTATAATTATATAATGTTTTTTACCTGCAGGTATTTTTTCTAACCATTCATGTTCAGTAACAGAAGAAGCAATTAAATGGTAATTATGGGATTCTTTGTAAAAATGCCTGCGGATATCAATAACATCTTTAAAATCAACATCGTACCAGTCAACATTGTTATTTTTGATTCTGTTGTACCTGCTGTCAAGTCCACAACCTAGATGCAGAGCGGCGTTTTCATCATTATTTGAGAGAAAATCTTTAACGAAGTTATCAATGAGTTTTGCCCTTAAACACATCATCGTGTTTGTCTTTTCAGGAATTTTGAGTGATTTGAAATTATAATCTATTTGATTTACAATTTCAACTGCTTTTTTGTCAACAAGTATAGGATGTTTTTTCCTGCTTTCCTTTGCTTTCCCAAATAGTGGGATAAGTAAAGTTTCTTTTTCTTCGGTTAAAGTGATTTTATCCATGTAATAACTCTCAAAAATGTTATTTACAATTAATTGAAATTTTCTTAGAAAAGTATATAAAATTTGTTATATAGGCCTGCAAATTTTTTTAATTATCACGTAATATTTTGCAGCTGCTAAAATAATGTAATATGAGTTTTAGGGGCTATTTTTTCCTAAAAATAATTTTATTCAATTTTATTTATTAAATGAGTATTTATTAAACTTAAAAACTGCTAAACGAATTCTGCTTTTATATATCCATTTCTATAATCACAGGTGTGTTTATTAACTTATGAAAAAATATTTAATGATGTATTAATAAATACTATAATGAGTATTAAAAATTGATAGTCTGAAAATTTGAATAAAAGGTTATAAAAGTTATATGGAGACGTTTTAGTGGATACTGAAAAGAATTATGAGGACTTTACAGTGGATGACGGAAAAAAAGAAATTATAACGCAAACTATTTCTCTTTGTATATGGTTCGCATTTATTCTTTTCCTTTCAGGGAACTGGTTCTGGATTGGAGGCTGGATCTTTGCTCTGTGGTTTATTGGACTTACACTGGCAAGGAATATTTATTTACGCAGCAAAGACCCAGAATTACTTAAAGAAAGATCTATGAAACCGGGAACAGGCAATCAGAAAGGGTGGGATAGATATCTCATGTACATAATTGGAGCGATCTTTATAACATGGTTCTTAATCATGCCCCTGGATGCTCAAAGATTTGCATGGACTACTAACTTTCCAGTATGGCTGCAGGTTGTTGGCGGAATCTTACTTTTAATATCATTCTTTTTCTCATACAGGGCGTATACAGACAACACTTTCTTATCACCTCTAGTCAGGATACAAACAGAACGGAAGCAGAAGGTTGTTTCAACTGGAGTTTATGGATTTGTAAGGCATCCTCTGTATTTAGGAGATGTACTGTTCTTTATAGGGACCCCCCTTCTTTTAGGTTCTAAATATGGACTTATACTTGGCGTGGTGATGCTTTTCATCATTGCAGTGAGGATCGTTGGGGAAGAAAAGATGCTGGTTGAAGATCTGGAAGGATACTCTGACTACCAGAATAAAGTAAAAAGCAGGCTTATTCCATTTTTATGGTAAGTCTCAAATTATTTTTTTTAATTAAATCTGTAGGTACTTAATTTATAAACTTATTTTGAGTGGCATGTTTTGAGATTAATACTTAAATTTTTTGTTTGTTGCTAATAAATACTAAAAATATAGATGAAAATTGAGAATAACTGCATATATGGGAATAAAAAGTGATACCTTATAGGATGGATACACAGTTTAAGTGGGGATTTTATTTCATCTAGAAACGAGTCCACAGAAACTAAAAATGATTTTAAAAAATCTGTAAATGTTACGAGATTGTTTATATCCATGATGGTAATTCTTCTAGTGATCATCGTCACTTTTTATGTAAGAATTTTAAATGGTTTTGATCAATCGGTACAGTTCTCCTATTTCATGATGATCTTGGTAATTTCCATTGCTATATGCAGTATAATGTTTATAAAAGATACATGGAAGGATCAAGGGGTGTATCTGGCTATTATTGGGATTATACTGGTATGTTCTATTGGATTTGGATTTTTAAATATTGAAGAACTAAATAAAGTAGAAGTAAACGTTATTAACCCTGATACAGGATCGTCTGTGAATTCACAGTTTGTAATATATGGTTCATTTGAAAACATCCCTGAAAATAAGGATATATGGTTGTATACAGTTCCTTCAATGACTAAAAGATACTATCCTGAAATAGTGCCTGTAATTAAATTAAATAATGCTCATTCAGCTGATGGATCTTGGGAATATTATTATATACCTAGTATAAATGGATTTAAAGGTGTAGGCAAGTCATTTCAGATAGGTATCTTCATATCAAATAAAACAGATAGGATCTATATTGAACACGAAATAACGCGCCTAAATGGAAGTACTAACGGTATGGGTCAGTTACCTGGTAGAATTCAAGATATGGGAATAAAAATTAACGTTACCAAGATGTGATTTTGTTTTAACGAGGATTATACATCTATTTATTTTTTTTTAGTTGGATATACCATGCATATAATTAATGATTTTAATTTTGTTCAAATTAGTACATTCTAAATTTATTTTATTGTTTTTTTTGATTATATGGGACATAATTAACAATTTGGGGATTTAAGAATTCATCAATTACAAAATTAAGTAAAATAGGGGTTTTTAGTATATTTGTACTTATAAAAAAGGTGTTAAGTGCTTAATAAACATTAAAAAATTTATATATAAAATTCAAAGATTTTTAAGTAAGTTTAAATATTATTAAATTAATAATAATATAGTTCAGTTCTATTGTGGGTTTTATTATAAAGGGTAATAGGTAATAAAATGACGGATAATTTGGACTCTAAATCTATTAGTTCACTCTCTGTTTTATTAGTTGAGGATAATATTGCAGACGCCCGATTAATAGAAGAATTTTTAAAGGAAATTAGTATAAATGCAGTTTTGCATATTGTACGTGATGGAAAAGAGGCCATGGAATTTCTGTATTTAAACTGTAAATATAATGGGGAGTGTGAATCTACATTTGTAATTTTAGACCTAAATTTACCGAAAATGAGCGGCCGTGAGGTTTTAAAAGAAATTAAAAATGATGATGAACTAAAGAGAATACCTGTGGTAATTCTTACAACTTCAACGGCAGAAGAAGACATAAATGAGTGTTATAACAATCATGCAAACTGTTACATCACTAAACCTCTTGATTTTGATGAATTTGCAAATACAATGAATTCAATTAAAAGTTTCTGGTTTAACATGGCAGAACTACCAAAGATTTAGATTTTTATAATATTAAGTGGCCTTTAAAATTCTTTTAAACTTGTTCCAGTGAATATGGATGTGGAAGAATAATACAATGGCCATTATTATACCTGTTTCTACATGCCAGAAAAGTAAATTGAAATTGAGGTTAAACCGCACCCCGTAATCGGTTATAAGTACCAGTATTATCCCTGTGATTCCTGAAATTAACATGCTTCCAACAAGTACAATGCTCCACATTTGCTTGTACCTGACTTTTCTTAAAATCTTACTGTCATATAATAAGTAACTTATTAGATATAGCATAATTAGTGCTAATGCTATCGGTAAAACATTGTAGTCTGGATTATAGGCTTCGCCGCCGCTGACGTCTCCTTGACCACTTGACTGATCACTATTTTGAGCATAAGCTGCCGCTGGAGTTAAAAAAGCAATTATGAGTAAAATTATCAACATTTTTTTCATTGTATCACTATGTCCTCAGAGTGATTTTTTTAAACCTGTCCCTGTGAAGATAAATGTGGAACAGGGCTATTATAAATAGAACTATGCCAATTTCTACATGCCAAAAAACGAGGAGAGCGTTTACAGCGATGCTCATACCATATTCTGCAAATATGCTGATTAAGAGCCCAATTACAGCCAAAATTAAACCTATTATAAAAATTGCTATATTCCATATTTTGGCGTGCACCGTCTCTGTAATTACATCTTCTTTATATAACAAGTAGGATATTGCATACAAAATTATGATTATAAGTGAAACTGGAACGAATTCATATGACATTATAATATATATGTTAAAAAACCGGTATAAACTTTTATTTTAATGCATAATATGGTACTTTTATAACAATAAATTAACTCTATTTGAATTTTTACTAATATTTTTATGCTTTTTGGGAAATATGTTTGCTGTTAGAGATTTTAATAAAAATTAGAGACGTAATAGAATTATTATTCAATTTTTAAGCAAAAATATGAACATTAAAAATATTTGTTTATCTATCATGCTATAAAATAGGCGAATTAGCTCTAATTTTAAATGCATCATATTAGCTTAAATGATGATCACATCACTATTTTCTATTTTAATACAATTTAAATGGTTTAAAATAGGTTTATATGCAGTTGGAGTAAATGCATACTTATATAATTAATATGGGGGATTTAATGAAAAAATATGCAGTTCTTCTAACGGCAGTTTTGGCAGTTGTAGTTTTTTCTTCGGGTTGCGTAAGTCAGGGTAATAATACCTATAATTTTAATGGAATATCTTTTAATTACTCCAGTAACTGGCAGGAAATTTCAAATATTAAGACGCAGGACGCGCTTGTGGGAGTTGGAGATCCAGATTCAGCAGATAAACCAACAAACAATGTAAATACACTTGTAATCGTTCAAAAAGTACCAGTATCTTCTAACTTTACATTAAAACAGTTTTATGATGATACATATGCCAAATATGCTCAGGATTCAACCTTTCAAACTATTTCTAATAAAACTATTAAAGTAAATGGTTTGACTGGTTATGAAAACGTCCACAAAATTATGGTAAATGGGGTTTTAAAGGAAGAAAGAGTTGTTTGGCTTGAAAAAAACGGTAATGCATACGTTATACTCTGTGGGGCATTAATTGGTGACTTTGATGGCCAACAATCAAACTTTAACATAGTAATAAATTCTTTCAAGGTTCAATAATCCATTTTTTCTCTTTTTAACATTCGTTATTATGATTCATTTATAAATAAAACTTTGTAGTAAACTAAATATTTTTTTAAATTAGGTATCATGACTTTTAAAATTCAAAAGATCTTTTTTAAATAATTATATTTTATGGATTTCTGACTTAATCCTTGGGATTTTAATCTATATGAGATTTTTTAGTAAGTAAATCTTAACTTTCTTTTTGAATTTCATATTCCAGGTAATATCTTTTAAATGTAGTTTAGATAGCTAATAACTTCTGGATTTTTTATATTCCCTGTTTAAAATAGTATAATATCGGTATAATCTTATATGATACTTTAATACATCATAATGCATTTTAAAGTTAAGTATATAAATAGATATGAATAATAACGATTTTTATAAATGAAATGGGGGATTCAATGAGAAAATATGCGATTTTAGTAATATCTATTTTGGCCATTGTGATTTTTGCATCCGGTTGTACATCTGAAACTCAAAACAAGACGTATAATTTAAGTGGTATTTATTTTAATTATCCTGGTGCCTGGAATGAATTATCATCTGATCAAATTAATCTCACAAGTGGTTCTGCTACTGCAATTGTAGCTGTTAGTGATGATAGTGGACAGACAGGTGTTTTGATACAAAGTACTCCTTCTTCGTCTCAATCATTGACTGATTTTGTAAATTTAAACAAAGCAAGTATTAAAAAAATGGGTTATACTATTTTATCCGAGAATACAACAACGGTAAACGGTGTAAAGGCTCATCAAATAATTTTCAATGGAAATGATACTAAACAGGTCATGACTCTTTTTAAGAAAAATAATAAGGTTTATTACATTGTTTTCAATTCACCACCCGGAGATTTTGATAGCCAGCAAACCAATTATGATATGATACTGGACAGTTTTAAAGTACAGTAATTTTTCTTTCCCTCGAAAATCTATGATTTTCGGGGCCCCAAACACCTTGGTGTTTGAGGCCGGCGAATCTATCGATTCTCGGCCACAGAAATTCATTGAATTTCTGTAGGGTTTCTTTTATTTTTAAGTTAATATCCAAATTTCAAAAAGACTTTTATTCTATATCACATTAAACATATAATATATCAATTTTATTGGATCATAACTAAATTACATAAAAATTCTTATTTTTGAATTCGGTGAAAATATGAAACAGGTCATGGTTATAAGAACAGATTTAAAGATGGGTAAAGGAAAAATTGCAGCCCAATCATGTCATGCAAGTTTAGGTGCCTTCAAGAGGGCGGATAAAAGAAAAATTATGAAATGGGAATTAGGGGGCGAAAAGAAAGTTGTAGTTAAAGTTAAAGACTTAAAGGAACTTTATGAAATATATGAAATAGTAAAGCGCTCTGATGTCCCTTATTATCTTGTTCAGGATGCTGGAAGAACTGAACTGCCAAGCGGTACAGTGACCTGTCTTGGAATTGGCCCTGATGATGATGAAAAGATAGATAAAATAACTCATGATTTGAAACTGCTTTAAATCTGTCAAAGAATTTGACAGATTTAAGGTTCGAAAAACCATTGGTTTTTCTCAACTTTAAAATTTTATTTACTAATAAAATTTTAATGCCCTCGAACATGGAATGTTCGGGGCCCTCGAAACTGAAAGTTTCGGGGCCGAGGAAATTATATTTCCTACGGTATCGAAAATCGTAGATTTTCGAAAATTCGGAAATACTGTGTATTTCCTCAACTTTAAGTTATAGAGTGTGATTACATGGAATGGGTAGTTAAAGTGGGTGGAAGTTTATTTCCAGATGATGCCATAGAATTTTGTAAAGCACTTGTTGGCAAAAATACAATTGTCATCTGCGGCGGAGGCGATCTTGCAAATAAACTAAGGGAATACGATGTAGATATTAAATTCTCAGATACAGCTGCCCATAAAACTGCTATTTTATGCATGGACATTCTTGGAATGCTTGTTGCAGATAAGGTAGAGGGTTCAGAAGCAGTTTATTCTATTAGAGATGCGAAGAAGGTTATATCTGATGGGAGACTTCCCATATTACTGCCTTCACGATTATTTGAGTATCTTGATCCGCTTGAGCACTCTTGGAATGTAACATCTGATTCCATATCAGTTTATATAGCATGGCTCCTCAAAAGCAAAATATTAATAGTAACAAATGTAGATGGTATATATGATGTCGATCCATCTACAGATGGTGCGAAACTTTTAAGAAGTATAAATGCAAAAAAACTACTGAATTTTAGTGAAACATCAGTTGATGTAAACTTACCTGAGCTTTTACTTGAATATAACTTAGACTGTTATGTTGTTAATGGAAAGTTTCCCAAGAGAGCTATTTCTCTAATTGAAGGTAAGAATTCTAAATGCACGTTTATTCGTGGTGAAAAGAAACCAGAGGTTTTTTAATCCAAAATTAAGATTATCGGAGGTTAATTAAATGGCAAAAGCAGAATGTGTATCTTGTAAACAAGAAATATCCCCTGTAGAAACATGTGTAAAATTCAAATGTCCAGAATGTGACGAAGTACTCTACAGATGTCAGAAGTGCCGAACATTTGGGCACCTTTATACCTGCAAATGTGGATTTACAGGTCCTTAAGTATTTTATAGATTAATACATGAATTAAACTATTTTTAATTGGTTGATTAAGATAACTTATTTTGACAACCAATCAAAATTTTATATTGGTGATTTAAATGGGAGAAGTAGTAGCAACAATAAAATTAATGCCAGAAAGTCCTGAAATTGATTTAGAACAACTGAAATCAGATATTCAAACATCAATTCCTGAAGGCGCAGAACTTCATAAAATAGACGAAGAACCAATTGCATTTGGTCTTGTAGCCCTCAACGTTATGGTCATTGTAGAAGACCAGGAAGGGGGAACTGAAAAGGTTGAAGAAAACCTCGCTAAACTAAGCGGAGTTAACAGTATAGAAGTTACTGATACTAGAAGATTAATGTAATTTTAATCTCTCTATTTTTTTATTTAGGTTACAATTTGTTTTAATTCTAAATTTCTAATTCATTATTGAACATTGATTCTATTTCTTTATTTTGAATTTTTCCTTTTTATACGGCACGCTGTGTTTGAATCCTTGAGGTTTAGGCCCTTTATGTTTCCTACCTCTGGCTATTCCTATATATAATGCGCTGTTAACTAGACCTATATGGCTGAATGCTTGAGGGAAATTTCCGAGCAATTTACCTGTTTTGGGATCTATTTCTTCAGCCAAAAGGCCTAAAGGGCTCATTAACTGGAGCACGTTAACAAATATACTTATTGCTTCATCTAACCTTCCAGAAAGGGCAAGAGAATCCACAAGCCAAAAAGAACAAATTAAAAAGCAGCCTTCAGCTCCGGGAAGCCCGTCTTCATTTTTGTAGCGGTAGACAAGACCTTTTTCAGTCATTAAATTTTTCATGACAGCTTCAATGGTGCCCTGAACCCGTGGATCGTCATAGGGCAGCAGCCCCATTCTTGGAATGAGCAGGGTTGTTGCATCGATGGCATCCGAATCAAAGGATTGAACAAAACTGTTTAATTCTTTATTAAAACCTTTTTCCAGTATTGCAGTTTCTATCTCATTTTTTGTTTCTTCCCAGTTGCAGGAAGTCTCAGTCTTCTTAAATTTTGCTATTTTAATCCCTCGATCAACAGCTACCCAGCACATAAGTTTTGAATGCACATAATGGCGGGGTTCACCCCTTATTTCCCATATCCCTCGGTCTTTAGTGTTCCAGACTTCGCAGATATAGTCAACAAAATTTTTTATAAATTCCCATGTTTTATCTGAAATATCCTTCCCATAACGGGTGGTATCATAAATGGCATTTATTAGTTCCCCATAAATATCGAGCTGTTTTTGATTAACGGCCGCATTTCCTATCCTAACCGGGCTTGATTGTTTGTAACCTGAAAGA
Source organism: Methanobacterium sp. (assembly GCF_038562635.1). Lineage (NCBI taxonomy): Archaea > Methanobacteriati > Methanobacteriota > Methanobacteria > Methanobacteriales > Methanobacteriaceae > Methanobacterium > Methanobacterium sp. The sequence continues at coordinate 81,711 of NZ_JBCFBO010000003.1, read as the reverse complement.
TATTCCAGCATCTGTTCTTCAATAGCCTCATCTTTATGAAGTGGGTACATTATGTGGATATCTGAAGGACGAGTGCCCTGTTTTATAATGCTGTTAATCCATCTCATGTAATCCTGGGATTCCTGTACATGTTCAAGGTGGAAAAGCGCCTGTATAGTATATGCTGAATCTCTAATCCATGCATAGCGGTAATCCCAATTCCTTACTCCTCCTGTACATTCGGGAAGAGATGTTGTTGCAGCAGCCGCAATTGCCCCGCTCTCTGGATTTGCAAGTAATTTAAGTACTAAACCAGAGCGAGCAATGATATCATGCCAGATATCTTCAAGGATGCAGATTTTGTGGCATTTGTAAGTCCAGTTTTGCCAGTATTCCTGCAGGGCATCTAATTTTTCATTAAACTTATTATAATCTGGAGGATACTCTGGAGAATAATGATCCTGCTGGTTATATTGGAGAACAAACCATATTTCCATGTCCTTTCTCATGTTAAACTGGCTTGTTATTTCATCCTCTTTGATTTTGAGTGGAACAACTGTATTTAAAAATAACTCATTATCCTCAAAACTGCATATTGCTCCTCCTTCTATTAACTTGAAATCAGGGACATCTTTGGCATAATTAAAGCGTGGCTTGAAACTTAATTCAAGCCGTATATGCCCTTCAATGCACTTAACTTTCCGATAAAGAGTTCTATGGTGTTTAGTCCCGTCATAAAGATTGACGGGCATAAAATCAGTTATTGTAACCATTCCAAAGGGGGTATTGAATGTGGTTTGAAGGATATTGGTTTCTTTAATATAAGCCTGAAATGAGCTGAATTTTGAAACAGGCTGAATAGCAAAATGCCCTCCTCGCTTGTTATCTAAAATTGCTGCAAAGATTGAAGGTGATTCCAGGTAGGGGAGACACATCCAATCTATAGATCCATCACTACCAATAAGGGCGCATGTTTCCAGGTTTCCTATAATGCCGTAATTTTCAATATCTTTGAATTTATTTTCCATAATATGATTCAACCTTATATTTGGGTTATTTTGTGTTTTTAATTTCTTGAAGGCGTTTTCCTGCCTTTAACTCCATTTCAATTTCTTCAAGAGATTTTCCTTTGGTTTCAGGTACAAGGAAATAAACGAAAACCCATGTAATAATTCCAATTATGCTGTAAAGCCAGAAAGTGCCGGGGGTCCCGATTAGTTGAATAAGGGATAAAAATGTTATTGCCACCACTAAGTTAGTACCCCAGTTAACTATTGTAGCAGTGCTCATGGCACGGCCCCTTATTCGCAGCGGATAAATTTCTGAAATCATTAACCAGAAAACAGGCCCTAAACCTATGGCAAATGAACCGACATACACCATTAAACTTATAACGGCGAGCAAACCTAAAGACGTTGATAATCCCGGTAAAACGAAAGCTATCCCTAATATTGCAAGGCTGATTACCATTCCAACAAGGCCAATTAAGAGTAATGGCCTCCTTCCGACTCTGTCTATTAATGAAATCGCTACAACTGTCATGATTACGTTTATCATACCAATCCCTGCAGTTGCAAGTATTGAAACAGCAGCCGATTGAAAACCTGCAAATTCAAGGATTGTCGGTGCATAATAAATAACTGTGTTAATACCGGTTAACTGTTGAAAAGCAGCAAGCCCTATGCCGATTATTAATGCCGGTCTGACTACTGGATCTAATATTTCTGACCATTTACATTCCTGTTCACAGACTAGACTCGCTCTAATTTCTTTCATTTCTTCACTTACATTTTTGGTCATTCTTATACGTTCAAGGACAGAACGTGCTTTATCAATTCTCCCTTTACTGTAAAGCCAGCGGGGACTAGAGGGCATTAAGTACATTCCAATTCCCAATATTATACTGGGGACTACAGCTAACCCAAGCATCCAACGCCAGCCCCCGCTAGGAGCAAAGGCAAAATCCACAAGGTATGAAATGACTATACCTACTGTTATGGCGAGCTGGTTTAATGATACAAGTGCACCTCTGATGCTAACTGGTGCAACTTCGGCAATATAGAGCGGTGCAATAAATGATGCTATTCCAATAGCTATGCCCACTACAATTCTACCTGCAATTAAAGTATACACATCTGGAGTTAGTGCAGTAAATATGGCACCTATTCCAAAAACAACTGCAGCAACGATGACCATTATGCGGCGTCCGTATTTATCCGCCAGGAATCCACTTATACTTGCACCAATTACTGCGCCAATGAGTACAGAACTTACAACAATCTCTTGAGCGGTACTTGAAAGTGAAAAAGCCTGCCTGATAAATAATATTGCGCCTGAAATTACTCCAGTGTCATATCCAAATAACATTCCTCCAATAGCTGTAATTGCTGCGGCTATAACTACAAACTGGATGTTTTTCTCCTTAACCATTTAAACTACTCCGTTTATTATAAAAAAATACATTCAGTAATTTCCTCATGCTAAAATTATCCAATTTTTGCATTAAGCATCTAAATTATACTTCCTGAACTTTTTTAAGGTGTATAATTCATTAAAATGAATTAAATTAAATTTATGGAGGGTTTAGAGTATTCAACGTTAATAAAATAGTATTTAAGCATTTCCTTAATTGGGGATAGTGAGTTGCGTTTAATTACAGTTGATTGAATTGACTTTGCAGTATTAATTCAACGTTTTGTATTATGAATTTTAAGGTTTAAAAAAGTTTGTCGTAGTATTTAAATTAGAATAACTGGTGAAAAATATTTTAAAAGATATTCCTGATTTTTAAGATGTAAATGGACTTCAACTCTCATCTGGCTGCAATTTTCCCATGTTATTTTTTCTATTTTCAAATTGCTGAAACTAAAACAAATAATTTTATATATATTATTATTAATGTAATACAGAGATTACTAACTTTCTACATTATTTGTGCATTTCTATTTAAAGCATAATGGAAAACTCAGGGGTTTAAAATGTTTGATTTGATACTTGCATGTATAATAGGGATATTGTGTGGCGTTGTAACTGGTTTAATTCCGGGAATTCATGTTAACACGGTTGGAGCGTTTATTTTTGCTTCATCTTCCTTTCTTTTGGCCTCTTATTCTCCTGAAGTTTTATGTGTATTTTTAATTTCCATGGCTATTTCCCACGCCCTTTTAGAATTTATACCTTCCATGTTTCTTGGAGTTCCAGAGGAAGGGACAGTTTTATCAGTTTTACCAGGACATCAGCTCCTGCTTGAAGGTAGAGGTAAAGAAGCAGTGAGGTTAGCAGCAGTAGGTGGTTTTGGGGCAATTTTAATTACAGTTATCCTTTTACCAATTTTCATAATGGTTTTACCTGCAGTTTATGGGCAGATTAAGCCTTATATATGGATTTTACTTGTAATAATTACTATATTCATGTTTATAAGATTGAACAACAACTTAAAGTCATTCCTGTGGTCAGCTGGTTTATTTTTATTTTCTGGAATTATGGGTTATATCCTGCTGAATTCACCTGTATCGTCTAATGTTTCACTGCTTTGTATTTTTACTGGACTTTTCGGTGTAAGCACATTAATTTATAGTTTGCAACAGCGTTCATTTGTCCCAACACAAAACAGGTTCCATCATTTTAAAATTAACAGTGATATACTCAGGGGAATTTTTGCAGGTGGAGTTGCAGGGAGCATTCTTGGGTTTTTACCGGGATTTGGGCCTGCACAGGGAAGCCTGATTGCACAGGAATTAATCGGCGGCGGGGATTTTGAAAACAATAATGAAAGTTTTATCACGGCATTAAGCGGTGTTAACACATCTGATACGTTATTTTCACTTGTGATGATATTTTTAATTGGAAATCCGAGAAGTGGAATTGCCGTTTATGTGAACAATATCCTGCAGAACTTTGATTTTAACCACCTGCTATTTTTTGTATTTACCGCATTAACAGCGGTCTCAATTTCGGTATTTTTATGTTTGAAATTAGGAGATATTGTAAGCGAGTTAATAGAAAAGATAAATTATAGGAAACTTTCATGCTTTGTGATAACTTTTATGAGCCTGCTTGTAGTTGGATTTGCTCTCTGGTACCGTGCAAATCTTTTTTTCATGCTGCTTGTGTATGTAACGGCGGTTGCAATTGGTTTGCTTCCCCATTACCTTGGGGTGAATAAGTCGAACTTGATGGGAGTTTTGATCGTGCCGGCGATTGTGGTTTACTTTAATTTGGGATTTTAAATCATTGATATAATTTTTAATGAGTTTAGAAAATATAATAAATATTATTTACTTTAAAATAATACTATTTTTTTATTTTGTAATGGTAAAAAGTGGATTAAAAATGTCAAATAAAAATGTGATGAATTAATGGATATATTCTGATACTGATTTCAGAGAAAAATTTTCAAATGTGAATTTATTAATACTCTTTCTAGTTTTCGTTTCCACATTCCTTTAGGACAGACAGCAACTTCCTTTGCTGCTGCTACAATAATAAGGCTAAAATATCACTCGAAACATAGAGTATATTGGTTTATATATATTACTATTATACACATCTTTAATGGGATTTTCTCTGATTTATTAGGTGTACATTATCCTCTAGATATTATTTCAGGAGCCATTATCGGAAATTATAAGTGCATTAACTATTTTGAAATATCAAGAAAGAATATTAAATAATAAAATAGCTCCACTTATTGCGTTAAAAGAGATTAGATTTAATTATTGATTAATAAGTCAATCTTCTTGTTTTAATGTATCCGCCTATAAGTCCACATACCGCTCCATTAATGATTCCTAATATCAAATATGGTATTATGTAAAGGAACGAGCCTGTAAAAAGACTTCCTAAAAAGAAGGATACCGCACCGGTGATTATTGCATTTTTAGTTCCAATTATCATGTTTTCAGATAAGTAACCAATAATCACCAATATTAGAAATGGTAGGAGTGTAAATATACCGCTTGTAAAGGTTAATATTAGAGTTATTGCTATTGTTGATGGTACTACTAAAATCCACCAGATATTATGGAAATTAAGCTCATTTAATATGGAGTTTATAAAACCTGCCTGCATGCCCGGAGGACTTCTATGTATCCTGTGTTGATTTCGAGCATTGTAGATATGTCTTCCAATGTTTTTATAATAAAATTGATGTAATCTGTTTTTTATATTCATTGGAAATGAAAATATCTTGTTTTTGAGAATTTCTTTTTTTGCAGGTTTTTTTCTAAGTGAAATTTGTTTCCATTGGGGATCTATGATATCTAAATTTTCAACATATCTTAATTTACCACTACAATTGCATTTATGGGCAAAATCTTTTGCAGACTCACCATATTGTAATTTATAATAGCTCTTGCATTTATTGCAGATTAAATAGCCCATTTAATACCCCCATTAAAAATCTTTTAATAATATCCTTATATGAAAAGTAGTTTGATATTTGTAATTAAAAGTTTATATTCAAATTCCCTTATTAACTCTTCCCATTTTGTACTTAGTGAGTTATATCAAAATTAGAATAAGTTAAAAATAAGTCAAAATTATCTATTCTTCAGCATTACTTTGAGAATTACAAACAAGCCCATAAATTCCTATAAGTACATTCTTCAACAGTTTTCTATCTTCAAAAGTAGAATTAGGCATCACATGCGCACCAATATAAATGTTGCCTTTAAAACCAGCTTCTTTAAACCATGATTCATACTTGGGATGATCAAGACCAGATTCAAGTTCAGAAAACTCACTGGACTCGCAGATATACAAAAGCTGATAACTTTCAGGTTCATTTTTAGGGTCTGGTTTCATTAAAATAACATAAATTGCGGGAAAGTTCAGTGGATCCCAATCTTTAAGGAGATGTGGGCCGTCAAATACTATGTTGCTTATTTCTATGCTCATATTATTCCCTCATTAATTAAGACTTAAATCACAACTACTTCTTTACCTAATCTACCTGCAGCTTCCACAAACTCCTCGGTGTCGATACCAGGAAATGCATCGATGATGCAGATATCAAATTTTTCATCCAGAACGTTCTTCAACTGCCTTATATCTAAAGAATAGACCTTAAATTTTTCCCCCTCTACAATTACATCTTTTTCCGGATCCCATGTATCCACTGGAAATCCATTTGTTTCCAGGTTAACAGCAGTCATTACTACGGCGGGGAACCAGATGTCATTAAAAACAACTTCTCTTGCTCCTGCTTTAAGACATGTAATGCCAAGTGTTCCAGGCCCGCAGGTGCAGTCCAAAACAGAAGGGGCATCATATTTTTCTAAAACTTTCTGCAGGATTTCAATTTTGGGAGATTTGACCTGTGGAAATTCTATGTGTATTTTTCCCTGATCTTTGTGGATGCATAATGTTCCGTAGGGTGTCTGAACAATATCACACCTCATCTCACACCCTGCTAAAAGCTCATATACATTTGGGCTGAGATCAGAGTCTTTCAATCCTGCAGTTTCCATTATATTCCCTTTAAGAACTCCTTTAACTTCACGAACTTCTTTTACTATCCTTTGAGCGCATTTTTTGTTTACCTCATCTGATAATATTACCAGAGAATTTTCTGGTAAATAAGGGATAGAATTCAGGGGATATGCTGGAGTTATAATTGGAACGCATGTGTCTCTTAATGTCGATCTTTCATCTTTTATTCCCTCATCAATCATTATTTTCAGGACATGTGCAATTACAATATCAAGGTGTCTCCTGCCGCAATCACAAAGTCCAAAAGTTGTATTAATTTTGCCTATATCCATTTGGCTGGCTAATGGTGAAAATTTCTTTAAGTTCCATGTTTTACAGAGGGTACATGCCCTGTAAAATGATTCAATATCTTTTAAAACCATTGAAGCGGGTTGTATGCATGCATCCCCACACCTACACTGTGTTTCCATATACTTAAATATTGGATAGGCTATATAAATACGTAGCTATAGGGTATCGTGAGGCATATGAAAAATAAGCGGAAAGAAATACTCAGGGATCTTTTAGGGGAATTTGGTTCCAGTGATGATTTTAACAAGGACGATGATGAACGGGAAAATGAAGTAACCGAAGAACCAGTTAAAAGGCAAGAATATGAACCAATGCAGACTGAATACAAAAGAGAAAAGCCGGATTTGTTGGAAAAGTCAGAATATGCAGAGGATAGATCTGAAAAACAGAATTTGATGGGAAGATCAGAATATGCAGAGGACAAATCTGAAAGTCAGGATTTGGTCGGACGATCTGATTATTTAGAAGATAGATCTGAACATAAAAGAAGATCTTTTTTTGATGATGATGACGATGGGTTCAAACTTGACAGTATAATGGGAGGCTCCGTAAACAAATCTGATTCAAGTAAAATGTTTAAAGATCCTGCAGAAAAGACCGCTGAAAAGCCAAAAAGACGTCCTAAAAAGATGAAAAAGACCTCAAGTGGAATAAAGGCTGAAATAATAGAAGACGGATTAATTCCTCTTTACAACGTGTCTGTCCCTAAATTTACTGAAAGAGAAAGGCAGCTGCTCAATGAGATTCGTGAAAAGCTGGTTGAAGTTGCTGTTTCTCAAGGTGACAATTTCAAAGTTAATGAAGAGTCATTTGCAGGTGAAGTTAAAGAATTCCTGAAAATGAAGGGAGTAAGGGATACTGATAAACTTGCAGCACAAATATCTCAGGAAATGCTGGGATATGGTGAACTGGATCCTATGATTAAAGATGATGATCTGGAAGAAATAATGGTAATTGGAACAGGCAACCCTGTGTTTGTTTACCACCGAAAACTGGGAATGATGCAGACAAATGTTGTTTTTGATGATGATACTGATATTAAAGCGATTATAGATGTTATTGCAAGGCAGGTAAACCGTAGAATAGACCAGCAAACACCTATCTTAGATGCGAGGTTGGAAGATGGTTCAAGGGTAAATGCAACTATCCCTCCGGTATCTGCAGATGGTTCCTCCCTAACTATACGAAAATTCCGTAAAGATCCATTAACTGTTATTGATTTAATTAACTTTAAAACTATGTCCTCTCATTTAGCAGGGTTTTTATGGGTTTGTGTTGATGGACTTGGAGTTAAGCCCTGTAACGCAATTATAGCTGGAGGTACTGGTTCTGGTAAAACCACAACATTGAACACAGTAACTTCATTTACCCCTCCTCGTGAGAGAATAATCACTATAGAAGATACATTAGAGCTGCAGCTACCTCACGCCCACGTTTTACGTATGGAAACCCGTCCACCTAACATTGAGGGAAAAGGAGAACTGAACATGGATCACCTGGTTAAGAACTCCCTCAGGCAGAGGCCGGACAGGGTAATTGTAGGGGAAGTAAGGGGTGGTGAAGCAATAACTCTTTTCACAGCTTTAAACACTGGACACTCTGGATTTGGTACACTTCACGCCAACACTGCGCGTGAAACAATAACAAGGCTTATAAATCCTCCGATGAATGTTCCAAATATTATGATACCTGCTTTAGACTTTATAATAATGCAGAATAGGATGTATCGGCCTGAAGGGGGGTCTATAAGGAGAATAACTGAAGTTGCAGAAGTTGTAGGTATGGAAGAAGGTAATGTGCAGCTGAACAGAGTATTTGAATGGAACAACATGGTTGATAAAGTGGAATATGTTGGTATTGCAAGCCAGACACTAAGGGAAATGGCTGAACTTCGTGGAATAACCATCACTGAAATTGAAGAGGAAATTGAAAAAAGAAGGTTAGTACTGGAGTACATGGGAGATAACAACATTAGATCCATTACAGAAGTTGGAGAATGGATCAGTGACTATTATAGAGACCCTGATGAAGTTTTAGATAAGATATTATAGATAATGGTGATGTGGTGATAGAATGGCTTTTGATGGCCTTAAAAAAATCTTCGACATACTCGGCGGAGCTACGATTGACTCAAGTAAAAAGGTAGGAGAGGGCGTACAGGTACCTGTAAGTAAGCTAAACGATATGAGAGCAAAGTCCCGATCAGGACTTGGATCTCGAAGTCTTGGATCTAGAGGAATGGGATCCCTAAATAAGGAGTCTCCCCGCGTTATAGAACGGATGAAAATGGATAAAGATGAGATTCAGATGTTTAAGGAACTCATCGATAAAAAATATGAACGAGCTGATAAACCTAAAGAGGATAAGGCTCAAAGGGATGCATATCAGAAGGCATCACTTGAAGAACTTCTTAAAGAAGAAGAAAAAGAAGGCATAGACCCTAAATTAATTATGGGAATGGGTGCAGTATCATTTGTTTTAATCCTGGTGATAATGACTGTTCTCGGATTTGGAATCGAGATAGGTCTTGTATTTGGAATGTTAATATTTTTAATGTCTGTTATGATTATTTTCCTGCCTAAAATGCAGAAAGGGAAAAAATCAAATGAAGCATCAAGAGAACTGCCATACGCTTTAAGGCAGATGGCAACTGAACTTCGTGCAGGACTCGGTCTTCATGAAAGTATGAGATCTGTAGCTTTATCTGGATATGGCCCACTTTCTGAAGAATTTGCACGAACATTAGAGGAAATTAAATATGGGGAAACAACAGAAAATGCATTAATGGATATGAGCGAACGGATAGACTCTGATGGAATGAAAAGAGCAGTTCATCAGATAACCAGGACCTTAGCAAGTGGTGGGGACCTTTCAAGGACGCTCAATGTTATAGCAGAAGATGTCGCCTATGAAATGAGAATGAAACTGAAGGATTACGCTCAAAAATTAAATTCATTCACTATGATATACATGTTTGTTGCTATACTTGGACCTGTAATTCTCATGATCATGCTGATTGCAGCATCAACTGTTATGGGCGGCAGTATGTTCCCTCCAGTGGTTCTTTTAATCTTATACCTGTTCCTTTTCCCGATGATCGTTGGATTTTTAGCATTTATGATTAAAAGGCTGGAACCGCAAATATAAATTAATTCCATTTTTTTTATTTTGAACTAAAAGTACTTGGTTAATTGGTTTGACACAGATTGCTAAACAATTTCTATATCGAGAATATTATCCTGTTAATTCATTAAAAATAGTAAAAATAAGATTTTACACAATTAAAAAGTAATGGGCAATTTCAAGGCATATTACCAGTGCCACAGTTATCCCTGTGAAAACATACTCTTTTGAACCTATCTTCTTGTTTCCATCATTATAAAGCTGGGATTTATCTGAATACCCCCTGCTTACCATGCTAAGGTAAACAGTTTCGCCACGTTCATAAGCCCTTAAAAACATCATCATTATGGTGTAACCAATTTGTTTCATTCTCCACATGTATGGTGTTTTTTTGTTAAATATGTCAAAGTTTCGGGTTGCCTGTGCGTTTCTTATTGCGTCTAATTCATCAAAGAACATGAACAAAAATCTGATCATGAGACTGAATATCATTGCAAATTCTTTGGGCATACCTAACTTCCTGAAGGATTGCACTACCTCCTGCATGGGACTTATGGATGATAAAAGCACGATTGCAGTTAGAGAAACAATAAGGCGTGACATTAACAGTATTCCAAATGTTAAACCTTCATAAGTAACGTTGATGCCAAAGGGCAAAGCATACATTACATTACCTGGATGTATGAATGGTTGAAATAATATAATCAAACCTCCAAAGGGTAAAAGTAATAATACTCTCTTTAAAGTGGTTTTAAATGAGATTTGAGACAAGTAAATCAATAATAAAAGATAAACTTCAAGTAAAACAAGAATCATCGGTTCTGTAGTGTAAACCGCATAAACTGTAATGAACACCAGTATCACTAATTTAATTCGTCCATCTAACAGATGGAGAAAACTTTCCTTCATAGTTTCATTTTCTAAATTGAGAATTGAATTGGTGTTCATTGATCTATCTCCTGAAAATATTTATTCCAATGATTCTGGTTTTCTTCTTCGCAATAAAACTGCTGCAACGTATGCGATTGCTAAAGTTATCAAAATGCCTATAATTAATGCTATTACTCCGCCGTAAGGATTGTCTTCCCCTAAAATAGGTATTATGTAGTCTGACATTGGTGCGTTGTAGTTGTTTGACTCTTGAGTAGTGGATATATCTTCTGCGGTTTTTTCTAGCCCGTCGGGGTTGCTTGAAGCTATAAATGGTGCTAGAACAGCAATTATTATACAGATTGCTAAACCTGCCAGGACAAATTTCTTATCTCTTGGGCTCATTTTGCTGCCACCTCTAGTTTTTCAGATTTTTTATCATCCGTTTTCTTCTTCTGGTTCCATGCCAGTAAGTCTGGGCGCACATTTTCTAATGCCATGATTACAACAACTGTTAGAATTGCCTCGATGATCCCTATTAATGCGTGGTATATTCCCATCATTTCCAGTCCGGCTATGAGTGGGAATGTTCCAGCCAGCCACATTTCAACTGCAACGGCTTCAGCTGCTATAAATATGGATAACCATGATGCTATGGCTATGGCTGGTATTTTTCCTACTATTTTCCTAAGGGCACGGAATCCATAAAGTCCTACAAATCCTCCTATAATGCCCATATTAAGCACGTTAGCACCTAAAACTGTTATTCCTCCATCACCGAAGAATAAAGCTTGAACTAAGAGTACTAATGTGAACACTATAACTGCTGCCTCTGGAGCACAGAATACAAGTGCAATTAAAGCTCCACCCACCATATGTCCGCTTGTTCCAAAGGCTATAGGAATATTCATGGACATTATAGCAAATATACCTGCGGCTAAAACAGCCATTAAAGGAACTGACCGTTCATCAAGATTCTTTCTAGCCCATCTCTGGGAGAAATACAATGCAATAAAAAGTATAACAAAATAAATGGCACACTGCCACAAAGGAATAAAGCCGTTAGGTATATGCATATTATTAAATCTCCTTGATTTTTACAAAATAGGTTCTATTTTTTATAATATAAACCTTTTCGTAAGTATTACTTATTTGCTGATTTTAGTAAAAAATGTAATAAAAAAGTACTACTAAAAAGGGATTTTTGGTAGAAATAGTAATAATCAATTTTAGATAACAGAAGCTTGAACTATGAACTAATTTTGTAAATAGAGTTCATTATATAAATTATTTTCTTTTTGATCTTAATAAATTAATTGAGTAGAGTGTTATAATTGTTTTAAATTTTCAAGGTTATAGGATAAACCAGTTTTTGATGTCTATTTTATTAAGTGATAATTTGAAAGAACTTCACTTTCAAGTTTCATTTGAAAACATCACGAGAAAATTATAACTTTTATTTAATTGATTAAAGTTCATCTTAAAAGTTTGAATTACTTTTTTTCGTCACGTTTAAATATATAAGACGCTAAATACAACTTTGAAATAAGTAAAGGTGAAAAATATGAATGATTATGAAGTTTTACTTAATAGGGCAAAAGATTTGCACGGTGAAGTGTGTCCCGGTGTAATTATGGGGACCCGAATGAGCATTGCCGCTATGAAAAAGCTTAATATGGATCCTCTAGAACCAAATGAGAACCTTATAGTAACTGTAGAAACAGATAGGTGCATGCCTGATGCTATACAGGCAATAACAGGATGTACTGTTGGCCGCAGAACTCTAAAATGCAGAGATTATGGTAAATTTGTGGCTACATTTGTGGATATGACTACTGGAGAAGCAGTCAGAGTATCTGCAAAAGATGATCTGGTAGATTCCACTCCTGGCCTTTGGATATGGTTTAAAAATGTAGCAGAACTGGCTAAAGAAAAAAATATGCCTAAGGTTATGGAAGAAAAGAAATCTGCAATTAAAAAACTATCTGAAATGTCAGATGCGGATCTGCTTTATTTAGTGGAATTGCAAATAGATGATACCGAAATTCCGGGCATTCCACATCATATAGTAACATGCTCAGTCTGTGGTGAACATGTAATGGATAAAAAAGAAATTATTGTGGATGATAAACCTGTCTGTCAGTTTTGTGCAGATTAAAAGAATTAATCTGCATGAAATTTAGGAAATGTTATATTCCATCCATAATTATTTGTTATAATGGGTCAGAATCGTTTTTTTATTTATCTATTCTTAGGATATTATATATTTGATAGAAATGTCAATTAGATTCTCTTAAATTCCCGAAAGGATGTCCTTATATTACTATTGAAAATATTTCTGGAATATTGACTTTTGGTAATAATAGCAGTAAGTTATTCTAAAAGAAATAAATCTAAATTACATGTGTTTTATAAAAATTATGTATTAAAATAGTTATGAGTTTAAAATACTCTTTTTAATGCTGTTTAACTAGTTTAAATTCTTTTTACTCGGTTTTTAATTATCATATGTGAATGATAATTATATATTGTAATAACTAAAATGTAAGAGATAATCAAAACAGATTATATATTGTTTATTTCAATTTTAATTTTTTAATATATTGTTTTAAAACTTTAAATTTAATTTTTATTCTTTTATGTAGTATATAGTTAGAAAAATAGGGAATTATTTAATATAACTTTCTTTGGGAGTGTTTTCAAATTAAGGTAAGTTCATAAGATAATAAGTAAATGATAATAAATAATAAAAAAATATTGGGTTTTAGAAAAAGGGTACTGAATTGGTTTTAAGTTAAAATAATGATCAATGTGAGGATATGAAAATTAAAAATCAATAAATTAGGTTATATTAGTGTAATTCTGGTATTACAAAATAACTCATTTTTTGAAAAATAAGGATAAAATTTATATAAGGTGACGCTCTACTTTAAAATATCATTATAAATCATTAATAATTAAAGCAAACTTTATATAATGGTGGAACCCTATCTAAACTATCATTATAAATCATTACTAATTTGGTGATTACTGTGACACCGAAAAACAAACCTAAAGAATTCAAAAATGATTTTTGGAAGTCAAAAAATTTCAAAGTCTCAATTGGTGAAATAGTTGAAAAAAAGGAAGGGGAAACAGCTCCTGAATCGATGGGGCCGACTCCTAAACCTAATGTAACTGATTTAAGATCTTGGGACATGAAATTACTGGAAAGATATGAACCATTCTATGCACCTTTCTGTGATATGTGCTGTTTATGTACATTTGGAAAGTGTGATTTAACTGGTAAAAAGGGGGCATGTGGAATTGATATACAGGCTCAGCAAGCAAGAATAGTGCTTTTGGCCTGTTGTATTGGGACGGCTGCGCATGCTGGACATGCACGTCACCTTGTTGACCATTTAATAGAAAAATATGGGGCTGATTTTGCAATCGATCTTGGAATGAATATGGACATAGAAGCTCCATTGATAAGGACAATTATAGGTAAAAAACCTAAAAAACTAGGCGATTTAAAAGAAGTACTTAGTTATACTGAAGAACAATTATCACACCTTCTTTCGGCCTGCCATACCGGACAGGAAGGTAATCATCTTGATTTTGAATCAAAAGCAATGCATGCAGGACTTATGGATGACCTTGCAAGAGAGGCGGGGGATCTTGCACAGATTGTGGCCCTTGGAATGCCTAAAGGTGATGAAAATGCTCCTTTAATAGAAATGGGGCTTGGAACAATTGACAGCAAAAAACCTGTAGTTCTGTGTATAGGGCATAATGTAGTCCCCGGCGCTGGAATAATGGACTATATGGAAGATAATGGTCTTGAAGAAGATGTCGAAGTGTGCGGAATATGCTGTGCTGCCATCGATATTTCAAGATACAATAAAGCAGCTAAAGTGGTAGGTCCTCTTTCAAAGCAGCTTAAATTCATTAGAAGTGGTGTTGCAGATGTCATAGTTGTTGATGAACAATGTATACGGACTGATGTGCTTGAAGAAGCCGTAAAAAATAAAGCAGCAGTCATAGCCACCACAGATAAAATGTGTCTTGGGCTTCCAGACCTTACAGATGAAGATGCAGATGAAATAGTTTCCAAACTTGTTTGCAGGGAAATTGACGGGGCTTTGATACTTGACCCTGAAAAAGTTGGTGAAGTTGCCACAAGGGTAGCAATGAAAATTGCAGATGAACGTGAAAACCTCAAAATACTTCCAGATCTTGACGAAATTCAGGAAATGGCTAAAGAATGTACTGAATGTGGGTGGTGTGTACGTGTATGTCCAAACGGTAAACCGATGATGGATGCAGTTGTTGCAGCTGGTAAGGGTGATTTTTCTAAATTTGTTGAGCTTTACGAATACGACACATGTTATTCCTGCGGTCGGTGTGAACAGGAGTGTGAAAGGGAACTTCCGCTCATGTCAATGATTACTAAGGTGGGAGAACACTACATAAAAGACCAGAAGTACAATATGCGGGCAGGTAGGGGACCAGTTCAGGATGTTGAAATAAGAAGAGTAGGTGCCCCAATTGTTCTTGGAGATATTCCGGGAGTTATAGCATTTGTAGGGTGCTCAAATTATCCTGAAGGTGGCTTAGAAGTTGCAAAAATGGCAGAAGAATTCCTTGAGCGAAATTACATTGTTGTAACCACTGGTTGTGGAGCAATGTCTATAGGGGAATACAGAGACGAAGAAGGAAAAACACTCTATGAAAAATACGGTGGAGAATTTGATGCTAAAGGTCTTGTAAACATGGGGTCATGTGTTTCAAATGCCCATGTTTCAGGTGCATGTATAAAGATAGCCAATATTTTTGCTCAGAAACCCCTTGAAGGAAACTTCGAAGAAATCGCAGATTATATATTAAATAGAGTAGGTGCATGCGGTGTTGCATGGGGTGCTTATTCCCAGAAAGCCGCCGCAATAGCAACTGGAGTTAACAGATGGGGAATACCAGTTGTTGTAGGGCCGCACGGCTCTAAATATCGTAGACTTTACTTAGGAAGAACTGATAAGAAAGAAAAATGGAACCTTAATGATTTAAGGTCTGGTGAAGTAATTGAAGGAGAACCAGCGCCTGAGCACTTGATGTACGCGGCTGAAAACCGCGGGGAAGCAACAGTAATGATTGCAAAATTATGTATAAGGCCTAATGACACTCCAAAAGGAAGACAGATAAAATTAAATCATTATATAGACCTTCACAGGAAGTATTTTGGTACTATACCTGATGACATCTCTAAATTTATAAGAAATGAGAAAGACATCCCTATAACCTACAAGAAAGACGTTATAAATATGCTGGAAGAGGCAGGTTGGGAACCACGTGCACTTCCGCAGGAACCATCCACAATGGCCTTTAGGGAAAAAGCAAGGGGTAAATGATTGCATAGAAGGTGATTAAATGAATGAAAGAGTAATCCCATGGCAACCGACAGTTATAGCCGGCCCAAAACAGGCACTGCTTGTAACTCCAGAAACGGCAGAAATGATGCTTAAAAAGGCAAAAAGACCTTTAATGATAATGGGGCCTCTTATAAAAGAGAGTCCTGCACTGCCACTTGCCGTACTAATTTCAGAAAAGTGGAATATTCCTATTGTAAGTACAGGAGATACGTTTAAAACACTAAATGAAGCAGATATTAAGAGCAAGCCTTATGGAGTAGTTGAAATTGTAAATCTTCTTAAAGATCCAGATTGGGGAGGAATAAATGGAGAAGGACAGCATGATTTAGTCCTGTTTATTGGTGTAATTTATTATATAGGTTCTCAGGGACTTTCAACCCTGAAGCACTTTGCACCCCACCTTAAGACACTTACACTCTGTAAATTTTTCCATTCCAATGCAGACGCATCGTTCCCTAATATGAAAGACGAAGAATGGATCAAATATCTTGAAAAATTAGCAGAATAACTTATAAAGCGAATAAGAATCATGGAGGAATTTAATGTTTGAGGATATACCTGTTGATGTTAGCCCAATGTATGAAGGAGAACGTATAAGATCAGCAAACATGTTTGTTGAACTTGCAGGCCCTAAATCTGTCGGTGCAGAATTAATTCAAGTTGCAGACGACGTTGAAGACGGCAAAATAGAAGTCGTAGGTCCTGAACTCAGTGACATGAATGAAGGGGAAATCTATCCTTTAGGGATACTTGCACAAATTCAAGGAGAAAAACTCGAAAAAGAGTTAGAAGGAGTTATCGAACGTAGGATACATGAACTATGTAACTATGTTAAAGGTTTCATGCATCTGAACCAGCGAGACCAGATATGGTGTCGTGTGAGTAAAGAATCAGTAAATGCGGGATTTAAGCTTGAAGATCTTGGAAAAGCACTTTCAATTCTCCTCAAGGAAGAGTTTCCAATAATAGAAAAAATATCAGTCAGCATACTTACAGAAGAAAGCGAAGTAGAATCATTCTTAGAAACAGCAAAAGCAAAGTATGAAGTAAGAGATGCAAGGGCAAGAGAATTGAGCGATGAGGATGTTGATGTGTTCTACGGTTGTACAATGTGCCAATCATTTGCACCAAGTCACGTATGTATCGTTACACCAGATAGAACCGCACTTTGTGGAGCTATAAACTGGTTTGACTGCAGAGCTGCAGCTAAAATGGATCCTGATGGGCCAATATTTGAAGTAGAAAAAGGTGAAGTTTTAGATGATGTAAGGGGTGAATACAGCAACGTAAACACTGTCATGGCTGAAAAATCACAGGGTATAACTGAAAGAGTATATTTACACAGTGTATTTGAATATCCTCACACTTCATGTGGGTGTTTTGAAGCGGTAGCATTTTATATTCCTGAACTTGATGGAATTGGAATAGTAGATCGGGACTTTAGAGGAGAAACTCCGCTCGGAATTCCATTTTCAGCAATGGCTGGGCAGTGTTCTGGTGGAAAACAGGTAGAAGGATTTACAGGGCTTAGTCTGGAATACATGAGATCACCTAAGTTTTTACAGGCAGATGGAAGTTATGAAAGGATAATTTGGCTCCCAAAAGAGATAAAAGAGTCTCTAACTGATTTCATACCTGAAGAGTTATTTGATAAAATTCCAACTGAAGAGGATGCATCAAGCATTAAAGAAATCCGAAGATTCCTGCGTGAATCAGAACATCCAGTAATTGAAAGATTAAAAGCATCTAAAGCAGCTGCAGCAGAACCTGAAATTGTGGAAGATGAAACAGAAGAAGTTGAAGTATCAGAAGCTCCAATGGCCCAGATTGCATATGCGCCTGAAATTTCAGTGCCAGCAGCCGGTGGAGTTAGAATAATACTTAAAAACGCTAAAGTTTACGCTGAAAAGATAATAATCAAAAGGAAATAGTTTTAAATTTAAATGAGAGGTAGCTTAGTGATAATAGCAGTAAGTGGAAAGGGAGGAACTGGTAAAAGCATGATTACTTCCCTCATTGTTAGATCCTTAAAATCATGCGGTAAAGATATATTAGCGATTGATGCGGATCCTGATTCCAATTTACCAGAGGCCCTTGGAATAGATGTTGAAAAGACAGTAGGTGATGTTAGAGAAGAGCTTAAAAAAGACACTGCAGCAGGTAATATCCCTAAAGAATCAAATAAATGGGACATACTTGATTATAAAATTATGGAATCCATTGTGGAAACTCCTGATTTTGATCTTCTGGTAATGGGAAGGCCAGAAGGAAGCGGATGTTACTGCGCCGTAAATAACATGCTCCGAAAGATCATTGAAACACTTACCTCCAACTATGATATAATTGTCATTGATACAGAGGCAGGACTTGAGCATTTAAGCAGGAGAACAACTCAAAATGTTGATATCATGCTTGTAGTGACAGATAGATCAAAAAGAGGGATTTTAACAGCAAAAAGGATCGGTGACCTTTCAGATGAACTTGATATCCAGTTTAAAAAGATGTATTTAATATTAAACCGTGCTGTCACTGGAAAAGAGGAAGAAACAATTAAAAAAATTGATGAAATTGGTTTGAACCTTATTGGAACAGTATATGAAGACGAAACTGTTGCTGAATATGATATTGAAGGAAAACCGTTGATGTACCTTCCAGATGATTCTGCATCTGTAATTGCAGTTTCTGAAATTGTTTCGAAGATTTTAGATTTAAACGTATAACAAAAAAATTGAAGGATGTGGGTTTATGGATAAAATGACACAACTTCTTAAACTACTTGAGAAAACAGATTCTATAGAAATAAATGAATTTAGAATGGACTTTGAAGAGTTAGAACTTCAAATAATGCCGGCTATCCAGCAGGCTGTTCAAAGGGTCGAAAGACAGGTTGAACAGGCAGGAATAAAAGAAGGAATAATATCGGAGGTTGAAGAGTTTTCACCTCCAATCCATGAATACCCGGGATCGGTAGCAGAAGTTCAGCTTGGTGCGGGTTCAAGAAAGCCAGTATTTTTAGGGGGACAAAACGCACTGTACCGTTTTGAAGAACCTCAGCCAAATCCTCCTGTTGTTACATTTGATGTTTTTGATATTCCGATGCCAGGACTTCCAAAACCGATAAGGGAACATTTTGAAGATGTTATGGAACATCCTGGTGACTGGGCTAAAAAGGCCGTTAAGGACTTTGGAGCCAATATGGTAACTATAC
Organism: Methanobacterium sp.; assembly: GCF_038562635.1. Taxonomy (NCBI): domain Archaea; kingdom Methanobacteriati; phylum Methanobacteriota; class Methanobacteria; order Methanobacteriales; family Methanobacteriaceae; genus Methanobacterium; species Methanobacterium sp. Next base: position 62,340 of record NZ_JBCFBO010000003.1, on the reverse strand, counting down.
ACTTGATTGGAACTGGACCAAAAGTTATGGATAAAACTCCTCAGCAGGCCGCAGCAGATATTGAAGAAGTTTTACAGGCTGTAGACGTGCCTTTAGTTATAGGTGGTTCAGGTGACCCGCAAAAAGATCCAATTATTCTTGAAGCAGCGGCAGCAGCAGCTGAAGATGAAAGATGTCTTCTTGCATCAGCGAACATGGATTTAGACTACAAAAAAGTTGCAAAAGCAGCAGTAGATTACAATCATGCGGTTCTCTCATGGGCTATAACAGATATCAACATGCAGAAAACCTTAAACAAGTACCTTATGAAAGAAGGTTTAACTCAAAATGACATTGTAATGGACCCTACAACATGTGCACTTGGTTACGGTATTGAATTTTCAATAGATGTTATAACCAGAACAAGACTCGCTGCACTTAAGGGAGATACAGATTTACAAATGCCAATGTCTTCAGGAACAACCAATGCATGGGGTTCTCGTGAGGCATGGATGAAAAAAGAAGAATGGGGGCCAACTGAGTACAGGGGACCAATTTGGGAAATAGTAACTGGACTTACCATGATGCTCTGTGGTGTTGATATATTTATGATGCTCCACCCACAATCAGTAAAAATGCTGAGAGAAATCGGAGAAACATTTACAAAAGAATATATGACTACAGAAGTTCCAGATATCTCAAACTGGATTACTCAACTGGGGTAGAAAGGAGGTTTTAAAATGGCCGTTACTGCAATGGATGTTTACAGATTACTTCCAAAAACAAACTGTGCAAAATGTGGAGAGGCATCATGCATGGCATTTGCCACAAAACTCTCTGAAAAAGAAACAGATATTGAATTATGTACACAACTTTCAGCCAATGAGGCGGATAAGCTTGCAGATGTATTAGCACCTGCTGTAAGAGAAATAATGGTAGGTAAAGGCAATAAAGCCATGATGGTTGGTGGAGATGAAGTCCTTTACAGGTATGAACTAACTTATTACAATCCGACTCCTCTTGTAATTGATATAAGTGATGATATGAACCCTGCTGAATTTGAAGAGAGGGTCAAAAAGATAGAAGGCACTGAATTTGAAAGAACGGGGGAATTGCTCACACTTGACGCTATAGCACTTAGAAATAAGTCAGGTGACGCCTCAAAATTCAAAGAAGCTGCAGAAAAACTTAAAAGTTCTAAACTAGCGTTAGTATTATGTTCATTTGATCCAGAAGCTATGAAAGCTGCACTTGAAGCTGTTGGGGATGAACGTCCATTGATATATGGCGCAACAGAAAACAATATAGAAGAAATGGCAGCACTTGCACTTGGATATGACTGTCCGATTGCACTATTTGTTCCAAATGACCTTGAAAAAATGAAAGAACTATCCAGGATTTTAAGGAGTAAAGGAATTAAGGACATAATCCTTGACCCTGGAACCTTTGTAAATGATGGAATTGGTGACACCCTGGATAACTTTGTCATGATGAGAAGGCTTGCAGTTGAAGAAAGAGATGAAGATTTCAGATTCCCAATTTTAGGAGTTCCCGCAATTGCATGGCTGGAAAATGGTGAAGATGATGTGAGTACTGCAATAAAAGAAGCTACAATTGCATCCACGCTTATGGATAAGTATGCAGATATAATGATAATCCATGGAACTGAAATATGGGAGTTAATCCCTGTTTTAACATTAAGACAGAGCGTATATACAGATCCAAGGAAACCTCAAGCAGTGGATCCTGGATTATATGAATTTGGTGAAATAAATGAAGATTCACCTGTCGCACTAACTACAAACTTTGCTCTCACCTATTACACAGTTGAGGGTGACCTGAAGGCCGGGAAAGCCAATGGTTATTTGCTGGTACTTGATACCGAAGGTAGAGCTGTCGATGTGTCAGTAGCAGGCAGCCAGTTCAATGGTAAAGCCGTGGCAGATCTAATAAAAGAAACAGGTATTGAAGACAAAGTAAAAACCAGAAAAATGGTTATTCCTGGCCTTGGGGCACCAGTAAGTGGTGAAATCGAAGATGAAAGTGGATGGGAAATTTTGGTAGGACCAAGAGACTCATCAGCTCTGGCAGATTTCCTTAGAGAAAAAATGTAATTAGGTAGATAGTATGAAAACATTGATGGTAATGGACCCAAAAATGTGTTCTGAGTGCAAAGACTGCATAACAGCATGCGAAAAAGAACATGGAACCGCAAGGGCGAAAAAAAGCAGTTCAATTCCAATTTTCTGTCTGCAATGTCATCCAGATAAGGCACCATGTGCTCGAATATGTCCAACTGGAGCCATAAAAGAGGAAGATGGAACTCTTATAGTAAACGAAGATGCATGTATAGTCTGCAAGCTCTGTTTAATAGCATGTCCTATAGGGATGCCAGTAATTGACGAAGAGAAAAAAGCAGTTCAAAAATGTACTTTATGCATGGAATCTGACAGAATACTTCCTGCATGTGTTGAAGCATGCAAAGACAATGTTTTAAAGGTATTTTCAGTTGAAGAGCTTGAGGAACTGAAATCAGATGTTTCATTTGCAAAGGTTCTTGAAGAGACCTTGAAAATGTGTCAGGATAAGTTATAAAACTTATCCCTCTATTTAATTTTTGATTCTGCATTTTAAGCTTAAATCTATTCTACTTTAGTTTTGTAATTAGTTGATTTATTTTTTAATTTTACCGTCTACAATACAGATTCCCTCATTTTCAAGCATTTCTTTCTTCATTTCAGTACCGCCGAAGAATCCACCAACATGTAAATCTGATTTTACAACTCGATGGCAGGGAATTATTATTGGAAGATGATTCCTGCCAATTGCAGTTCCAACTGCTCTGTAAGCTTTGGTTCCAATAGATTCTGAAATCTGTTTGTAGGTTCTAACTTCTCCGTATGGGATTTTTACAACTTCTTGAAGCACTTTACTTTTAAAATCATTCTTATCAGGGATAACGGCGTTAAATTCTGTTTTTTTCCCATAATATGCCATGCAAACATCTTTTGCATAATGTTTATATTCGTCTGATAATTTAAAAGAAGTATACCCCTTTGAAATTTCGTCCAGCACGCTTTTTTCATCTGTCTTTGGAAGAGTTACCTTTAAAATTTTTCCTCCACCAACTGCAACTGCAAAATACAGCTCTCCATCACTGTAGGTTGAAATTATAACCTCTTTAGAAATTTGAATTCCCCCTGTTAGTCAGTGATCTAATGATCTGTAAACTAAAAATAAATTTTTCTATTTATCAAAATTTAAATATACACTCTAAAATTGTCTATTATAAGATCTATGTCTTCTTTAGCCCTTTCAAAACTTTCATGGCCTCCAGAGAACCATAAATAGTACAGTAAATCATCTATTTTAAATGAAATAACCATAATTTTGGTTGGTCCAATATCATTTACATTTTCACCAATTATAGTATGCACATCTATTCCCTCTGCTCTAAATTCAGTTTCAGATAAGATTGTACTGTTTTGAATTATAAAAACATCTCTAATTGTATCTGCAACTTCTTTTGATGTAAGATCACCTACGTTGGTGTTTTTGTTGATGGAAAATGTGATATTACCATTTGCAGAATTTCCTTTAACTATCTTCTTTTTATTTGCAGTGGAAATTACTTCCCATGATCCGGGATAGTCAAATGATATTTCTCCATCATCATAGGTTAGAATCTGCGTTGTATTTTCCATTTCTTTTAATGCTTCTTCCACTTTAACACGTACATAAATATAAGGATCATCTAAAGCCTGAGTTAATGGCTTAAGGGCCTCTTCATCCCCTATTTTCCCAAGGGCTTCTGCGGCTCTTCCCCTAACATATTTATTCCTGTCTTTAGTCCACCCAACAAGTATACTAATCAGGGGTTTTACAGCCCGTTTATCGCCTATTCTTCCAAGGGCTTCTGCAGCTCTTCCTCGAATATGCCAGTCTTCATTTTTTAAAAGATCTATAAGAGGTTCAACAGCAGCATTTTTCATTTTTCCAAGGGCAACCACGGCTTTCCATCTAACGTCATTGTCTTCATCGTTCAGGGCATCCATTAGACTTTCAATTGCTCGTTCATCTCCTATTTTTCCAAGTGCATCTGCAGCATACTTTCTAACGTGCCATTCATCATCACTTAAAGCTTCTATTAGACTATCTACTGCTCGTTCATCTCCTATTTTTCCAAGTGCAGAAGCAGCAAATCTTCTAACTGCCCATCTTTTATCATGTAATAAATAGATTAGGGGATCTACAGCTCGCATGTCCCCAATATTTCCAAGGGCCCACGCGGCTTTCCATCTAACTTCTTCGTCCTTATCATTTAAAGCTTTTATCAGAGGTTCTACAGCTCTTCTATCTCTTAACACTCCCAGAGCCTCAGCTGCGGTTTCTCTTACAGAACCCATAACTGCGTAGTATTCATGCCATTCTTTATATTCAAGAACGTCTATGAGTGGAAATAATGCCATATTATCTCCTATCTTTTTAAGAGCGGCAGCAGCCTCTTTTCGGATATTACAGTCATTAAATTTAAGAGCACTTATTAGGCCTTCAACGTCCCTTGTTTTTTCCAACCGATCTATATTTGGCTTAATTTTACCAATTGCCATGTATAACCTCAAAATTTTTTAACAAAAATTTTGTGCCTTCGAAATCCTCAAAAATCTATGATTTTTGGGCCCTTGAAATTCATAGAATTTCGGGGCATGTAAAAAACTTCGGTTTTTACGGTTGTGAAGCTTGCTTCACAAACACCGAAAATTTTTATAAAAATTTTTGAGTGTTCAGAAAATCGTAGATTTTCTTCAACCTCAAAAATCGAAATCCTTCGATTTTTGGGAGCCCTCGAAAACTGTCAAAATCCTCAAAAAATCTTTGATTTTTTTGGGACTGTCAAACGCGAAGCGTTTGAGCATTGGAAATCAAAGATTTCCAAAGGTTAGAAAATACTACGTATTTTCTAAAATTCTTTGAATTTTGACGCACAGAAAAATGCGAAGCATTTTTCTTTAGCTTCGTTTTCTGGGCCGAGGAAACTTAGTTTCCTCCAGTTAAAAAATGCATAACATTTTTCTAACTCTTGAAACTTAGTTTCATGAGTCTTAAAATCGTAGATTTTGAAGACTTTCAGTTTCGTAAACATCGGAAATTCGCGATTTCTGAAGTTTTCGAAATTCTATGAATTCATTCAATTTTCATGCCATGATAAATAATAAAGTTATTATATGTAATACTTCAACTTTAAATTACAGATGATTCTATTTATGTTCTGGAATAATTTAAATAGATATAGGTATTATTTCATAATTGAATCCTATGTGTATTAGATAGTGGTGCTGATTTAAAACTGTTTGTTTGTATTTTGGATTATGATGATATTATATTTTTATTAAATTAAATAAGCGCCCGTATAAGCTTAAATAGGCTTGGAGATTCTTTTAAAAGCCCAAACCACTCCCTTTTTGAAATTGACCAGATATCTTTGTCTTCTAAGAATCTTGCAAGTGCATTGAATTCATCATCGTTTATTTTGTCAAGAACTTTTCTGTATTTAAGAGACTGGTTAATAATGCCTCCAATTTGATCTTTCCAGCGCTTTTCATATATTTTTAAGAATCCTTCAGATATGTTTTCACTTTTTATGGATTCCGCTGCAACTTCACCAGCTATTCTTGCACTTGCAGCGGTTAAATGGATTCCGCCGCCAGTTAACGGATCTACGTGTCCTGCAGCGTCTCCAACGACCATCAATCCGTTGGCATATGTTTTTTTAATATTGCCTGAAACTGGTACTCCTCCAATATTAAGTTCAACGGGTGTTCCGCCCAGATTTGATATGAATTTATGGAGATAATGATATGCAGTTTCCTTAGTATTTCTAATTCCAATTCCGACATTGGTCACCCCATTTTCATTTGGAAAAATCCAGAGATATCCTCCAGGAGCGACTTTACTTCCGAAATAAAACTGCATATAATTTGGTTCTACATCAATACCTACCATTTTATACTGAACGCAGGAACAGATATCGTTTATTCTGCGTGTTGAATTTAAACCGGCCATTCGCGCTATATTTGATTCTATGCCGTCTGCAGCAATAACAATGTCTGCTTCAATTTCCATGGTTTTACCAAGGTGTTTTGCAACAACTCCCTTAATATTTCCATCTTTAATAATCAGGTCTTTCACTGTAGTTTTTAGCATTATGTCTGTTCCAGCTTTCGCCGATTCAATGGCAAGATGTTTATCAAACACTTTCCTGTCTAAAATAAAACCCCGTTCATTATCAGGCGTCATCTGAAAATGAGTACCATCGGGAGAATAAAGATCGGCCCCTACAATTTCAGAGCATACATATCTCTTGGAAGGCTTTATTCCAACAGTTTCGAAGGTTACTTCATTTGTAGCTTCAGCACACTGGAGAGGAACTCCAATTTCCTGTCTTTTTTCAATCATCAGAACATCTAAATCGTTTTTAGATGCAAAAAGTGATGAAATAGAACCTCCTATACGCCCCCCTACCACAACTACGTCATATTTCATTATTTTAGCTCCATTATATGGATCTTCAATTAGGATCTAATTTTTCAATTATAGGGTATGAATTGATTATCTGGAATTTATCTTTTGATCAGCGTCACAAAAGATCTTTTACAAGCCTTAAAAGGCGCGGATGTTTTCCTAAAAATTTAATAAAGGCTATTTTAGATATTTCTTTCCCTTTACTGTTATTTAGGAATTCTACCAGGGCATTCATTTCGTCATCTGTGAGTTTATCTGCAACTTTCCTGCATTTCAGGGACATCTTTAATATATCCTCGATTTTAGCCCGCCATGCGTCATCATATCTTTTTAAAAAAGCTGCAGAAGTATTTTCTTCTTTTACAGCTTCTGCTGCAACTTCACCTGCTATTCTTGCACATGGGACTGTTGTAAATGTCCCTCCTCCAGTTACAGGATCAATCTGTCTGGCTGCATCTCCCACTACCATAAAACCATCAGTATAAGTTTTATCAATAGGTCCAGATAACGGTACTCCCCCAACATTTAATTCTACGGGTGTGGCATCGAATTTAGATATAAATCTTTTAAGATAATCATAAGCATTTTGTGTTGTGCCTCTTATCCCAAGCCCCACGTTGGCAATCCCTTCTCCTTTAGGAAATACCCATGCATATCCTCCGGGGGCTATTTTTCTCCCGAAGTAAAGATGTACTCTGTCCGGATTAAAATCAGAACATACCAATTCATATTGGGCACATGAACAGATATCATGGGGATTATCTGGTGCCTTGAGCCCTGCCATCTGTGCCATGTTTGATTCAACACCATCTGCAGCTATAACAACATCTGCCTTTATTTCCATTGTTTTTCCCATATGTTTGGCTACTACTCCACAGATCTTGCCGTCTTTTTTCATAAGATTTTTTACTGTGGTTTTAACCATTATATCCGTCCCAACTTTCGCTGATTCAATGGCAAGATGTTTATCAAACACTTTTCTGTCTAAGATATACCCTTTAGCTATGTTTTTGTCTAAATTGTTGAATTCTACTAAATCTTCTGCATTGATGTATGTTTCATTAGGTGCGTGAATCGTACCTGTTCCGACCTCAGTGCATACATATTTAGAGGACGGTTTCATTTCCAGGATCTCGAAGGTAGAATGGGTTGTTCCTTCAGCACATTGAACTGGAACTCCTATTTCCTGACGCTTTTCAATCATTAAAACGTCTACATCATTTTTAGATGCAAAAAGTGATGAAATAGAACCTCCTATACGTCCCCCTACCACAACTACGTCATATTTCATACATTCCCCTCTATGTAGAATGCTCCAAGAGGACATACATATGTGCATCTTCCGCAGTCGTCGCATTTGTTTTTATTTATGATTATTTTGTTTTCTGTAAGTTCTAAAGATCTATTGGGGCATACACTGATGCAAGCTCCACAGCATCCGCATTTTTCAGTGTTGAATTCCATTATTTATCACCGATTTAAGACAGTAGCTAAGAAAAAATAACTATATGTTTAATATTGTATAATTAGTGTATATATACTTTTTTGAGGCTTTTAAATAATAATTGACTCCTAAATTCTTTGCCATATGGAGGTGGAATAAAATTGGGCGAAAATATGATACTCATTTAGAGTGCCGGAATTTTTGGACTCTTATACTAAAAACTTAAATACCAGATTGTTTATTATATAGTGTACCTATGTAATATGGGTTTTAAGTAGAAATGTTGGATTTAATTTTAATGAATTTAACATCACTTTTATTAAAACCGTTAAGGTTATATAGGACATCAAATAATTTCTATGTTATGCAGGGGTGCCCGAGCGGCCAAAGGGGGTGGACTTAAGATCCTCTGGCGTAGGCCTTCGTGGGTTCGAATCCCATCCCCTGCACTTAAAATCTTCAAAAATCATAGATTTTTGAGAGTTAGAAAATATTTCATATTTTCTAAAAATTCAAAGAATTTTTTGTGTTGAAGAAAACTGCGTTTCCTGAACAGAAAAAAACTTTGTTTTTTGCATGTATCGAAAATTAGAGAATTTTCGACAACACTTAATTTAATAAATTAAAAAGGAAATTTAAGTAATAGAACTCTATTTTAATTATAAAAATAAAATAATAAATATGCCCTAGTGGCTTAGCCGGTAGAGCGATGCCTTGGTAAGGCATAGGCCGGGGGTTCGAATCCCCCCTAGGGCTTTAATCATATTATTTTTCTCTTTGACTTAAATTAAAGCAGAAATTAAATGAAAAACTTTACATTTTATTTGGAAAACTAATTCTGGTAAAGTTTATATCGTGGTAAATTTATTTATCAATAATTATCTTTATTAGGTGACAGTAATGGAAAAGAAAATAGCACAGTTATCTGATGTACACTTTGGTGAGAAAAATTTCTCACATGACTTAAAAAATAATCTTTTAAAGCAGCTGGAAGTTGAAAATCCTGATCTTATTATTGTAGCTGGAGATTTAACTACAGAAGGTTACGTCCATGAATACAATGATGCCGCTGCTTTTGTAGATGAACTTCGGGCAATAACAGAAGTCCATATAATTCCTGGAAATCATGACGCAAGAAATGTAGGATTACTACATTTTGAAAAGCAAATTGGTGAGAGAAAATTTTTACATATGGACAAAAGCTGCGGATTTGCCATTTTGGGATTGGATTCATCAGAACCTGATATAAACGACGGGCAGATAGGAACTGATCAGATGGAATGGCTTAAAAGTGAACTCGATAAAATACCAAGTGATATGTGTAAAATAGTAACTTTCCACCATCATTTACTTCCTATACCTCAAACTGGGAGAGAAAGAAATATTTTACTTGATTCTGGAGATTTATTAAGTGTTTTCAGAGATTATGGAGTTGACTTTGTCTTAAATGGGCATAAACATGTTCCTAATGTTTGGATGATAGAAAAAATGGTTACATTAAATTCAGGAACTGCAACAACCAGAAAGCTGAGGGGCCATACTTATCCGTCACACAATCAATTAATCATTAAAGATGACCAGATTCTTGTCAATTTAATAAATACAGAAACAGGATACAAAAGAGAATTAGCTAATTACTCTGTAAAGGTTGAAGAAGAAGAGTATATGATATGTTCATATAAACATAATTCACTACCTGTAGTGTAATTTAAACAAGTAATTTAGTTTAAATTTTTCTTTTTAACCTTTAATTTTGTTATATGGTGAAATAATGCCTTATTTCGTTTTTATGATAATTTACTCTTTTGATAGGAAAGAACAGTAATTTTAAAACATTTGGTACCAATTGGGGTATAATTCTGGAATAATTACTTATTATGGGCTGTAAATACATAGCAATAATTTTACTGTCTTAATTAAATTTCATTATATTTGACGCTTTGAGATTTAATAACTTTTACCCCTAAATTATTTAAATTAACTTGATTTGGGGGCTGTTTCATGAAAGATAAAATAAACACTACTAAAAAGTATTTTAATCAAAACAGCTTTTAAATCAATATATTGATCTTAATATTTTGGGTAAAACATGCAAAAATCTATCGAAATTTATAATTTCGAAGTAAAAATGAAGTTTTTGCATGTTTTAATTTTTGCGCCACTTGAATTGAAAGATTCATATGCCTCAAACATAAACGTGTTTGATATTCTCAAAATTCAAAAGATATATAATAACTAATAAATGTTTTTTTATCAAAAAGGAGAAAATAGAACTGATAATGTGATATAATGTCAAAAATGTTAGATGTCATAATGGCGGGTGTAATTTCAGGAATAGTTGCACTTACTACCACCAAACTTGGAGTAGGTGGAACTGTTATTGGTGCAGTTATTGGGGCAATGCTGTATCAGGTAATGTCTCATTTTATAAAAGAACCGCTTGAAAATGTGAATACAAGAAAAAAGGTACATACAAGAGAGAATGTACATACAAGAAATAATGTAAACATAAACAGGAGTGTAAACACACAAAAAATTGAAACTAAGATAGTTTACGTGTTTCCGCTTATAATTATAGTCGCTGTTGAGTTAATTTATCTATTCTCTTCGGTATACTGGAAACCAGACCAAATTTTCAATTATCTGGAACATGCAACTGATGGAACTCTTTTTAGAACAATTGGTCTTGGACTTCTAATTATGGGGATCTACCCGATAATACAATCGGAGAATATAAAAAGATCATACGGATACATAATATTATCAGTTGGTATAATCAAACTTTTAAATGGGTTTGTAGATACACATTCACCATTTGTAAAATTATATGCGAATCTTTTCGCAGATTTTGGTCTGGTAATTTCGCTTGCAGTTATTGCAGCGCTATCCTATGTGATTTTATCGATAATTCAAGAATCGATAGTAATTAACCGTGAAAAAGATAGTAATACTCATTAGATGATATTATGACTAAGAAAACAAAAAATAGCACTTTAAAAGCGATACTGGATATCATCCTGTATGAACATCCCTCAACTCAGGATGAAATCGCTGAAAAACTTGGAATAACTCGGAGATACGTTACGAAACTGCTTCAACCTCTTATAACTAAGGGGGTTGTAAAGAGGGCATATACTCTTGATTTAAAAAAGTTCGATGAATTTTCAGAAGTTTTTGAAGAAGAAAAAACATCAAGGGAACACGCTGGAACATTATACATCAAAGAAATGATTAAGAATATGGCTAATCATGTTTGTAAACAGCTTGACAGATCCTTTGAAGCGCTTTCAACTTATGATGATGAACTGGCAAGTAAAGCACTAAATATGGATTATATTACAAATAACATGCATGAAAAAGTAAGAACTTCTGTAGACATGGCTTTATCTATGAACCCTTCTTCAGAATTCAGTAAAACAATGGCTTTCAGTGAGGTAGCATATGATTTAGAGCGTATTGGAGACCATTCCTGCCAATTTGCTAATTTTACAATGAAGGAATCATATGAAGTTGATTCTGAAATGCTTTTATATCTGGGGGAAATGTATGAAACTGCAAAGAAAATGGTTAATTACTCAATGGATATTTTCTTAAATGAAAAACTTGAATTAAAGAGTAAAGTAATGGATTACGAAGAAAAAATACATGCTTTGCAGAAAAAAGCATTAAACTGCATCGCAACTCAAATGGCAGAAGCGTCCTTTGATGATACCGAACGTTCAACATATTATCTGTCTTTATCAAGGGTAGTTAAGGCCTTTGAAAGAATTGGAGATATATCTATTGAAATAATAGATGTTTCAAGGGAATTTTATGAAAATATACCCCGAACTACAACTCCTGAAAGATTTAGACGGAATCCTAAATTATCTAATTTAAAATAACTAACTTTTGACAATTTATTTTCATTTAAATTAAAAAAGAGATGTATATTATTCTTTCTCTTTTTCCATGTATTCTTTGATTTTTCGCTCTTCCCATTCTTTAGAGAAGATTCCTCTTTTCATGAAAACTGATGATCCATGTGCAACAAGACCTATTCCCCAGAAAAACGATATAAATAGGAACCACCAGAAACCGGGAGTCGTAAAGAAATTAATGATTGCCAGGAATATATTCACAACGATATAACTAATTAAATGTGAGTAAAAACCTCTCACTTCTTCAACTCTTCTTTTAGCTCGGATATATGCATCTTTTTTGTATGATTCATCAACCATTTTGTAAGCCCCCTCTTTGAATTGTACAAATTATGGAGTAGTATACAACTTATTATATATGTTTTAAGGCATTTAAAGTTTGTTTTAAAAAAAGGGAGTTTATTAAAAAGATTACTTTGCTAAATAAGTTTTATAGCCTGATTAAAAATAATATAATACGTTGTAGGCTAAAAATCAAAATAGGTGCTGGTATTTAAAAATAGGGATTTCTTTATTAAAATGGATATTTAACTGACAAAAGAATGTGATTTTGATAGGGTTATACGCCGTCGTAGTAAATTTCGTCAACTTCAAAAAATTTTCTAAATGGGGATTCTCTTGTATTTTCTTCATTTACATGTGCTAAAATACCGGGTAATCGGCCAATCATAAACATGCCACTTCCAACTGTCCAGTTGAACCCCAGATCTGATAAAATTGCCCCATTGGCCCCATCAATATTCATTCGAATACCTTTTTTTTCAAAGAGCAGATCTTCAATTACAGTGGCAAGTTCAGAATGTTTACCAAAGCACCCGTATTTTTTTGCAAGTTCTATCAGCCTTGGTGCTCTGGGGTCTTCATTGTGATATCTGTGTCCAAAACCACATATTTTTTCATTATTTTTTAAAAAATGGCTCACTATTTCTTCTGCTATTTTGCAGGTATCCTCTTCTGTTCTTTTAATTCCGTCTTGAAGAGTTTTCATGGCATGTTCTATTGCTCCTGCATGGTTTTTACCAAATGCAAGAAGGCCGCCAGCAACGCATGCATGCAGTGGAGATCCTGTAGATGCCATGATCCTAGCAGTCTGTGTACTTGGAGGAGTAACGCCATGGTCACAAAATGATACCAGAACTGCCCCTAGCATTTTGGCTTCGTTTTTGGAAGGTAACTCTCCTTTTATGAGCAGGTGTATCATTTCGGCAAAAGATATATTTCCTATAAGATCTTCCTGTAAATAACCCCTTGTGGTTAATTTATTGGGCTCAACTTTTGTTATGGAGGTTCTCCATTTTAGAGTCCTCGGTTTGAATATATCTTTTAACACTTCTTCCGTTATCATATTGGATATTTATACAATATGAATTTATTTAAATTTAACGCTTTTAGTGCAATATTGGACACATTTAGTGATATTTCAGGGGATAATTGTTAGGGCCTAAAATGGCTTAGTTCCTATAATGTGATAACTTATACACAAATAGGAACCTTTAAATAGGGGGGAACCTTTATTATAGGATGAGGTGAATCAAATGAATTCAAAATATTTGATTGGAATAATAGTAGCCATAGTAGTAATAATTGGTGCTTACTTTGCACTTGCAGGAAGCTCAAATCAACAAACAATACAGATTGCTGGTTCAACTTCCGTACAACCAGTGGCAGAGAAGTTAGCTCAAGCTTACATGGAAAAGCATCCTGATGTTAAAATAAATGTACAGGGTGGAGGTACATCTGTAGGTATCACAAGCGCTCAGCAAGGGACAGCGGATATTGGTACAGCATCTTCCAAACCTAAAGATAGTGATGCACAAGGGTTAGTACAAACTCAAATTGCAAAAGATGGAATTGTAGTTATAGTAAACAACGCTAATAAGGTTAGTGAACTTACAATTAACCAGACAAAAGATTTATTCAGCGGAAATATCACCGACTGGAGTAAAGTAGGCGGCTCATCAGGTACCGTCAGTGTTATAACCAGAGAAGATGGTTCAGGTACCAGAGATGGATTCCAGAACATAGTAATGGGCGGTAAAAACGGAACTAAAATTGTAAACAATGCAATTGTTCAGAGTTCAACAGAAGCTGTTTTACAGGCAGTTAAAGGAAACCCTGACGCTGTTGGATACATATCTTTAGCAAGCCTTAACGGTGATGTTAAAGCAGTTACAATCAATGGAGTAGCTCCTTCAGAACAAACAGTCAGCGACGATACTTACAAAATAGTAAGGCCTTTCATTTTCTTAACTAAAGGTGAACCTACTGGCATCGTTAAAGACTTTATAGACTTTACAATGAGTGCTGAAGGTCAAAAAATAGTTAAAGAAGCTGGAGCAGTTCCAATGACTTCTAGCTAAGTGGTTTTTAAAACCACTATTTTTTTGTTTATTTATAATTTAAAGGCATGAAAGAGAAGTTTATCATGTAAATTTGATTCGTTGCTTCATCACTTCATATTTAAATACTCCAAAGAAGAAGAGTAACTCAAGGTGATGAACATGAATCGGAAATACAAGTATGGAATAGTAATTGCCATCATTATAATTATCGCTTATCTAACAATTATCCCATCAAGTCAATATGAAAGAATACAAATTGCAGGTTCTACATCGGTACAACCTGTAGCTGAGGCATTAGCTGATGCTTACATGGAAAAGCATCCTAACGTTAGAATAAACGTGCAGGGTGGAGGATCCAGTTTAGGTATAAGCAGTGTTTCACAAGGTATAACTGAAATAGGTACAAGTTCAAGAGATTTAACGCCACAGGAAAAAGAAGGGCTTATAGAATATGAAATAGGAAAAGAAGGTATTGTCATCGCTGTTAATAACAACAACAATGTAACTACATTAAGTACCGAACAGGTTAGAGGTATCTTCAACGGTGCTATTACAAACTGGAATCAGGTTGGAGGATCCGACACACAGATCCATGTTGTAACCAGGGAAGAAGGATCAGGTACACGGTCATCTTTTGAGAATTTAATAATGAACGGTACAAAAATCAAGTCTGATGCAGTGGTCCAGAGTTCAACTGAATCTGTTAAACAGGTAGTTAAGCAGGATCCAGGTGCAATTGGATTTGTTTCATTAGCGCATATGAGCAGTGATGTTACAGCTTTAAAAATTAATGGAATTGGCCCTTCAACACAAACCGTGGCAAATGGATCTTATAGACTACAAACAGCATTCCTTTTTGTGGTTAAAGGGGAACCACAGGGAACAGTTAAAGACTTCATCGACTTTACATTAAGTCCTGAAGGACAGGCTATAGTAAAGAGCCAGAATATTGTTCCTGTTAATATGTAAATTTGCACGGTAATCTGGAATGTACTTACAAGAAGTTTGTAGAATACTAAAAAAAATTAGAATAATAGTCAAATTTATTTAAGTTAGATTCCGAGTTGAGGAAAATAGCTGTATTTTCCGAACACAAAAATTGGAAATTTATGAGGTTGAAGGAAAAACTATGTTTTTCCTGAACATTTGAAAATCTTTGATTTCCAATGTTTGAAAATCAAAGATTTTCAACCGTGAAAATTTTCAATTTTCACATGTCCCAAACGCAAAGCGTTTGAGGACCCAAAAAACAAAGCCAATAAAAATCTTCGATTTTTGTGGCGTCAAAATTGAAACTTACGAAACGAAGTTTCGTGCTCCAAAATCCTCAAAAACCATAGGTTTTTGGGAGTTAGAAAATATGAAATATTTTCTAAAATTCAAAGAATTTTAAGAGATTTTAACAGTTTTTTGAGGTTGAAGAAATGAAGAAGTATGAAGAATTTCTAGTGGAAAAAGGGCTTTTCATAATGGCCATTTTGTCCATTGTAGTGATAGTTCTGATCATAGGATTCATATTCCAGCAAGGTTTCCCAGCAATGGACCAGATTGGAATCTTGAAGTTTATATTTGGAATGAATTGGTCGCCTTCTGATGACCAGTACGGTGTTTTTGCAATGATCATTGGATCATTGGGTATAACTGCCCTTTCACTGCTATTTGCAGTGCCATTATCCTTGTGTTGTGCAATCTTTCTGGCAGAACTTGCACCTCGTACAGTGAGAAGGATTTTAAAGCCAGTTATTGAAACTCTTGCAGGTATACCTTCTGTTGTATACGGATTCTTTGGGCTTATAGTACTTGTCCCAATTATGAGGGTATATTTTGGGGGGACTGGTTTTAGCATGCTTGCAGCATCTTTAATTCTTACAGTAATGGTTCTTCCGACTATAATAAGTATATCTGAAGACGCACTAAAATCTGTTCCTGTAGAATATAAAGAAGCATCTCTTGCACTTGGTGCAACTCACTGGCAAACAATAAGAAATGTTATTTTCCCAGCGGCTATTCCTGGAATTATAACCGCAATAATATTGGGAATGGGTAGGGCAATTGGTGAAACACTCGCAGTAATTATGGTTGCAGGAAACGTCGCACAGATTCCAAACTCAATATTTGACCCGGTAAGGGCGTTAACATCAAACATAGCCCTTGAAATGGGTTATGCAACAGGATTACATTACAGCGCACTGTTTGCAACAGGAATAGTTCTGTTTATCATGATAATCATCCTTCTCATAATAGCTAACTACTTCCACTACAAGAAGAAGGTTGTAATTGGGGGAGGGTACTTATAATGCTTAATCAGGATTTATACAGCTATTTAGGTGATTTAAATGCTAAATATTAAAATCATGTCTCCTAAAATGTCACAAAGAATCATGAAAGGAGTTTTTTGGGCATCAGGGATATTAACAGTTATTCTATTGCTCGTTATTATAGGTTATATACTTTATAAGGGGTTGCCAGTTGTAAACTTGAGTTTCATATTCAGTAACCCTATAGATTCTGGTAAATCTGGAGGTATATTCCCAATGATAGTGTCAAGTTTATATGTGACATTTCTAGCAGTTGCTGTTGCAACTCCATTGGGTGTTGGGGCAGCAGTTTACCTTTCAGAATATGCTGGAGAAAATAATCTGGTTAAACTAATAAGATTTGGAGCAGAAACACTGGCATCTATTCCTTCAATTGTATATGGGCTATTTGGGCTGGCATTTTTTGTTGTCTATCTTGGACTCGGGTGGTGTGTACTATCTGGTGGTTTAATACTGGCAATTATGGCGCTCCCTACAATATTACAGGTATCTGAAGTTTCACTGGAAGCTGTACCTGCATCATACAGGGAAGGAAGTCTTGCAATAGGTGCTACCAAGTGGCAAACAATTTATAATGTTGTTCTGCCTGCAGCAGTTCCGGGGATTACTACTGGTGTGATACTTGGACTTGCAAGGGCTATTTCAGAGGCAGCTGCAATTATGTTTGCAGTAGGTGCGGCACTATCTGTTCCTATTTCCATTTTTGATCCAGCAAGGCCTCTTCCACTGCACCTTTATATTTTAGCAACTGAGGGTATATCCCTTGACAATGCATATGGAACTGCAGCTGTACTGGTGCTTATAGTTCTCATAATAACCGTTGTTACAAATACATTAGTTGAAAGATACTCTAAAAAGATGATGGGGAGATAGAATGGATTATCGAATTGAAGTTGAAGACTTAAACGTTTACTTTGACGAAGCACATATTTTAAAGGATATCAACATTAAAATCCCTAAAAATACTGTTACTTCACTTATAGGACCTTCTGGTTGTGGAAAATCAACATTTGTACGTACTTTAAACCGTATGAATGACCTTATTGATACATTCAAATTGGATGGAAGTGTTCTTTTAGACGGCCAGGATATTTACGATCCAAAGTTAGATGTGGTTGACTTAAGAAAAAAGGTAGGAATGGTATTTCAAAAGCCAAATCCGTTTCCAAAGTCTATATTTGACAATGTAGCCTATGGTCTCAGGGTACATGGAATTGAAGATAAATCAGTACTGGCTGAAAGAGTTGAAGAAAGTTTAAAAGGTGCTGCACTGTGGGATGAGGTCAAGGATAAGCTGGATAAATCAGCTATGGGACTTTCTGGAGGTCAGCAGCAGAGACTATGTATAGCAAGGACCATTGCAGTAAATCCTGAAGTTATATTAATGGACGAACCTGCATCAGCACTTGATCCTATATCAACAACAAAAATAGAGGACTTAATTCACAAACTGAAAAATGATTACACCATAATCATCGTTACACACAACATGCAGCAAGCTACAAGGGTTTCTAAATACACAGCATTTTTCTTACATGGAGAAATCGTAGAAAGCGGACTCACCGATAAAATATTCATAGAGCCTGAAGATAAGCGTACAGAAGATTACATAACTGGTAGATTTGGTTAAATAAATTTTTTATTTAATTAATGTGCCCATCTCTTTAATGGGATATGCACTAAAGGTGAAGCAATGTATGGGATGATACTGGAGAATAAATTAAAAAAAATAAGCGGTGATCTTTTAGATTACAGCAATGAAACAGTAGATATGATTAAAAATTCTACTGGCAGTTTCTTAAAGGAAGATATTGATTTAGCAAAAGAAACAATTGAAGCTACCAGTGAAGTAAACAAAAAGAGCGAGTATATTGAATATGAATGTTTGAAAATACTTGGATTACATCAGCCAGTTGCTAGAGATTTAAGACTGGGGGCTGCAATTTTAAGAACATCTACTGAACTTGAGAGAATAAACACTCTCTCAGCATATATATCCAGATACGCTATAGATGCAGCAGAAAAAAGTTCAGATTCATACAAACCGCCCCATATTAAATTCATGTCTCAAACAGTGCAAAACATGCTAAAAGATGGAGTTGGATCACTTTTAAGTGAGGATATACAGCTTCTGAAACGTTCAACTAAAAATTTCGTTGCTCTTCAGGATTTTTATAATCAGATGTTTTTAGAATATGGTGATGACAATTCTTCAACTGCTGCAATGTACTCAATCCTTATTGGAAGGAATCTCTTAAGTATGGGGCATCATATAATGGGGATGGATGACAGGATAGCTTACTCTATAATAGGAATGAAGGTTGTACACCATAAAGTATTCTACAATGTATTAATGAAGTAAAAATTAATATTTAAAAATTATACAAAAATAGTATGTGATGATTTAGATGTGGCTCCCATCAGATGAACCTAAGAATAAACTGTGTGGAAACAAACTTGATAAATCATATCTACCTTTATCAGGTTATATGAGAGTTTTAAATGAAAATTATGAGTCTATATTATTTTTAAGCGATGATCTAGTTGTAGGTGCCTGGTATCTAAATGCTAAATCTTTAAATGAACTTTATGAAAACGATGCAATGGAAAAAGTTAAAATCCTCGACGAGTCAAAAATTGAGATATATGAAACAGGTGAAAAACTGTTTAAAACTATTCTTGAATTGAATGAGGAGTGTAAATTATCATTACCTATACGTATTGATATGTTTTGGGATAAAATTGGCTTAAATACCACCGATTCTCGTGAAGAACTGTTGTCTAAGTATAGGATAAATGAACTATCTGTAATGGATGTGGATAATTTAATAAAAGATTATAAGTCCAAGACGGAGGATTAAAAATGGAAAGAAAAAAATATCCCAGGATACTGTTTCGAAAAAGGCTAAAAGAGCTAAAAGAAGATGTAAATGAAATTGGACAGATAGCAATCCAGGCACATAAAGATGCAATCAAAGCTTTTAATGACTATGATAAAGATCTGTTGGATGGCGTTATTAAATCCCGTGATAAAATAGAAGAATTGAGTTTTCATTTAGAAAGGAAATGCATTAGTATCATTGCTTCAGAACAACCCGTTGCAATGGATTTAAGATTTATTGAAGCATGTATTAAGGTTGGTAGTCACTTGAAGAGGATAGGCAGCTTATCAGTAAATATTGCTGAAGCCGCTAAAAATTTAAAAGGTGAAGAAATTCCAGCGAGGTCTATGGAAGATCTTAACCATATGGCTAACCTTGTGCAGATGATGCTCAGCAAAGGTTTATACTCATTTATCGATCAGAACATGGACATGGCAAGAGAACTGAGGCATGATGACGATAAAGTGGATGATTTATTTGATCAGTCCCTTGAGAATGTTACAAGCAGTATGTTTCAAAATAAGGATTCTATATCCTATATGATATATTTATTGTTCATTGCAAGATTCCTTGAACGAATTGCTGATCGTGCGGTAAGTCTAGGGGATAGAACAATATTTATGATAACCTGTGAAAAACCTAAAAGACTTGAATTAAAAAAATAAGACCAAAAAGAGTTTTTTTCTGTTTAAATACATGTGCTTTAGGCACATATTTCCTTTTTTTCTATAACTTAATTTACACCAACTATATGTAAAATAGGCTCTTAAATGTATTTATTCTATAAATCAATCATCTAAACTAGTAATTTTTATTGTTTTTATTTAATTATTTACTGTATTTATTTAAATGAGGACAGTTTGTTAATTTAGAATAGGGTTATGTTAAATATACTAATTATTAAGTCATAATGTGTGGTAAAAATACTGAAATTTGGAGTATATCCTTTTTTTATTGTATTCTAATTGATTTAATATTATAAGTAGGATAATAATGGATTTTCATTGATTTAGTATTTAATATTAAAAGTGGAGTATGCAGCGATCTAAAAATTTTTATTATACTAACTATAATACAATAATTACAATTTATTCATACAATATGTTCTAATCAACAAAATTTATATATTGGAGTAAGACATACACTTCAAGTGTAAAATAAAACACTAAAAGTGAATAAATGATAGAGGTTACAAACTTTCAAAAGCTTTGCTTTTGCAGGCTTTTAAAATTCAGAGAATTTTGATGCAGCAAAAACGAAGTTTTTGCAGGCTTTTAAAATTCAGAGAATTTTGATGTTGAAGGAAATCGAAGATTTCCTGAACCGCAAAATCACAGATTTTGCAGGCAGCAAAAACGAAGTTTTTGCAGGTTGCCAAAATACATATTCCAAATGTGAGGATTGATATGTTGATGTTCAAATGGAAAAATGAGGAGTTAAGGCGCGAATTAATGATGAACACATTAGATTATTTAAGCAGAAAACGAAACGCGTCTATTGAGGAGTTAGCTGATTATACTGGCCAGGAATATGCAATAATAGCTCAATTAATGCATGATTTGGAAAATAAAGGCCTTATAAAATCAGAAACAGTTTTTAATTTAAAGAATGAGTCAAAATAATAAGACTCTAAATCTTGTTTTTTTAATCTTAATTTAAGAAATTTTAACACGTCTAGTTTTTATAGAAATAGGTATTTAAATGCTTTTTTTACAAATTAAATGAATTTTATTTATCTAATTTCGTTTAGGTATAATTTATAACAAAATATATTACTAATTTTAAATATAGTAATAATACAGTTCAGTTATTCCATTAAATTTTTTGAAAATAGGGTGAATTATTTCACTGGTTTTGATAGCCAGTGATTATAGTTCTTTGTTATGAGTTTGAGGTGATTTAATTGAAAGTAAAAGATGAATTAATTGGAAAAGAAGTTTTAGATGCAAAAGGCCACGAACTTGGTAAAGTGGACGATGTTGATGTTGATTTTGACTCCGACAAAATAGATTCTATTATTCTTCATGAAGGAGGACGCCTTAGAGGAAGAGATAGGGTTATTCCTTACAGCATGATTGAAACCGTAGGCGAAAGGATACTCTTAAAAAAATCTGGAGAAAAAAGTAAAGGAATGATGTAAAATATTAAAAAGTAAATTGAATCCACTTACTTATTTTTTTTAGCGTCAATAAAATTAAATTATGAGTTTAGTATTTAATCCACTTTTTTTAAATGTATTTTGCTGGATTTTCCTACTTTAAACTCATTTATTTTATAGTGTTCACCTGTAATATCCTCTATTCCGGCCCTGGTAATTATTGTAATTGGTTGAAGATATTCGGTTAACAAGTTTTCCACCATATTGGGTTTGTCATCTATAGTATAACTCTTTAAATAGATTTTCAAGTCATCATTATTAATATGATAATCTATATTTTCTACATATGTTGATTTAGTACTAAACTGATTTAAAATTTGATTTGTAGATTCATTAGCTGTTTGGAAATCTATATTCTGAAAATTCTGCTTCCATTCATCCCATATCAGCTTACCTACGAAACGGCCAAGGGAATTTGTTCCATTTTTTAATTGAATAAGATTATTATATTTTAACCATATTTCCATAGCTTCAGCCATTGCTTTGCTGTACCATCCCTTTTCAAATTTGAATTTTTGAGAGGCAACCTTTTTGAATTTATAATCTAAGTCCTGAGGTACAGATACTGTTGCTCTTTTTAGATCGGTAAATTCATTCATAAGATCACTTTAAATAACAAGTTTTAATCACTGAATCAAAATATTTTAATTAGTTATTCTTTGAATTAAGTGTATTGCTGTAATTATATGGTTAATTGCATCAAGTATAAATATTTTTAATTAAATTAATATATTACTTCTATTATTACATATTTGGGTAATACTAAGATTTTTACAGTTAAATTGCTGATTTTTAATTATGGTATTTATACTTTTCGCAAATGCACATTGTCTCATATATGATAATAGCACATATTCACACTTTAAATAATTATTTCCTTTAATTAAAGTAATCATCGATACATACAGCGGTATGACTATGGAATTTAAATTAATCCATACTTTTGCGCTGCAGATTAAAATAAAAAGGATAGGAATTGGATCTAACAAAAACAAAAATTGAGGAGAATTTAATATGGGTATTCGTGAAGACGTAGGTGGTATTTTAAATGAGCTTATGGAAAGAGCTCCTGGTGATGTTACTGGTGCTGCTCTTTTAAGGCCAGATGGTTTAATGATAGCTTCTGTTTTACCACAAGATACTGATGAGAAACGTTTAGCTGCAATGGGTGCGGCAATTGTAGGTACTTCTCAAAGGACTTGTGATGAGTTAAGCAGAGGAGATCTAGGTGAGATCATAATTGAGGGAAGTGTTGGTAAGGCTACATTTTCTTTTGCAGGTAGTAAAGGTATTTTAGCTGTACTTTCGCCTAAAGAAGTTAATCTTGGGCTTGTACTCATGGAAGTAGAAAGAACAGCAGATAAAGTAAGAGACGTAATGGAGAAATAAGAAGGGATTTTAAATGACAGAAGATATGAAGATGGATACAGTGGTAGCGCTGCTCCGTGATCAGCCAGATCCTATAAATGTTTTATACGCAGCATCATTAATGGGGCTAACTAAAGGTCTCTGGAAAGTATCAGGGGCAGGTTCTGCAGGAGTTACTAGGGCTTTTGGAGAAGATATATGGCATCTTATTAAAATAGGATCAACTATGCTTAAAGTAGATCAAGATATAAGCAGTCCCCAGAAAGCGATGGAATTTTACGACAGTTATCTCATTGGACGTTTTAATGTAGCTGATAGTATGGATTATGATGTAACGGATAATAGCATAGAAATTACTGTTAAAAACTGCCGTGCTCATCATTACACGGACTATCTGGAAGAAAATGATGTCCCTCGTTCTGTTGGATGTCCATTGGCTTTGGGATGTGCAGCTATGATGGAAGAAGTTACTGGAGATCCTTTCATAGTTGACAGTATAGACTCTAAAGATGGAAACAGTAAAATTGTCCTGAAAAAATTTTAGGGATCTAAAAAATTTGAGATATAAATTGTAGCAAACATAGAAAAGGGGCGTTAATAGTTAATGGCAGCGGGATCTATCCTTAAAGTAGTTGTATTCGGTGCTCTTAATGCAGGGAAAACAACATTTGTCGAAAAATTAAGCGGGCAAGATCTGCTTCTTAAAGGAGACTTTAATAGCATTACAACCAGCTTTGATTTTGTCCAGATTGAACAACAGGGATTCTTAATACAGTTATTTGCAAGTCCCGGACATAGGAGATTTTCTTTTATGTGGAACACTCTTGCTACTGGAATGGACGGAGCTATACTCCTAATTGACTCTACTGTAGGGATATCACCCGTTGACCATGAACTCGTAAAGTTTATAACGGGATATGATGTACCTTATATAATTGCTGCCAATAAAACGGATATTTGTGAAATTAAAGACTCTCAAATTAGGGAAGAACTTAGTATACCTGACGAAATTCCAGTGGTTAACACGTCAGCACTTGAAAATCAAGATCTTGAAAATATAATGGGCAGTCTTATAGAAAATATTGAAAGAAAATTAAATAGTTTGGGTAAATCCAATGAAACTTGAAACAAATTTCGAAAAAGCTTTAATTTCTATAAATAGGATAACTGGGGTAAAAGAATCTATTTTAGCAGGATTAGATGGTATTCCTGTAAGTAAATTAGATGAAAATACTTCTATTTTGAGCGCTACAACTGCTGCAGCACTTGGTGCAGTTAGAGAAATGATTAGAAGTATTAGTTATGGTAATTTAGAGAAATTAATTGTTGAAACAGATTCGGGAAAGATTATTATAGAAGAATTTGGAAACAAGCATGTTATAATAGTATTAACAGAAAATAATGCTAATATTGGAATGATCAGGGTAACTCTTAAAAAAGTAGTTAGGGATTGTGCTGATAACTAACCTGTTTATAGCATCTCTAAAATCAATTAAACCAGTGATTTAAAAATGAGGCCAATTTCAGAGCAAATATATGAAGTTCTTGAGGATATGCAGGAGCGTGCTGATATCAAGGAGTCCTATGTTATCCGGAAGGACGGACTGATATTTACTTCAAGTAATCCTCATGTTAAAAACCAGAGAATAGCTGCAATGTCTGCATCTTTACTGGAAATTGGTAAAAAAACCCTTGAAGATGTAGGTAATGATGAGCTAAAGCGCCTTTTAATAACTGGAGAGAAAATACAGATAATTATTATGGGTTTCTCATCTGTAGCTTTGGTATGTTCTATGAATTCGAATGTCAATACGGGTATGGTTTTTTTAAGGATGAAAAAAGCAGTAGAAGAAATATATGATATAATGCAGGAAGCTTACGGATCTGATGCAATATAATGTCATATCTCTTTTTGTTTTGTCGTGAAATTATTATGTATACTTTGATTTGTTACAGTTAAATCGTTATTAATTAGTTTGTGGCTGTTTAACTAAATTTAAATTCCTATAATGTGCACCAGTTTAAGTGTCTATTATGGTTCCACTAACATGTTTGCTATCTATCGCTTGGAACATCCTGTATATCATCCTTTGAAACTTCATGGAGATTCTTGATGTGATAACGTTGGAATTCCAGGATATATGCCTTGAACCAAAATTTACTTTCTAATTATTATTTGCCTGTTTTGCAGTAATTTTTGTAAGGGTATCGCCTGTTTGTGATTAGAAATTTTAAACTTTCTCATTTTATGGAAAAGATATTTTTTATAAAGTAAAAACAAAAAAGAGTAAAGGATTTTTAAATCTTATTTTAAGGCCGTAAAACAGCTTCTGCATGCCTTCCGGCCCAGCATTGAATACATACTCCTATTGGAAGTCCTGCAGTATGGGTATCTGCAGTTAGAATTTTCACATCGAGTGCTGTTGTTTTACCTCCAAGGCCCATTGGACCAATTCCAGTTTCGTTTATCTGGCGTAAAAGATCCTCTTCCAGTTCTGCAATCATCTTGTCTGGATTCCGTTCTCCAACTTTTCCAAGCAGCGCTTTTTTTGCAAGTTTCATGGCCATATCTGATAGTCCTCCCACTCCAACTCCCACAATTATTGGGGGGCATGGTTTTCCACCGGCAGCAATTACTGTATCCAGAACGAACTTTTTAATGCCTTCGATACCTTCTCCTGGTAAAGCCATTTTGAGGGCGTTGTTGTTTTCTGATCCAATACCCTTTGGAAAAACTGTAAATTCAATTTTTTCTTCATCAATAAGTTCTATATCTATTTGAGGAATCAAATTGCCTGTATTTGTACTTGTATTTTCTCTTGTTAGTGGATTTACCACGTTTGGCCTGAGTGGTATTTCTTTAGTGGCTCTTTTGACCCCATTTCTTATGCCTTCATAGAGGTTTTCAACTTCAACTTTACCAAGTTTAACAAAAATAATTGGGAGACCTGTATCTTGACACATTGGAACGTTAAGTTCTTCAGCAGCTTCAATATTATCGAGTATAGCTTTAAGATTTAGACATGCAATCTCATCATCTTCATTTTTATATGCCTCTTCAAGCGCTTTCCTGACATCATCAGGCAACTTGATTACGGCCTCTTTGAATAAGTTAAATATTGTATCTTCTATAGTACTTTGAGTAATCATGATAAACCTCTCTAATAAATATTATGTTTTGTTATTTAAATCAGTTATTTTCAAGCGTATTAAAAAAAACGAAGATATTAAGTTATTTCTTATAACTAAACATAACCCTTTCTGTTTGATTGTAATAGTAACTATTATTATTATCTTCCATAAATATATTGAATCAGCATAGCGGGGGCGGATAATTTGAAGGGAACGACATTATTTTTAGTTTTGATTTTAATTGTAGGCATTATTGAAATTTCAGGTTATAAAGACTTTCAACAAACTAATAGAATGTATAAACTCTCATAAAAGTTATTTTAGTAGATTTATAAAGTTTAATTATCTTAGAAACTTTCAAAATACTACTGGTTTAATATTACTAATCGGTGCTTAAATTGGATGAAAGCAAGCATTACATTCAAATAGATATTATAAAAGGACTTGCAATAATTGCAGTTATAACTTTACATGTATTACCTGGAAACTTAGCTAAAATTCCACTATCTATTTTCACTATAGAACAAGCAGTACCAATATTTCTTGTTATTATGGGTTTAAATGCAGCAATGTCCTTTAAAAGAAGGGGATACATAACTTTAAGTCAAATATATAATACGAACTATATTAAGGGCCGTTTTAAAAGATTACTCTATCCATTCATTGTTATTTTCATATTGTCTGCAATTTTAGGTCTTTTATTTAAGGGAGATCTTTACATAGGATTTTTAAGCATTTTAGGTTATTTACCATTATCTGGGCCTGGTAACTATTTTGTATCCATTATATTTCAGTTTGTTTTTGTTTTTCCTATATTATATTACTTATACAAGAAAAATCCTAAATTTACTTTAGTTTTAAGCTTTGTATTAACTTTTGTTTTTGAGATATTGGCCAATCAAATTCCTGTTTTAGAAAATAATTCATATCTTTATAGAGCGTGTATCTTAAGGTATTTATTTATAATAGCATTGGGTGTTTGGACCTTAGATAACTTTGATATTAACAGTTTAAAGACGGTGTTTAAAAGAAAACTTATAATAATGGGGCTAATTGTAAGTGTTGTTTATATGATATCAATTTCGGTTTTTAATTGGAATTTTATACACTTCCAGCCTGCATGGCAACCTCGTAACGTTCTATCTTTTTTTTACCCATTAGCTATATGTTTAGTCGGCTTGAGATATTTACCATTAGTTTCAGAAAAAATTTCTGGTTTATTTGGGTTCATTGGCAGAGCTTCTTACCACATTTTTTTAGTGCAGATAATAGTTTTTGGTTCAGGACTTTCAATGGCTTCAACTATTGAAGAATTTGGATTACAGCATATTTATGGAATAACCTCTTTAATTAGTAATATAATTATCCTGATTATAGTGGGTTCTTTATTTTTCATTCTGGAAATAAAATTCAAAGAATACATTTCTAAAAAAATAATTCAAAAACCCACATTTGATATTTCTAAGATATTTCATTGATGTGGTCACTGCCTATTGGAATTATAGCAATAATCTGATTTCTGTTAACGCTCATGTCCATATCATGTGTACAGTTTATACTTCATTAATAGGTTATATTGAAAAAAAAAACAAAATTTTTCCATACTGGTTAATTTAGGTAACTTGTTTTAAAAAATTCTATTTATTTAATCAAAAATTAAATAATAATTTAAATGGTAAATATTTGCACAATACTCTAGACATAAGCTTTGTTAAAATATTGTATGGGAAAGTAAAAATTATTGAAAATTACTTATGTAATACTTTCAATATAATTAGTAACATGAAAGAATATAATTACGATGAAGTCTGGACTGAAGTAATTAAATTCGTATTGGAATTACATAAAAACCCTAAACATAAGCCTAAAACAGTT
The DNA here is from genome assembly GCF_038562635.1 of Methanobacterium sp. Classification (NCBI taxonomy): domain Archaea; kingdom Methanobacteriati; phylum Methanobacteriota; class Methanobacteria; order Methanobacteriales; family Methanobacteriaceae; genus Methanobacterium; species Methanobacterium sp. The sequence goes on along the minus strand of NZ_JBCFBO010000003.1, from coordinate 34,400 downwards.
AAAGATGCACAAAATATGTTGGAATTTATTCCCGCAATAAGAAATATTATTTATACAATTGATGACACTGATAAATATCTGGAAATGGTCATAATGGCAGATGAACTTGAAGAATTACTTCACGGAGACTTAAAAGAACTTCAAAATGGTGTAAATGAATAAGTTATTGGCAAACTAGTAATTTTAAGTTATATAATCCATTTGATGTTTTAGACATTAAATGATGATCAATTTTATTTTAAATTTCAAGTGCTACATGTTACATAAGTGCCCATTCACCTTCAAGCTCGGTTAGGGCGAACTGGTGATTATTAACTACGTCGATTACATCATCTGCATTACATTTATCAAGGGAATATGTACAAATGGCAAGCACATTGGATTTACCAAATACATCATTTATTTCTTCTTCATACTGGCTGAATTCATTCCAGTCTTCTTTTTCAAGCCAGAAAGTATTTCCACTTAGCCTTAAACCATCATAGCCCTTTTTTAAAGCATAATCCAATTTTTCAGCCCATCCATTTAAGATTCTATTTGAATCAAAGGCATCCTCCTTAAGATACCAGTCTTTGTAGGAGATAATTTCAATTTGCCCCTTTTTGAGATAACTATCTGCATAAGGAACAGCATTTTTTAATGCTTCTTCAGCCTCTTCTGTAGTTAAGGGTTGTGAGGTAACCCACATGCAGAACTCATTATTTTCAAGCCCTGCTTGAAAATAAGGGATCAGTATATCTATTAAGTTTTCTTTAGTTTGATAGAATTGACAAAAATGTGTGCCCCATGGTACTTCTCCAATAAGTTCAATACCTGACTTCCTTAATTGGTCTTTCATTCATATCTTCTCCACAAAGTAAAATCAATTCTTAAATATTGCTATTAACTTTAATATAATTATTGATTATAGTAAGATATTAAAATAGGACAGGAAATATTGTTTGGGGATTCTACAATTATAAATAGCATGATTTTAATTAATCTGCAGCTAATAAATTATTTTAAAATAAAATAAATTTTAATAAAAAAGAGTAAGCTTAATCAATTCTGATTAAGCATTATTGAATAAGTCAGTACCTCATGATCATCCTAAGTCTTTCAAGTTCCTTAGCGACTTTTTCACGCTTATCTAATATCATTTCTGATGAATCTTCTTTCAGACCGCCGGTTGGGCATGTGAGTACACAGCGAGGTGTTTCCTGATCAATACACAGGTTACATTTCTTTGCAATACCTTCTTCATTTATGTAGATGGCTCCAATAGGGCAGGCAGTTTTACAGAGGCCGCATCCTATACATGCGTCTTCATCAACTACAATTGCACCGTCTATTTCTTCTATGGCATCTTCTGGGCATATGTTTAAACAGGGAGCCCTATCTGGTGCACAGTGTAAACAGTGGATTGCAACTCCTTCTATAACTCTTATTGCATTTTGAGGGCATTCCCTTTCACATTTTGAGCAGTCTTCGCAAAGTTCTGGTCGTGAAATTAATTCTCTCATTTCATGCCTCCTATTTAAGAGCATCCTTTGCCCTTGTACCGTGTGTTAAAACACTTACGAGTCCTTTCTTTTTAGACTTTTTACCGATACCTGATAACTTTTTAATGTGTTCGGCCTGTTTCTCTAGCTTCATTTTCTCAGTATCTACAATGGAAATGGCTCTTTTGGAACATGCTTTAACACATGCTGGAGTATCAAGATCAGGGCACTGGCTGCATTTGTGTGCTTTTCTTTCATGTATTGAAATTGCCCCAAATGGACATATGAGCATACATAGAGAACATCCTATGCATTTTTCAGAGTCAATTGATCCCTCATCAATTGCATCTACAGGGCAGATTTTCATACATGGAGCGTCTTCACAATGCTGACAAATAATGGGGTAATAAGCACCTTCGACTTCTCTTACCATGATTCTTGATGTGCCGTGAAGTTTTTCACATGCTCCTTCACAATCTCCACATCCATCGCAAATCTCTGGTTGAATCAATACTTTTTCCAAGAATATATCCCCCTATATTTTAAGTTCAGCGCATATACTGTCCACATAATTCTGGATCTTTTCTTTTTCTTCATCCGCAAGATGTCTAAACCGTTTTTGAGCTTCTAAATATTCATTTACAGGTTTTCTCTGCAGTGGTTTGTATGTTACTTTAAATTCCCCATCTACAATTTCATAAAGCAACCATGAACCAGTATCGACAGCTAATCTTCCAAGTTCTATGGTTTTTGATGGATCGTATCCCCATCCGGTTGTACATGGTTGGTGGAGGTGGATATAAGCAGGTCCATCGATTTCGGTTGCTTTTTTAACCTTTTTCATGAAATCTTCAGGATATGAAATGGATGCTGTTGCAACGTAAGGAACACCGTGAGCTGCCATTATCATTGGAATGTTTTTCTTTGGCTTATCTTCACCAAAGCTTTCTTTTCCATGTGGTGATGTGGTTGTTGATGCACCGTATGGTGTTGCACCACTTCTTTGGACTCCAGTGTTCATGTAAGCTTCGTTATCGTAACATATGTAAATTATATTATGTCCCCTTTCCATAGCTCCTGAAAGAGATTGAAGCCCTATATCTGCTGTTCCACCATCTCCAGCAAATACTACTACATTAACATCATCTTTTCCCTGTGCTTTGAGAGCTCTTTCAACACCTGATGCTACCGCTGCAGCATTTTCAAATGCTACATGGATCCATGGGATGTTCCATGATGTTTCAGGGTATGGAGTTGTAATAACTTCTAAACAGCCTGTTGCAGATACTGCTACAGTGTTTTCACCTAGCATTTTAAGTGCAAGTCTTGCGCCTATGGTAGCACCACATCCAGCACAACCTCTGTGCCCAGCAGCAAGAAATTCTTTTTCAGGTACTTCCATTTTATGCTTCCTCCTCTTTTAAGCCGATCCAATTAATTGTATCGCTTTCAGTAGAATTTTTGGTAATTTCAATTATATTTCTTATATCTTCATTGGATACGTCACGCCCTCCAAGACCTAATATAAAGCCTCTGGCATCTACATCCATTTTAGCTTTGATCTCGTTGAACAGGACTCCTCCAATACCCAGTGAGATGTTTTTATCCAGAACAGCTACTCTATCCGCGTTCTTAATTGCATTGTATATATCTTCTTTAGGGAATGGTCTAAATGCTATTACTCTGAGAAGACCGACTTTATGTCCTTCTTTTCTCATGTTGTCTATAACTGCCTTTATTGTACCACAAAGTGATCCCATGGCTATGATGATCACTTCAGCGTCATCACACATGTAATTTTCAACTAAGTCGTACTTACGACCGAATTTTTCGGCGAATTCCTTGTTTACATCCCTTATTACGTCTTTAGCTCCTTCCATGGCTACTTCCATGTCATGCCTTGCTTCCATGTAGTAATTAGGATCTGTAAATGTTCCAAGTGACATCGGATCTTTAGGATCAAGATATGAATGTGTTGGTTTGTATGGAGGTAAAAATTCATCAACTTCTTCCTGTGTTGGGATATCTACTGGTTCAACTGTATGGGTGAGATAGTATCCGTCTACACAGACCATACTTGGAAGTAAGACTTTTTCGTTTTCAGAAATTTTGTAAGCCTGTAATACAAAGTCAAGAGCTTCTTGAGCATCTTCAGCAAAGAACTGCATCCATCCTGTGTCTCTTTGTGAGATTGAATCTTGCTGATCGTTCCATATGCTTAATGGTGCTGATAATGCCCTGTTTGCATTTCCCATTACTATTGGGTTTCTTAAACCAGCTGCTGCAAATAAGATCTCGTGCATTAATGCTAAACCCTGAGATGATGTTGCAGTAAATACTCGAACACCTGTACCAGATGCACCTACTGCGGCACTTATTGCACTGTGTTCTGATTCAACTCTTATGTATTCTGCGTTTAAATCTCCATTTGCAACAAAGGTTGCTAGATATTCCGAGATGGTTGTTTGTGGAGTTATAGGATAAACAGGTACGACTTTTGGTTTTGCAAGTTTAACTGCTTCTGCAATAGCCCTGTTTGCTGTAATAACTTTCATCTTATCCTCTCTCCATTTTAATAGCTTTTACAGGACACTCATGGGCACAAATCCCGCATCCTTTACAATAATCATAATCTATATCAGTTTCTTTAGTTATGCACCCTTCTGGGCAAAATAAAAAACAATTTTCACAATTAATACATTTGTCTTTATCTAAAACAGGTTTAAATGTTCTCCAACTTCCTGTTTTATTTTTGACACTGCTTCCAGGTTCTTTAACAGTTGCTCCTATGGCTGTCATGAAATCACCTATTTTTTAATTTTTTCATAGGCTATTTTAGCTGCATTAGCGTTCTTTTCACCTATTTTTCCGGGGAAAGTTTCTTTAGTTACTTTAATAAGAGAATCTAGTGAAACTATATTAGTTACTCCTGCGAATGCTCCTAACATAACTGTATTGACAATTGGAACTCCTAAAATATCCAGAGCAATTCCTGTGGCGTCAATATTATATGAGTCTACATTTTCTCCAAGATTAACGTCATCTGTGGTATTTATAACTACTTTTCCACCATCTTTAAGCCCTGATAATACATCTACCGCTTCTAAGAGAGTTTCATCCAATACAATAACATGATCAGGATTATAAACTTGATATCTTCTTCTTATTGGTTTATCGTTTATTCTTGTAAAAGCCATGACTGGTGCACCTTTTCGTTCAGCACCGAAGAACGGGAACGCTTGACAATACTTTCCATCTTCAAAAGCTGCTTTTGCTAAAATTTCAGCAGCAGTCACTGCACCCTGTCCACCACGTCCATGAAATCGAATTTCGATCATACTGTACCTCCATTCCTCATGTATAATCATTATAAATTAGGATATATATATATTTTTAATCATGACAAATTTTATTTTTGTAATATTATTTGATTATAGCTAGAGGCTAAAAAAATTCAATTCTTAAATATATTTTCTTAATATAAATAGAGAACTGTTAAATGAAAATAAACAGATGTGAAGTCCTAATAAAAAATATCTAATTACTATTTTTAGTCATAGTTATGCAATCTTTTTATAAATTATAGCAATTGTTAACTTATTTTTATAGTGAATGATGTAACTTTTTTAACTTATAAATTTTAGGTATTCGAAAATCGTAGATTTTCGATGCTCTCGAACATTTCATGTTCAGGCCGAGGAAACTTCGTTTCCTCCGGCATCACAATCAAATTGTGAAAGTTTCCTAAAGTTTTTGGCCGTAATTACGTATTTAAATGCAAAACGCATAAACAAATTACCCTATTAACTAATTTGCAAAAACTGTAAGTTTTATGCACCTGCGAAATTAACAATTTTGATATTAGCCAAAAATATTTGGTCATTCACTATAAAATTGTTTAAATGGTTAAATGAATTAAAAACAATATGTTTTAGATATGATGGGCAAAATTAGCCTCTTTTATATTTTATAGGTATAAAAAAAATGTTTATAGCTATTTTTTTGTAAAATAAATTTTTAATAATTCAGTATTATCCAAGAATATATTTAACTATAGTTAATACAGTTTTAGTACTAATTTCCAGTGGTTTTATATAATTTGACAGGATATAATTGATAGAAACTACTTACATTATATGGAGAGAGGTTGATGAATTCAACAGAAATAGATAAAAATAGATTAAATGCTCTGGTTAATGAAGCTGTGCAAAATTATGATGTTGCTGATAAAAAGAATATTTATGCAGAAATTGGTGCATCTTTAATTTCAATGGGTCTAGAAGCAGATGGTGACTTTAAAAGTAAGTGTTTATTAAAGCCTCGAGAATCTTTTGATTTTAAAAAAGAACCTCTTAATTCCAGAAAGTTATTTGTAGATACTATATCCCGTGAAATTCCTGCTGAGAGTGCAGAAAAAATAGGAAAAAACTTCTGGGAAATTTTTAAAAAGAAAGCTAAATCTTACATATGTGGAAATGAAGGCATAATTAAACTTATAAAGGATGGAAAAGTGAATGAAGCACTTAAAAGTACAATTACTTTGATATTAATTCCAATGGGAATATCTGGGCTGTGGATCCCTGCAATAGCAACTATAATTAGTGGAATACTCATTCTTCTTTTAAAATCAGGAATAGAAAGTCTCTGCAATCTAAACGATACATAACTTTTGATTATTTTTTTAGTTAGCTCCTTAAAATTGATACATTAATTAATTTATTTTTAAGTAGTTAAATCTAATAATTAGAAACTACTTATTGAATTTAATTACAGTTAGCTCATGGCCGTAACATTTTGATGTGTTATGTTAAATGCCTTTGATTTAAGGGCCAAATCATTTATAGAATTTAAACTGCACTCCGGTCGTGAGCGATTATCGATACTTCTCAATTAATTTGTAAGTGGTAACATGAAAATCTTAATAGTAACAGGTAAACTTGCAGGTAAGCTGGTTAAGGATATTTCAAGCAAATCTAAGCAAGAAGTGTATACTCATGTAGTAGATACGCCAATTGCGGCATTTTTAACTCCTCGGAAAATATTGAAAGAACTGAACAACCTGGAAAACGTTGATGTTCAGTCTTATGATGCAATTATAACTCCGGGACTTATACGTAAAGATGTAAGTGTTATAGGTGAAGAAACTGGAATTCCAACCTATAAAGGCCCAAAAGACGCTGCAGATTTAAATGTAATCCTTGAAATGGTGGATGAACTGGAACTTTCATCTCAGATACCTGCAGATAAATTAATTGAAGAAGAACTGAAGAAGCGGGCCTTGAAGTTTATAGATGACTTTGAGAAGGATGAAAAAAACACTAAAAAACTTCTTAAAAAGCCTGAAAATATCCTTGTAGGTAACCTGCCTGTGGGTGAAGACTTCCCAATGAGGGTACTGGCTGAAATTGCAAATGCACCTTTACTCAGTAAAGACGAACTCCTGAAGCGGGCAAAATATTTTGTAGAAAATGGGGCTCAGATGATAGATATTGGAATGATTGCCGGTGAAAATAAGGCCGATAAAATTCCAGAAATGGTAAAATTATTGAAAGAAAATCTAAATGGCATCCCTATAAGTGTTGATACTTTGAATCCTGTAGAAATTAAAGCAGGGATTGAATCAGGGGTTGACATGGTTTTAAGCCTTGATCACGGTAATTGTGAGGAAGTACTGCCTTTGATGGAAGAAAAACAGATTCCTGCAGTTATACTGCCAACAGATTTCGGAAAGAACTGGGTACCTCATACTGTGGAAGAACGTGTTAACTCACTGGAAAGTCTCGTACAAAAATGTGGAAAAATCGACGTGATAGCTGATTTAATTCTGGACCCTATTAACAGTAAGAGCATAGTTGAGTCAATAATAGCGTGCCATGATTTCAAAGCACGAAACAAAGCGCCTTTATTCTTTGGAGTCGGAAATGTCACTGAGCTCCTGGATACAGATTCTGTTGGGGTAAATGCTCTGCTATCTGGAATTGCAATGGAACTTGGGGCAAGTATTTTATTTACGCCTGAAGAAAGCGGTAAAACACTTGGAAGTGTTCATGAACTTTCAGTTTCGTCAAAAATGATGTTTCTCTCAAAACACAGGGGTTCTACAGCAAAAGATCTGGGTATAAACCTTATAATTTTAAAGGATAAACATAGGGGAGAAACATTAATTGAAGAAGTTGATGCGCCTGTATTGGAAGGTGCAGAAAACTATAAATTCACCCAGGACCCTAAAGGGAGCTTTAAAATAATAGCTGAAAATGGTTTTATAAAGGCGGTGCACTATATTCATTTGAAGCCAGATATGGTCATTAAAGGTAAGACTGCAAAAAGTGTATATGATGAAATAATTAAACAGGAACTTGTTTCAAGAATTGAACACGCAACATACCTTGGTGCCGAGCTTCAAAAGGCTGAAATAGCAGCCAAACTTAATAAAAACTATATTCAGGATTTTCCATTATTTAAAAATTTAGATTATTAATTTAATTTCCAATTATTTAAAGCAATAATTCAAGATGTAAATTACAAGTTAATTTTAGGTTATAATCATGAAAACATGCACTAAATGCGGCGCGACGCCTGTAATAATACATAGAAAAGCCTCGGGGCAAATGCTGTGTAAAGACTGCTTCATTGAATCAGCAACTGAAAAAGTTTTAAGAAATATTCGCAGAAATAAGCTCATAGAACGTGGAGATAAAGTTGCAGTTGCTTTATCTGGTGGGAAAGATAGTGTAATGGTTCTTGACATCGTTAATTCGCTCCATGAAAGAAACATAATAGATCTTTTCGCCATAACCATTGACGAAGGTATAGAAGGATACCGAAAGCATGGGGTGGAAATTGCAGCGAAAAACGCCAAAAAATTGGGTATAGATCATAGAATAGCATCATTTAAGGATTACTTTGGAAAAACACTCGATGAAATTCTGCATAATGAGTCAAGGCAGCACGGTGCATGTACTTATTGTGGAGTATTTAGAAGGTGGATCATTAACAGGGTGGCAAGGGAAGAAAATGCCACCAAAATTGCAACAGGCCATAATTTAGATGATGAAACCGAAGCAATACTAATGAATTATCTTGAAGGTAACATAGATAACCTCACAAGAATTGGGGTAAAATCAGAACCTAAAAATGATAAATTCACCGTCAAGATAAAACCAATTAGGGAAATTCCAGAAAAAGAAGTGGCGTTATATGTAATTGCCCGTGAGCTGGATGTTCATTTTGATGAGTGCCCTTATTCAAAGGAATCATTCCGGGGAGAAGTTGGAAGATTTGTAAAAGAACTATCTGCCAATCACCCTACTATAATGTATTCGACCCTTAAAGGCTTTGATAAGATAAAGCCTGCCATAAAAAAAGAATTTTCAGGCAAAAAAGTAAATATGGGAAATTGTATACAATGCGGTGAGCCAGCATCCCATGAATTATGCAGGGCGTGTCTGTTTGTTAAATCATTAAATGGAGAATAGTAACATGGAAGTAACAGTGATCTTTGGAAAAAATGAAGAAAACAGAGTAATTCAGGAAAAAACAACCATTAAAGAAGTACTTGATGCAATGGATATTTCTTCTGAGACAGTTGTTGTCAAAAGAAACAATGAAATCGTGATAGAAGAAGAATCCCTTGTAGATGGGGATGTAATTGAAGTTATACGTGTTATATATGGGGGATAATATTTCTCATGATTTTTAAGTGCATTAAGTTGATTCAATGTTTCTTCTCCCATAATTTAAATTTTATAGAATTTATAAATAATAAAAACCAGTATATAGATAACAAAGTTTGATCCTAACTTGGATGTGAATATGTGGAAACAACTGATGCCATTGAAAACTGCGTTTCAAATCATTTCAATGTAAAAAGTGTTTATAGAGAGCCAAAATCATTTTATTTTGTAGTTTATGATTACCGCAGAGAGAAATTTCTTCAACTGGTAAAAGATCTTGATAAAATAGGATACCTACCTTTTATTGATGAATATGGGGAGAATTATAAAATAAATATAGTTAATAAGCCTGAATCTGCTGAATCAAAGGTTCATCTCAATATTTTCCTTTTTTTAGTAACAATTATTACTACTGTATCTGCAGGATATATGCTTGGAGGGAACATTTGGGAAGGAATAACTTTTTCAATAGCGTTATTGGCAATAATTGGATCACATGAAACTGCACACTTCTTTGCAGCAAGAAAACATGGTGTGAAGGCTACACTACCTTATTTTATACCAGGTATCCCTCCAATAGGTACTTTTGGAGCAGCTATAAATGTAAAATCTGCGATACCCGATAAAAATGCCCTTTTTGACCTTGGAGTCAGCGGGCCCATTGCAGGGTTTATTGTAACAATTCCAGTACTTGTAATTGGTATTTCATTGTCATATCTGGCCCCTATGAGTAGTACAACCATGCAGATGTTTCCATCTCTTCTTATATATGTCCCGATGGCCCTTGCATTTCCTGCTGTACCTAACGGGTATGGTGTAATATTGAGTCCAGTAGCTTTTGCTGCATGGGTAGGGACAATCATTACTATGCTCAATTTAATGCCAGTTGCAGTTTTAGATGGAGGTCACATTTCAAGGTCCATTTTCAATGCGAAAATTCATCATTATGTATCTGTAGCAGGCATAGTCGTAACAGTATTCCTTGGATGGTATGCAATGGCATTATTAATGGCAGTATTTATTTTATTTATGGCAAGAACACATCCTGGTGCATTAGATAATGTTTCTAAACTCAGCAGAAATAGAAAGATAATTGCAGTATTGACAATTGCCATTTTCATCCTCTGCCTGACACCTGCACCACGAACATTTTAACAGAACTCATAAATTAAAAAATTCAGTATTTTAAGCTAATTACAAAATATACATGTTAATATTTTTTAAAAAATAATAAGAGGAATTTAAATGAAAGTTTACTATGAATGTGCGCCCTGTTTTTTAAGACAGGCCAAAGAAGCACTTGATCTTGCAACAGATAATCAATCACTTAAAATGGAAATCATGGAAGAACTGGTAGGAGTTGTGTACAATGATTTTCATAAAGGGGCGGTTTCTAACGTTGTTGGAACTAGGATACACCGAATTATTAAAGATAGAACTGGAAATGAAGACCCCTATCTTTTAGAGAAGCGGAAAGGGAATGAGATAGCGTTAAAATTCCTCCCAAAAATTAAGAAAATATTAAATGGGAGAGATGGGCTTGAAACATATATAAAAGCTGCTATTACAGGTAATCTAATAGATTTTGGGGCACTTGGAGTCAACTTTGATGTTGAAAAAGCTATTTGCAAGAATATGGAAAAAGAAATTGCATTAAATCAAATTGATAAGCTTGAAAATGAACTCAAATCTGCAAAAAATGTCCTTTACCTGGCAGATAACAGTGGAGAAATAGTCTTTGATAAATTGCTCATAGAAAAGCTTAAAGATTACGATGTAGATGTTACAGTTGCTCTTAAAGAAAAACCTATACTTAACGATGCATGTATTGAAGATGCAGTTCAAATTGGGCTTGATAAAGTTGCAAAGCTTGTATCAACAGGTACGGACTCAATAGGTATTTTATATGCAGATATATCTGAAGAATTCAAAAAAATTTTTGAAGAAGCAGATCTTGTAATCAGCAAAGGACTTGGAAATTATGAAGGTATAACTGAAATGGAATTAGGGGATAAACCCGTATTCTGTCTGTTCAACGTTAAATGTAATGCTGTTGCAAAGAGCGTTGGCGCTAACGTAGGGGACAACGTTGTTTTGGAACTTTAATTGTAAAATTATCAAGATACTGTAGTTGGGTGATTTGATGAAAATAGGATTTTTAGGGTTTGGAGAAGTTGCTTCGACTCTGGCAGCAGGACTTTTAAATAACGGCGCCGATGTGTTTACATGTGTTCTGGGCAGAAGCTTGAAAACAAGGGAACTGGCCAAGAAAATGGAGCTGAATCTATGTAAATCAAATCGAGAACTTGCTGAATCTTGCGACATTTTAATTTCTGTAGTTACTCCTCATCAGGCAGTTAAAGTAGCTAAAGAAGTTGGAAAATATGTTAAAGGGATTTATATTGATATAAATAATATTTCGCCTTCAACTGCTGAAGAAGCGTTGTCGCACATTGAAAATGGGAAAACAGCAGATGCTTCAATAATAGGCAGTGTACGAAAAAATGGGGTGAATGCCCATATACTTGTATCGGGACCATTTGCAAAACAATTTGCAGAATTAAACCAATACGGGATGAATATATCTGTTATAGGTAGTGAAATAGGGCAGGCTTCTGCTATTAAACTCTTTAGAAGTTCATTTACTAAAGGAATTTCTGCATTACTTTTTGAAACGCTTTATTCTGCTTATAAAATGGGAATTGATGAAGAAACTTTAAAATACATTGCAGAAACTGAAGGTGAAGGCTTCAGGGAGTCTGCAGTATCCCGTATAATAAGCAGTGCAGTACACTCAAGGCGAAGGGCTGAAGAGATGGAAGAAGTTATTGAGTTAATTTCAAAAAACAGTGATGCTAAAATGGTTAAAGCAACATTTGAGTTTTTTAAACAGCTTTATGGTGAAATTAACGGCATTGACAAGCGGCCTGAGGATTATAAAGAAATTTTTGAAATTATGGATAATAAAAATAGAAAAAATTAGAAATTAATATGGAATAGTAAAGTAAAAAGTCGATCCAACATCCGGCTCTGATTCAACCCATATCCGTCCACCATGGCGTTCAACGATCCTTTTGGCCACAGGTAATCCAATTCCACTTCCTTCATATTCTTCTTTTGTATGTAATCTCTGGAATATGGTGAAAATACGGTCAAAATATTGCTCTTCAATTCCAATACCATTATCAGCAACAGAAAATACATATTCATTTCCATGTTCCTTACATGAGATGTGGATTTTGGGCTGAACTGCAAACTGTCTAAATTTAATGCTATTTTCAACCAGGTTCTGGAATAACCGTAAAAGCTGACCTGAATCTGCATTTACCTTTGGAAGTTTATCATAGGTTATTTCTGCATCATTATCTTCAATTAAGGTTTTTAAACTGGAGGTAGTATAATCTATGATTTCTTCAGTGTTTGTTAGCTTAAACACTTTTCCTCTTGATACTACTCTTGAATACTGCAGTAAATCCTTAATCATTTCCTGCATTCTGGTTGAAGCGTCAACGATGTACTCCATGAATTCATCAGAATCTTCGTCGATTTTGTTTTTATATCGTTTTGCTAAAAGCTGTGTGAAACTTGCAATGGTTCTAAGCGGTTCCTGTAAATCATGTGAAGTTACATAAGCAAACTGTTGAAGCTCTTCATTTGAACGATTTAAATCAGCGGTAAGTTTTTTCAACTGTTTTTCATAAATATCCTTTTGAGATTCTACAGAATCCTTTAATTTTGAAATATATATGCTGAATTCTTCATTGGTATTCTCTAAGTTGATTATCTTTTGATTTAATTCTTCAACTCTCAATTTTTTAGCGTCTAATAACTCTTTGGCTTCTTTTTGTTTCCTTAGAACTTCTTTAACGCGTTTTTCAAATAATTTTTCAGAATTCTCATACTTTAAAAGGATTTCATTGAATTCGTCATTGGATTTTTCAAGTTCAATAACTTTTTGATTTAAGTTTTCAATTTCTGAATTTGAGATAGCTACTAGTTCTGCAGAGTTTTTAAGTTCACTAATATCCCGATTTATGAGTATGTATTCTATGGCAGGGCTGTTATTATCACGTTTGGCTATAATTATGCTCTTTATATTGATAGGGCTGCCGTCTTTACTGTAATGAATAAACTCAGAATTTAAATATTCATTAGTTCTCAAGTACTCTAAAACTTTTAAACGTTCTATGGGACTTTCTTTAGATTTAAATACATTATAAACAACTTTTCCAATTACTTCGTCTTCTTTCCAGCCGTATATATTCTGGGCAGCATCATTCCACATTTTTACGCGTAATTTGCCATCAACCACAATTACTGCATCACTGACATTATCGATGATTTCCTCATTGAGATTCGACATATTTTCATTTTTAGTAGTTTCCAGCTCTTCAGCATGAGTTTCAATTAAATTCTTAATAAATTTCTCATTTTCTATCTTAGAGTCTTCATATTTTGAAATAATCTCTTTGAACTTATCATTGGTTTTTTCAAGCTCAGCAATTTTTTGATCCTTCTTTTTAGCTTCCAAATTTTTGATATTTAACAACTCTTCTGCTGCTACTTGCTTCTCCAGGATTTCATTAACCTGTTTTCCAACAGATTCTGCACTTTCAGAAATTTCATATTTTGAAATAATTTCTTTAAATTCCTGGTTGGTTTTTTTGAGTTCATTAATTTGTTGATTAAGGTCTTCAATTTCTAAGATAGAATTTTCGGATTCTTTTTGTTTAGATAATAAATCCTGCGCACGATTTTCTACCAGTTTATCCAGGAAATCTCGTTGATTTTCGCTAATCGTATCTTCATTTCGTTTATAATCAGTGACATCTGTTAAACTAAGTAATATTCCCGTTACCTCATTGTCATCTTTAACTGGTTTAATTACCCAGTCCCAATAAGTAATTCCTAATTCTGAATGTTCGAGCGGCATGGAATATGCAAAATATGGCTTACCACTCTTAACTACGTTTTTAAATATTTTTTCGTTCCCTTTATGTGGGTAAAGGTCAAAATGGTTTTTTCCCACAAAAAAATCGGGAGTTTTATTGCTTTTTTTAGCATATGCTTTATTTACTCCAATAAAATTAAAGTCCTTGTCTAGATAAGCTATCATAAAATGTGTATGGTCAAAAATAGTTTCCAGCATCAAAGCATTTCCTGAGATTTCATTTGATAAATTCATATTATCCCCTATCTCAATTTTAAATTTTAAAGAGCCCAATATGCGAATTAGGATTGAACTAATTCAGAATTGTTGATTTATGTATATTTATTTTTCTATATATTCTTCAAGCATTCATTTTTTGAATGTATAAAAACTTTATTAATTTTTTTTATAATATTTATTACCATTTTTGAATTGTCAGTACTTTTTACTTTAGAGTTGTATGTATTTACATACCTGTTGCACTATTATGACTAAATATAAAAGTTAGTAATACTAAATTATAGGTAAGGGTGATTAAATGGAAAATATTGGAAATGTGATAATGGAGAGTGAAAGTAACTTAAAAGAAATAGAGAGTGATATTAAAAATACTGGAAAACCATCAGATGAATCTTTGGATCAGGCAAATGAAATTCTGGATAAGTTAAATGCAGAAGTAGATGGAATTTCAGATAATTTCATGTCTTCAGCTATAAATGAAATTATTGATCTTTATAAAAAAATACTGGAAGAATACAGATAGGGCAGTTGCTTTTGGATATCTGGGCGGAAAATTACACATCTAATAATTATTTTTTCTTGTTTAATTTAAAAATCCTTATTTTTTACTTTTTATTATTTAAATTTGATAAAGTAATCAATGCATTTTGTGCTATCTTTTAAAATAAAATTAGGCTTTATTAATTTTGAATCAGCCAATAATGTGGAATATACATTGAAAAAATTTATTAATTTGTTTAGATATAAATAACAAAAGAATTGCTTTTTATATAATGTATTGCTTAGAATGCTATCATGAGTTTTCAAGAGGGTTTTTATGGTTGTAGATGAACAAGTAGAAGAATGTCAGAATGCTTTAGAAAAGCTTATAGGTAAAAAAATTGTTGAAATTAAATTTAAGCCATATAATCACGACTGCTGGAAACTTTTTATAACTACAGATAAAGATGAGCTTGTTATGATATTTTGTAAAGACTGGAAGTGCCCAGTTACTCAATACAAGGATGATAATCATAATATATAATATTGGGGTCGATTTAAAATATCAAAAAGGTAATATACTAAATTTAAAGGTTTTAATCATAAATAAACATATTAAAACTTTTAATAATTGTTATTGTGATAAATTATAAACGTTTTTTCTATGAAATTGGATAACTAAAATTTTATTATGTCTTAATATTAATTAAGATAATATGCAATTACTAGAAACATTTTCAATTGAACCTGTTAACACCAGCCTTTATGAGCTGGCTTTTCTTCATGAGTCTTATTCAAATGAAAACGGCATCGATGAATGTTATGAAAGGTTAGAATTTTTAGGTGATGCTGTTCTTGAGATAGCGGTTTCTGAATTTTTATACAATATGGATTCTAATTTAACTGAAGGTGAATTAACAAGTTTACGTTCAAATTATGTATGTAAAAAAGCACTTCATGTTTATTCTATGGAACTGGGCATGGATCAGTACATAAAATTAGGGGCGGGTCAAGAATTAACCTGCCGTGAAGTTGATTCGATTATCAGCGATGTATTTGAATCATTTATAGGGGCTTTATATCTTGATTTGGGCCTGGATGCTGTGAAGGAATTCCTCTCCAAAACAGTTATGCCACATATAGAAAATAAGGACATCTTTTTTTGTGATTATAAATCTAAATTAAAGCAGTTATGTGATCAAAGTGGTGTCGATGTGGTTTATGAGTTAATACGGGAGGAAGGGGAACCTCATGATAAGACATTTGGTATGGCTGCTGTTATCAACGGTAAGAACTATGGAACAGGTACCGGTGGAAGTAAAAAAGAAGCCCAGCAAAAAGCTGCCAAAATTGCACTGGATAATCTTTAAATTATTATATTTACGTTGTCCTGTGTAATATTGCTTATTTTTATATAATAAGTGTGTATTTGATTTAATTTAATAAATAAACGTGTTTTATATTATTTATTTTTCTAATTATCTGTATCCATCTGGATAATTTTCAAATTAGTTTAATCTTTGGGATGGTCTGTTTTTAAAAAGAAAAATTGTAAATAATTTTTAATCAAATAATAATACTATGTGTGGAGTACATATAATCAGGTTTGATGGAGGAAAAACTTGCCGAAATATCTTTTTGATCACTTAAATGAATTTGAGGACTTCAGAAAAGATGAAAAAACAGCAGTTATAACAGATATAGATGGTACTATAAGTAAAATAGTTTTAGACCCATATGAAGCCACTATAACTCAGATTATGAGGGCTACACTTAAAAAACTGGTAGATAAATTCCAGTTAGTTGGTATTATAACTGGAAGAAACGTTAAAAATGCTAAAGAGATGCTTGAAGTGGATGGGCTGCTTTATATTGGAAGTCATGGGCTTGAATATTTAAAGGATGATGAAATTCATATTGAACCTGAAGTAGAAGAATATTTACCACTTATACAAAAAATTGCTCAAAACATCCAGAATGAAGAAGAATTATCTAATATTAAGAATATTTTGTTCCAGGAAAAAGGACTTTGCTTTACAGTTCACTACAGGAAATGTGAAGATGTGAAAGGAACACATAGAAAAATTTTAGAAGCTATTAATGAAATGGAAGGGCTGGAAAAGTTTAAAGTTACAGAAGGACGTAAAGTTGTGGAAATACGGCCTAAAATTGGTCATGACAAAGGCACGATACTTGAAAAACTCATTTTTGAAAATAAAATTGAAAAGATCATTTATTTAGGTGATGATGTAACTGATGTTGATGCATTTAATAAACTAAATGAAGTCAAAGGAAATGGCAAAGTCAAGGGTGCAGGAATAGTTGTAGTTTCGGAGGAAGTCCCTGAATTTGTTAAAGAAAATGCATCTTTCTATGTTAAGGGGGTTGATGAGGTACAGAAGTTCTTTAACTGGCTTCTGGAAAATTAAATTATAATTAAAAATATTTTCATTTTCCAATAAATATTCTGACTCGCCAACCTTCTTTTTTATGCACTAATTTCGCGCTAAGTGGAATAAAGTGTGAATCAATAAGAAGCCTCAGGTATGTTGCAGATTGGGCAGGCAACTTCAGGGGACTTTTTATTTTACGGTTTTCAGTACGTATCTGGCAGGCTAATTTCTCCCTTTTATCAACAAATAAAGAAGCCTCAATCCCCTCTTCTAAATCTTCAACCTCAAAACTTCTAAGGTGAAGCCCTGCATCAATAGTGTATTGGGGTTTTACACCTCTTTTCCCTTTTCTAAACATTTCATGGGCATCTGAGGATTTAACTCCTTTTTCAACATTAGACGATACAAACCATGCCCTTTCAATTACGCTTTCTACAGTCTGATCTGGAGGAATAATTCCTTCTGCTTCATAATGTTTAATAAGATCAAATACCTCTTCACGTGTCACGTCCTGCTCAACTGAACTTATTGCAAGCCTTGTGAGAACTGGGCCGTATCCTGCCATTCTCAATGCCGCCCAAATCTGATCTTCGTTCCGGTATTGTCTACCTTTAATGATGGCCTCTGCAGCGTCAGCGTTTATATTAGCTATATTAAGTAATTTTGCCCTTGAATATTTATTAAGCCGTTTTGTAATGGCTCCAATGTCCCGTTTTCCTGGAATATTTCCTTTTTTTATCTCTTTTTGAAGGATCTTTACTGTGGAGTCAGGAAGGACTTCTTTTACATCTTCAGGTATTTCGAAGTTGTTCTCAATTATCTTTGCCCTGATTTCCCTACCTGAGATTTTACCGTCCATTTGAAGTTCTGGAATTATATGGAACTTCATTTTTCGTTTATACTTTTTGTAGAGGAAATCATTCACTGCAAACCACCTTATAACGTTACGGTTCGGGAGGTTCCGCGGGATTCCACTAAATATGCCTTTTTTTGCAAATGATGCGGCGTATTTCTGGATTTTACTGGTTGATACATTAGCTGCATCAACGTAATCCACAACACCGTCTTCGATCATCATTGCTATCCTGATTGGGACTGTGTATGCTAGTGTCAGCCTGTGGTGAAGTCCTTCAATTGGCACAACTTTATCAGCGCCGGCTTTAAGTGCCATTTCGCGTCTTGCTTCGTAACTTGCAAAAAATGGGGCGTGATTAGCACTGTAACCTTTATTTAAATAAATTACAACTTCATCTCCTGTTTTCTCTGCAATGTCTCTTCCTTTTTCTATGAGTTTAGCGTGTCCGTTATGTACTGGGTCAAAATCAGCGCTTATTCCAATCAAGTTAATTTCTCCTTTATTTCAAGATAATAAGTTAAATTAATTTTTATATAGGTGGTTAATCTAACTGAGTTAGATTTTATTGAATTAATATTCTCAAAGTTTTGATTATTTTAAAAGTTTTATTATATTACTCATTATTAAATGCAATATTTATATACTCATTCTGCATTAAATTCATTTAAATAGTGAGGATGCTTATTTATGAGTTTTAAAGAACCGAGTTCAACCCAGATATTTTTTACAGTTGCAATAGGCCATACATTTGGCAGTTTCTTTTGGAAAAATTACGTTAAAAGCCTCAATTTAAGTGGAAATGAGAAAATTTTAGAATACGGCTCTGGATCTGGCGCTCTTTCAAGACACATAGCTCCAATTCTTTTAAAAGGTGGGGGCAGTTTAACCTGTGTTGATGTATCTCAAAAATGGATGAGTACGATCCAGAAAAGAGTGAATAATTATCCTAATGTAGAATTCGAGTTAGGAACAATCTTTGACCTGGATATTCCTGATAATTCTTATGATGCAGTTGTAATCCATTATGTTCTGCATGATATCGATTCTAATTTAAGAGAAGAAATTGTGAGAGCTCTAAGCAGAAAATTAAAAAAGGGTGGAAAAGTTTACATCAGAGAGCCTTTAGCAGATAATCATGGAATGCAATCTGCCGAAATAAGAGAATTAATGATTAAAGCAGGATTAAATGAAATCAATTTTAAAATAAATAATGTACGGCTTGTTGGGGAAAGTACTGAGGCGGTATTTGAAAAATAATTTATTTTGTAGTAAATAACGAAATATATTAAATTACCATGATTTTAAACTACGTGTGTATCCACTTATAAATCCATTTAATATATTTATTAGCTAATTTTTTTATTTTTAAAATTAGAGCATTATATTCTCTTTATTTTTAATTAAAATATTAATTGGGTATTTTTGAATAATTTGCAATTTACAGAGGTTATTGGGAGATAATTTTAATAAATAATAATTAGTAATAAAAACATATTATGAATGATTGTTGTGAGGAGTGTTGAAATGTTAGATAAACTGCTAGGTAAAATTAAAGAGGATAATAAAAAGAATCCGGATATTGAAAAATATTTTGGTAAAGGTAAGGAGCACGTTGAAAATAAAGATTTTCAACCTGCTATAGAATCTTTTAAAAGATGTATTGAAGAAGATCCAGAAGAAGCTAAAGCATATGTTGGTTTGTGTATTGCTTATTCGGGTGTAATGGATTTAGGTACTGCTCGTGAATACTACGAAAAACTTAAAGATCTTGATCCATATCTTGCAGCACAGTTTGCAAATACTCCAACGGGTTCATTGTTAACTGAGGATGAAGATACTTTAGTTTAACTTAATTTAATTATTTTTTAATTATTATAATTAAATCTGATGCTCCCATAATAATTAAAAATGAATGGAATGACATGAGGGGGTGGTATTGTGTATTCCTAAAAAAGGACCGAAGGTCATCATTAATTAATATTTTAAGGCGCATTATATGTTAGTGCTGTTTTTACGTTTTTTGGAATATGTGGTGTGTGGGAAAAATATTGTTATAATTCTATTTTTTACAGTTAAAAACTAGTTTAATTATTATTTCCAATCTTAATAATTTTTAATATAAAAATATTATTATTTAAAAAAACCAATATTATATAATCAAATGTATTAATTGCGGAAGGTGTTTATAAAATGGGATATACCGTAGGAAGCTATCTTGCAAAACGTTTTGAACAAATGGGAATTGAGCATAATTTCATTGTTCCTGGTGATTTCAATCTTGTCCTGCTGGATGAGCTTCTAAAAAATAAGAATTTAGAACAGGTAGGTTGTTGTAATGAGTTGGATGCAGCTTATGCCGCTGAAGGATACGCAAGGGCAAAGGGTGCAGGTGCAGTAATTATTACATTTAATGTTGGTGCATTTTCTGCTATTAATGGTATTGCAGGTGCTTATGCCGAGCGTTTACCTGTAATATTTGTTTCTGGAAGTTACAATACAAATGATCCAAATGCAGGTCACATCCCACATCATAGTTTAGGTATTCAAGATTTGAATTATCAATGCGAAATGATCAGTAAAGTGACATGTGATGCAGTACAAATTACTCATGAGAAGGATGCTCCTTATTTAATAGATAGGGTCATACTAAACGCACTAAGCCACAGTTTACCGGGATATATCGAGATCCCATGTAATATAGCAGATGCTCCGTGCCCTGATCCAGCGCCTTTTGAAACATTATTTAAACCTCCTGCCAGTGATCCAAAGGTACTTGAAGCAGCAGTTAATTCCACCGCTGAGGCAATAAATAATGCAAATAAGCCTATTCTTCTTGCAGGGCCAAACTTAAGATCATATGGGGCAATCAATGCATTTAGAGAACTAGCCGAAGCAGTAGGTTGCGCTGTTGCAGTTCAACCAAGTGCAAAAAGTTTTTTCCCTGAAAATCACCCTCAATTCATTGGCATTTACTGGGGTTCAGTAAGCAGTCCTGGCTGCGAAGAGATTGTAGACTGGGGGGATTTGATTATTGCTGCAGGTGCTGTATACACAGATTACTCCACTGTTGGCTGGACTGCACAGCCGTCTGATGGAAAAACAATTAATATTGAGCCAAATAGGGTACGTTCTCCTAATTTTGATCATAATGGACTAAATTTACGTGATTTTCTTTATGCCCTTGCTAAACAGGTTAAGAAGAATGATTTTTCATTGATGAAATTTAATAAAACTCGCCGTGATCAAAAACCAATTAAACAGGCTAATCCCAAGAAACCTCTGACACGTATGGAAATGATAAGGCAAATTCAGGATTTACTCAGCCCAAAAACAACATTATTTGTTGAAAGTGGGGATTCATGGTTCAACGGAATGTTCATGGAGCTACCCGAAAATGCGAACTTTGAGATTGAAATGCAGTGGGGATCCATTGGTTGGTCCGTGCCGTCTACATTTGGTTATGCTTTAGCTGTTGAACCAGATCAACAGGTGTTGTCTTTAATTGGGGATGGTTCATTTCAGTTTACTGCACAGGAAGTTGCTAACATGATCCGCTATGAACTTGACAATGTGATTCTTTTTGTAGTTAATAATCATGGTTACGTTGTTGAATCTGAAATCCACGAGGGCCCATACAATTACTTCAAAAATTGGGATTATGCGGGACTAATTAAAGTATTGAACGCTGATGATGGTCAGGGGTTAGGATTAACTGCCAGTACTGGCGGTGAGCTTGCTGAAGCAATTAAAAAGGCGAAGGCCCATAAAGGTGGTTCTGTATTAATAGAGTGCCAGATTGAACATGAAGACTGCAGCCGTGAACTTTTGGAATGGGGAACTAAGGTAGGCATTGCAAATCAACGCCCGCCAATGCATTAATGTAATTTTTTATTACAGGTTAAACTTGAAGACTAAATGGATTAGCAGGAATAAATCCAGTTTAATGAATTTGTATAAAATTAGAATATGGCGTGGTGGAAATTAAAGAAAAGGATTTACTTAAAGAAGTGGAAAAGCTTGAAGAAGTTAATGAAACTTTAGTTAGTGAATTCAAGTATTATATAACAACTGAAAAAGAATCTAAAAGAAGAATTAAACAAATTCTTGAAAATATAATGGAATCCTATTTTGAAATGGATAACAAATGGCATATTTTAGATTTAAATCATAATGCAGAGATTGAATTTGATAAAAAAAAGGAAGAATTAATTGGAAAAGTTTTTTGGAATGAATTTCCTCCAAACAAGCCAATTTGGGATAATTTTCGTAGGGCCCAACAGGAAAAGAAACATATAAAATTTGAGGCGTATTCTCCTATTTCAGATAAATGGTTTGAAATGCATATTCACCCTTTTGAAGACGGTGCATCTGTTTATTTTCATGATATTAGTAAAAGAAAAAAATTAGAACATGATTTAAAAGAAAGTGAAGAAAAATACAGGACTATTTTTGAAAATACAATAAATCCCACCATGATAATTGAAGAAGATATGACTATATCCATGGTAAATGATGAATTTGAAAAAGTTTCAGGTTATCTAAAAAAAGAAATAGAAGGTACTAGCTGGACTGAAATGATAGCTACAGAAGATATTGGCAAGATGATGAAATATCACCGTTTAAGAAGGATAAAACAAGATGCTGCTCCAAGAAGATATGAGGCCCATTTAGTACATAAAAATGGAAAAATAATGGATGTTTATATGACTATTGGGCTTATTTCAGAAAGAAATAGGAGTATAGTCTCATTTATGGACATAACCGAAATTAAGAAAGATGAAGCAGAATTAGAGAAATATCGGACTCATCTTGAAGAGCTTGTAGAAAAAAGAACAGAAGAACTTGAAGAGGTCAACAAGGCATTGGCTGAGAGTGAAGAAAAGTTCCGTGAATTATTCAACAAGGCAGATGATATGATTACTCTGGTAGAATTGAATGAAAAAGGAATTCCAGGTAGCTTTATTGAGGTAAATAATGTTGCAAGTCAAAGATTAGGTTATACAAGGGAAGAATTTGTGGATATGACTCCTGCAGATATAGTTGCCCCTGAAAAGTTAATGGAAATCCCAGAAAATGCAGCTAAACTGATCAAAGATGACTGTGTAAGATTTGAAATAGTCCATAAAACCAAAACAGGTAAAAGAATACCTGTTGAGGTTGTTAATCACGTTTTTACCTTAAAAGGGAAAAGGGTATCCCTTGCTATTTCTAGGGATATTACTGAACGCAAACAGCATGAGGAAGAACTTGAAAAACTTGTTAAAGATTTGAAGCGTTCCAATGAAGAATTAGAAAAGTTTGCTTATGTGGCTTCTCATGACCTTCAGGAACCTCTTAGAACTATTGCAAGCTTTACTCAGCTTTTAGAACGTCGTTATAAGGGTAAATTTGATAAAGATGCAGATGAGTTTATGGATTATGTTATAGGTGCATCTTTTAGAATGAAGAAACAAATTGAGGGCCTTCTTGAATATTCTAAGGTTAAAACAGATCAAAGTGGATTTCAACCTGTAAGTTTAGATATAGTTTTAAATCAAGTAATTGAAAACTTAAGATCTTTAATTGAGGAAAATGGGGCTGTGATTAATCATGGTCCTCTTCCTACTGTAATGGGGGATTATGATCAGCTTAGAAGAGTTTTCCAGAATCTGCTTGGGAATGCAATTAAATTTAGAAAACAGGATATTTCTCCTATAATTGATATTTCGGCACGTGAAAATAAAGAAGAATACATGTTTTCTATTGAAGATAATGGTATTGGAATTGAAGAACAGTATATGGAACGTATTTTTGTAATATTTCAAAGACTGCATACAATGGAATCGTATAAAGGAACTGGTATTGGATTATCCGTGGTTAAAAGGATCGTTGAACGCCATGGTGGACGGATATGGGTTGAATCAGAGCCATATGTTGGATCGACTTTCTATTTCACTTTACCAATTAACAATGTGAAACAATAAATGTCTGTCTTAAATTAAATTCTCTAGATAATGAAAATACTTGATTAAACGCGATTTTATATGTGATATGCAGTTATGAATGTGTAACTTTAATAATTTCGTATATCATGATACTTTTAAATCTTTAATTTTTAATAATCTATTTTTTTAAAAGCTTAAACTACAATCGGGAATAATTCTTAATTTTAAAATAAATATTTATAATAAATTAACTAAATAAAGTAATAATACTTATATCTGGAATAATCGATCTTTGTGAGCTTCTATCTTAAATTTAAAAAGTAAAGGAAGCATTTTATGGGATACAAAGAACAAAAAAAAGAAAATAGTATATTTGCACCACCCATATGTAATTTAACTAATGGTTACTGTAATATATTTGAAAATATGGGTGAAGGAGTTTCTATTTTTGAAGTAATATTAAACAAGGAAGATAAAATTTCTGATTTACGCTTTATATACCTAAATCTTTCCTCTATATTTAATAAATTTGGATCTCGCGAGGAAATTATTGATAAAACATTAATTGAACTATGTGGAATTGATAATGTTTCATCTTATTTGAAAATGGCTGAAGATGTGGTTTTAACAGGAAAAAGCATGCAGTATGAATTTCACTTTCAACAATTTAATAAATACTATTTAATAACTGCTTTTTCTCCACATAAAAACCTGTGTGTAACTATAGACGTAGATATTACACGAAAAAAAGAAACTGAAATGCAATTAAAGAAACAGGCTGATTTACTTGATCTCACTCATGATGCAATCATTGTCCATGATATGGATGATAAAATTACTTTTTGGAATCGTGGAGCTGAGAAGAGATATGAATGGTGTGAAAAAGAGGTTTTGGGAAAAATTACTCATGATCTACTTAAAACTGAATTTCCAGATTCACTAAAAGAAACCTGTGAAAAATTCATTAAGAATGGATACTGGGAAGGTGAATTAATTCATACAAAGCGCAGTGGTGAAAAGATCATTGTCTCAAGCAGGTGGGCGCTGCAAAAGGATGAAAATAATAAACCACGGGGTTTTATGGAAATTAACACCGATATTACCCAAAGTAAAAAAGCTGAAAAAGAATTAAAAGACAGCTATAATATTTTTAATTCAATTATTGAAAATACCACTGATGCTGTCTTTTTAAAAGATTTAAATGGCAATTATTTGATGATTAACTCTGCAGGAGCTAAATTAGTTAATAAATCTGTAGAAGAAATCATTGGTAAGGACGATCGGGCGTTATTTTCATCTGGAACTGCTGAAAATATTATTAAAGATGATATGGAAGTTATCGAAAGTGGGCAGACAAAAACTTATGACGAATTTACCATTTCTGGTGGGAAAAAAACAATTTATCTGTCAACTAAAGGAGTTTACAGGGATCATAATGGAAAGATAGCGGGCCTTTTTGGTATAGCTAAAGATATAACTGAACGTATAGAAGCGGAAAATGCATTAATGGAATCGGAAGCTAAATATCGTACTATTTTTGAAAATACAGGAATTGCTTTTGCAATTATGGAAGATGATACAACAATATCTTTAATGAATACTGAAGCTGAAAAAATTATGGGATATTCCAAGGATGAAATAGAAAGAAAAAGAAAATGGATAGAATTTATAGCTAAAAAGGATGATTTAAATAAAATGGAAGAATATCACAGGCTTCGGAGAGCTGTTCCTGATGCAGTGCCCAAAAAATATGAGTTTCAAGCTGTTACTAAAGGGGGCAGTATTAAAGACATAATCATCACTATTTCTATGATTCCAGGTACAAAAAAGACTATAGCATCCTTTTTAGATAATACAGATCGTAAAAATATTGAAAGGGCTTTGAAGGAGTCAGAAGCCAGGTATCGTACTATTTTTGAAAATACAGGCATTGCATTCATGCTTATTGAAGAAGATATGACCATATCTTTGATAAATGAAGAAGTTGAGAAAATTTTCGGCTTTTTAAAGGAAGAGGTAGAGGGTAAAAAGAAATGGACAGAATTTGTAGCCAGTGATGATGACTTAAAACGAATGAAAATGTACCATCGAATTCGTAGGGAAAATCCGGAATCTGCCCCCAAAGAATATGAATTTCATGCTGTTAATAAAAAAGGGAATATTAGGAACGTTTTTGGTACTGTATCTATGATCCCTGGCTCTAAAATGAGTATAGCATCATTTTTAGATATTACAGACCGTAAAAAAATTGAAAATGCCCTGAAAGACAGTAGGGAAGAATTCAAAACCCTGATTGAAAATTCACCTTTAGGTATAACAAGGTACGACCAGAATTTGAGGCATGTTTTCATTAATCCTGCTGGGGCTGAAGTAATGGGATTACCACAGGAAGATTATATTGGTAAAACTCCTGCAGAAATTGGAATACCTGAAGAGCTATCTAATACCATTGAATCCCTCTTAAAAAGAATTTTTGAAACTGGAAAGCCTGAAAATCTAGAATTTATAATACTGGGTTATAAAGGGTTAAAATATTATGATTCTCGGAATATCCCTGAATTTGATAAAAATGGAAATGTAAAATCAGTACTTTCAGTTGCAGCTGATATAACTGAACAGAAAAAGGCTCAAAGTGAGTTAAAAGATGCACATGATACTCTGGAGCTTAAAGTCCAGGAACGAACAAAAGAACTTAAAGAGTCTAATAAGCAATTAAAACAGGAAATAGAAGAGCGTAAAAAGGCAGAAAAGGCATTATATAAAGAAAAAGTAAGGGCGCAGACGTATCTTGATATCGCAGGGGTTGTTCTGGTCGCGATAAATAGGGATTTAACTATATCTTTAATAAATAAGAAGGGTATTGAAATTGTGGGGTATAGTGCTGATGAAATTATAGGAAAGAGCTTTATTGATTTTATTCCAGAAAGAGTTAAGTCTGAATTAACAGATATTGCTATCAGCATAATATCTGGCGATTTAAAAGAATTTACGTATTATGAAGGCCCTATTTTGGCAAAAAATGGTGAAGAAAGACTTATTTCATGGAATATTGCTGTACTTAGAGATGATGATGGTAATTTCATAAATGCACTTATTTCTGGAGAGGATATTACTGAAAGTAAAAAAGCAGAAGAGAAGATCCTGAGATTGGCAAATATTGTTGAATCTTCAGATGATGCAATAATTGGTTTAACACTTGATGGAATTATAACAAGCTGGAACAGGGGAGCTGAAAAAGTATATGGTTATTCTGCCGAAGAAATGGTTGGAAAAGGATATTCTCCTTTATTTGATCCTTCGCAGTTTAAAAAAGTAGATGAATATATATCTGAACTTAAAGAAGGAAAAAATATAATGCATTATGAAGCCAAAAGGCTGAGAAAAGATGGTATTGAGATA
This sequence comes from Methanobacterium sp., assembly GCF_038562635.1. NCBI lineage: Archaea > Methanobacteriati > Methanobacteriota > Methanobacteria > Methanobacteriales > Methanobacteriaceae > Methanobacterium > Methanobacterium sp. The sequence goes on along the minus strand of NZ_JBCFBO010000003.1, from coordinate 7,024 downwards.
TACGTATCTATGAATCTATTCTCTGTAAAAAACGTTGAGGGAAAAGTTACTGGAATATCTGTAATTTCAAGGGATATTACTGAGAGTAAAAAGGCAGAGGAAGCGCTAAGAGAAAGTGAAAAGCGTTATCGTGCTTTATATGATGATAATCCCTCTATGTATTTTACAGTGGATACTGAGGGCACTATACTATCTGTAAACCCGTTTGGAGCTGAGCGACTTGGTTACACTGTCTCGGAATTAACGGGTAAATCATTGATATCAATGGTATTCTACGAGAAAGACCGGAAATATGCAGCACGTAATTTGAGATACAGTATAGAAAACTATGGAAAGGTGTTTTACTGGGAAATCCGTAAAATCCATAGAGACGGCAGTTTAATGTGGGTAAAAGAGATTTTGCATGCTGTTAAAGGACCTAATGGGAATATAATAGTTTATGTTGTATGTGAAGATATTACTGAACGTAAAAATGCTGAAGGAGCGCTTAAAGAAAGTGAAGAAAGGCTTAAAATATTATTTGAATATGCTCCTGATCCATACTTCCTCACTGACATGAAAGGAAACTTTTTAGATGGTAATAGAGCTGCTGAAAGACTTATAAATTTTAAAAAGGAGAAAATTATAGGTAAAAATCTTGTTGAATTAGGCTTAATTACTGGAGAACAAATAATTAAAGCATTTGATTTATTGAGTAGGAACATTAAAGGTCGTGCTACTGGTCCTGAAGAATTTATTCTCACTATAAAAGGTGGTAAAAAAGTACCTGTTGAGATAACTGGATATCCAATAGAAATAAGGGGTCAAAAATTAGTTCTGGGAATGGCCAGAGATATAAGCGAGCGTAAAAAATCCGAAGAAAAATTAAAAGAAACAATACATGAATTGAAACGTTCCAATGATGAATTACAACAATTTGCTTATATTACTTCCCATGATTTACAGGAACCGCTTAGAACCATTGCAAGTTTCACACAGCTTTTAGAAAGACGTTATAAAAACAAACTTGATACTGATGCCGATGAATTTATTGAGTTTATAATTGATGCTGCAACACGAATGAAAGAAATGATTCAGGGATTGCTTGATTATTCTAGAATAGGCACAAAGGGCGGTGAATTTAATTTTACAGATATTGAAGAGGTATTAATAACTGTTTTATCTAATCTCCATGCTGCAATTATTGAAAGTGGAGCTAAAATTACTTATGATAAACTTCCAACAGTTATTGCTGATAGAAACCAGTTAATTCAACTATTCCAGAATATGATATCAAATGCAATTAAATTTAAAAGGAAGGATGTTACTCCAAAAATTCATATATCTGCAAGAAAAGATGAAAAAAAAGGAGAATTTATATTTTCGGTTTCAGATAATGGAATCGGATTAGAATCTCAGTATAAAGACAAAATATTTGAGGTATTCAAAAGGCTGCACACCATGGATGAATATAAAGGAGCAGGGATAGGTCTTGCAATTAGTAAAAGAATTATTGAACGTCATGGGGGTAGGATTTGGGTTGAATCTGAATTAGATAGGGGTTCTACGTTTTATTTCACTTTACCAATTAGATTGGCTGAAATATCTAGTTTTTAATCAAGATCTATTTTATAATAGCAATTTAAAGTGAAATAATTGGGTTGTTATTAAATATTTTAGTGTATTTTGAGCTATTATTTATGTCTCCAAAACTTCTTAAAGAAAACTTTTTTTATACCTTCTTCTAATACATATTTAGAAAATAATATGAATAAATTACAATGATTTTTATGAAAAATACGGGTTTAGATATATTTTCACTTACCAGTGAAGATTATTATACAATATTTGAAAATATGCAGGAAGGCATAACTGTTTACAGGATAGTGTATGATAGAAATGGAAAAGTAGTTGATTTAATTATTAAGTACGCTAATCCTGCGTCTTCAACCAGTAGAGTGTTCATTAATAAAAATTTTAGAGGTAAAAGCATTACTAAACTCTATGGATCTAATGCTGTTTCTTCTTTGATAATGGAAGTGAATGAAATAGTCTCCACTGGAAAAATTAAAAAGTATGAGACTTATTCTCCAACCATAGATAGCTATTTTTCATTTTCAGCTTTTGCACCTGCTAATGATTTGTATGTAACACTTACAACGGATATTACAGAACAGAAAAAAGCTGAACAATATTTAAGAAACGCACACGATGAACTGGAAGTTAAAGTTCAGGAAAGGACCAGTGAACTTTTATCAACGCTTCAAGAGAAGGAACTGCTTCTGCGGGAGATTCATCATCGTGTTAAAAATAACCTGCAGATAATAAGCAGTCTTCTTAATCTCCAGATTCCGTATATCAAAGATGAACAAGCAGTTGAATTTTTTAAAGAAAGTCAAAACAGGGTTAAATCTATTTCAATGGTTCATGAAAAACTTTATCAATCAAAAAATCTTGATAAAATTGACTTTGGTAGTTATATTTCTAATATTGTAACTAATTTATTTCAGACCTACGATGTAAATCAAAATTTAATTGAATATGATTTGAAGTTAGATAGTATAAAACTTAACATTGAAACTTCCATTCCTTGCGGTCTTATTATAACGGAACTTGTAACTAATTCGATTAAGCACGCGTTTCCAACAGATTATGGGACATGTTCTGAATCTACTATTTTAACAACTGAAAACAGCGAATTTGGAAATGGTGGTTTGCAGATCTCTGATTCGCGGTTCAAGAATGAAATTCAGCACTTACAACAAAAACAAGATTACAGATTCAAGGCAAAGGGAAATTGTATTTCTGAAGTGTCAAAATCTCCGGTTTTGAGGACATATGGATTTGAAGGATTTACAGTTCTCGATACAGAAAAAAATGAAAAAAGCAAAATTTGGGTAAAAGTATACTCTGATAATGGAAAATTCCGCATTATAATAAAAGATAATGGTATTGGCTTCCCTGAAGGATTAAATTTTAAAAATACTGAATCTTTGGGCCTACAACTAGTTAATCTCTTAATAAATCAGGTAGATGGATCTATAGAACTTAACTCGGAAACTGGAACTGAATTTAGAATTGAGTTTGAGGAGTTAAAATACCGTGAAAGAATTTAATAGAATAAATATTTAACAGGAACAGCTGGATTAACGTTCATTATATTTATTTATGGATTTATTTTATTATATTATCTGCAGATACATGGTTTTTAAAAGCGGCTATAAATATTTTTGTGTTAGGTATTCCTGTCATTGTTTTCTCGTGGAATTTATATAGATGATAAGATGAAAATTGAAATTAGAGAATATAATGAAGATTATTTTTCAGATTTAACCAGTCTTTTTTGGGAAGTTGTCCATTCTGTAAATGCAGATGATTATATAAAGAACCAACTGGATACATGGGCCCCTCTGCAAATCGACATTGAAAAATGGAAAATAGAATTAAAAATAACTTTGTAATTATGGCAGAATATAAAAATAAAATTGTCGGCTTCGCTGAATTATCTCCTTTAGGTTGTATTGATATGATTTATGTCCATATGGATTATTTAAGGCAAAAAATAGGGAAAATGTTACTGGAATGTCTTATTAAAAAAGCCAAAAAACTCAATTTTACTGAAGTGTTTACTGAAGCGAGTATAACAGCTAAACCTTTTTTGAAGCAGGGTTTTAAAGTAATAAAAAAACAAGTTAAAAATTTTATGGTGTTAATTTTGTTAACTATAAAATGAAGAAAGTAATTTAAAAAGTTTAACTATCTGTTTATTATATTGCATGTTGATCTAGTCACATCACAAAATTCAACATTTGCAGCCCATCTGTTTTTACATTCACATTCAAATTCTTCAGGAATGCTCTGGTTAAGATTGGATTCAATTATTAAATTTTTGAGTTTCTTATTGCATTTTTTACAGTTAAAAGGTCCTCTCCGTGTTCCAAAACCAGAAGTATCCATTATCACAGGAATCTTAGATGAACTACGAACTCTTTTTATGATTTCAAGTACACTCCATATCCATGGCGGCTGGTATGAACCTCTGCGCCATAGAAGTTCCATAAGAGTTCCTTTGTGAATTGTTGCTGGGCAGAATGATATCCTGTCAACACCAACTTCTTCTGCATATTGTGCTGAAGCAACTGCGTCACCAATAGCTTCTTTTTCAGATGTTAAAATTGGTTTAACAAAAAGATAGGCTTTGGATGTAACTTTGTAATCATTTTTCATCTTTTTAATGACACCAACGGCTCTTTCGAAGTCTTCATTGGAAAAGCCTTTATTTATCCTGTATTTTTTAATGTAGTCGCTGCTGCTTTCAAGCCCCATACTTACCTCAAATATTTTATCCGGCAGGAAACTGCAGCACTCCCTGATTACTTCTTCAGTTACATACTCTGGACGAGATTCAACTATAACTTCTTCTACATTCTCTTCATTATTTAAAATTGTAAGGATGTCATCACGTGCCTCTTTAGGCAATTCCTCTTCATTTAAAAAACTTCCTGAAACGAAGATTTTAACAGCTGTTTTTGGCTTTATTTCATGTCTTTCCATGAGATTTTTGAATATTTGAACTGACTCCTCTGAAGAAACTTCTTCAAGAGGTGAATCTGCAATATAACTGCACATCGTGCATCCGCCAGATTCTGAAAGTGCATGGGCACATCCGGGAGTTGGTATAATTATAAAAACAGCGTTTCCTTTTCCAGAGTAGAGCAGGTCTTCTGAGGTCCAGGTTACTGCAAGATCAGATGGTGATTGTTTATCCATTCTTTTAATGGCATTTTTTCTGATGTCTGACATTAAGTTTTGAATTTCCATAATTTTCACGGGTTTATTTTTATTTGGCTTATAGTATGTTTTTATCAACCTTTACAAAATCTGTCAAATCTTTGATTTGACGCAGCAAAAATCACAGATTTTTGCATGCTTCGATTTTGTAAGCACGAAAATTTCCAATTTTCGACTGCGCTCGAAAATCTAAGATTTTTCGGGCATCAAAAATTCTTTAAATTTTTGAAAGGTTGATTTTCACCTTTGTAAATTTAAAAAATTTTTGGAGGTGTGTAACTTATCATAAAATACGTAGATAACATTGAATTTGTTGTACTTGAATTAAATATGTTGAAGTATAGTATTAATTTGTTGAAAAATAGCACACTTAAAAAATAGCTTTAATGACTTAAAAATGAAAAATAAAATAAGTATGGAGAATTAGAATGAGCTAATTACGTCTCCAAGTAATTTTATGGATTTTTCTTTGTCAGGTCCAATTGGGGAACCAGCTACATACTGGGTTACGCCCATTTCTCCGAGAGCTTCGATTTTTGGTATGAAGTCATCAGGAGTTCCGACAACAGAGAATGCATCCATTAAATCGTCGTTTACAGCTCCGATTGCTCCTCCGAAGTCTCCTTTACCTAAGAATTCTCCGAATTTAGCACCGGTGTCGGTAGGTAGGCCGTGTCTTTCGAATACTGGTGGTGGTGAACCAGCAGCAATGAAAGCAACAACAATTTTTGCTGCGCCTGTAGCTTTACCTTTATCATCGTCTATGGAACAGCAAGTGTATGCTGCTACATCTACGTCGCTTATACTTTTACCGCCTGCTTCTGCTCCTTCTTTTATGAGAGGAACTGCAGCTTCAAAGTCTTTTGGGTTTGATGCGTTGATTAATGCACCGTCAGATACTTCACCAGCGGTTTTAAGCATCATAGGACCTTGTGCACCCATGTAAATAGGGACTTTTTCCTGGACTGCTTTTGTACCCATTAAGCTTGCACCGCTTTCTGTTTTTCCGCCTGAGAGGAGAGTTTCCATCATAGTGATTGCATTTTTAATTGTGCTGACAGGTTTTGTCCATTCAATTCCTAATGCGTCGAAGGTTGCTTTGTCACCAGGACCAATACCTAATGTGGCCCTTCCGTTTGATAATTCATCTAAAGTTGCAACAGCAGATGCTGTTATTGCTGGGCTTCTTACGTAAGGGTTAGTTACACCAGGGCCCATTTTTATAGTTTCAGTTCCGTTGGCAATTAATGCCAGGGTTTCGTATACGTTCTTGTTGTTGTAGTGGTCTGTAATCCACGCGTATTCAAAACCTACATCTTCAGCTAGTTTGACTAATTTAACTATTTTGTCTATAGGTTCATTTGGAACAAATTCAATACCAAACTTCATAGTTTATCACCGCATTTAAATCTATCAGAACTATAAAAATACTTTGTGTTTTTAATTGCAATCGAAAGGTTTAAATAGTGGATTTAAAACCATGTTAGCAGATTTATTTGGAAATACACTATATATAGTATCTATTATTTAAAAGTAGGGGTATTTCTATGTAATATGGAAGTATTTGTGGCTAATTTTTGCCATCTTAACTTAAAAATGTCTAATTATGTGAAGTAGGATTTTCAATTATTATTTTATAAGTTTAAAGTCATAATCTTGTGAATTTGGTTATATAATTATGGAGATTATGATCCTGTTTAATAAAATGTAGAAAAAATATATAGGGGATGGTTCATAAATTAAAGTGTCACAACAAATTTAATAAAATTAATATTTGTGCAATATTTTCTAATATGTTTGTTAATCTACAACCTTTGAGTATAGTATGCGTTGGTTTGAAAAGAAATTTTCGGCTGTTACGCTTATAATGTGCCATGGTTTAAGGCGTCGGTTGGAGTGTGATAATATCACTCTGTGAAGACTGGTTTTTCCAATTGTGGCTATAATATATGAGGACTCAAAAACTTGTTGCAAGAAATTGTAAGATTGTTTGAGTTTGATGTTGGTTTGGTAGATTTGTGGTGATTTTTGGTTGCTACTAGAAAAAATGTACCCCCTTTTCAATTTAAGTTGAATAAGGTTTTTTTATTATTGTTTACTTCCGAAATGCAAATATTCTTCGTTTGTGATTTGAACGTGTAAATCCGTTTGATCCTGGCGGAGGCCACTGCTTTTGGGGTTCGATTAAGCCATGCAAGTTGAACGAATCATTTCGGTGGTTCGTGGCGAACGGCTCAGTAACACGTGGATAACC